>JAICLE010000019.1 GCA_025927545.1 Gemmatimonadales bacterium
GAGCAACTCGTGCGGCGGGGGGGGGTGGTTGGGGGCACCTGCGTTGTGTGGCGTGGGTCATCCCCCCCCACCCACCACCCACGACTTCACTAGGGCGTAACGGAATTCACCGGATACGACACCGGCAGATCCTGCCCCTCGGCAATCACGTCGGCTTCCACCAGCGGGCAGGTCGGGTGACCCCACCCGCTCGCGCTCTTGCCGTTGGCGTCGATGTCGAACACGATGTTGTCGTACCCGCTCAGCGGATCCACCCCGCCAGGTACGTAATCCAGCCCGAGCCCGTCCCGCGTCTTCCAGGCGATGCTGTGGTCGGCGCAGGACGTGTCGCCGCTCACGCCGATCGCGCCGATGATGGCGCCGGTCGCGTCATACAGCGCCAGCCCGCCGCCGAACACGTTCACCCCGCCGATCCGCTTCCCGAGCATGTAGTCAGCCGTGGTGCCGTAGTCGTTGGCATTGCCACCGTATGCCGCGTCGGTGTTGACCGGGTTGCTCGTCTCCAGACCGAACAGGCTCCCGCCCGGCTGCACCGCGCTGTACAGGTTGGCGGTGGCCAGGGCGAGATTGCTGAGGCTCAGGCTGTTCGCGGTGTTGGCCTTCTGCGCCGAGATGGCGCGGGAGGCGGGCCACTGATCGTCTTCCTTCGTGCCGGTGTACGCGATCGCCCGGACGATGCCGCTCCGGTCCACCACGGTCGCCCACATGTTGAGGCCGAACCCCTTGTTGTCCGTTGCCTGCGCGGCTTTGAGCTGTGCCAGGAGCTGGTCGTGCGTCGGCAAGTTCGCGCTCCCCTCCGGGCCCACGGTACCGGTGATGCCGCCGCTGCTGTCGTCGTCGCTGCAGGCGGTGGCGCCCAGCACCAGCCCGCCGGCGGCAAGCAGCGCAAGCGCCCCCCGTCCTCGGATGAAGTAACGAGTCATTGGAGCATGGCCTTTCAGTCGGGAGAACCGCGCGTGCGGGAGGAACCGCTCCGAGGCCGCCGCGCGCACGCGCGCGTCGCCCGTCCTGTGGGCCGGGCGGCCTGGTCGTGCGGAGCAGAATCCGCCGGTGAACCGGGCCGTGGCTTGGCGCCCCCGCGCTTCGCGGGATGGCGAGTTGACATTGATGGAGCGGTGCGGCGGGAACATAGGAACCGCACGGCAGGCGGTCAAGTCTGGGCTGGCACTGCGGGCGCGCTCAGCGCGTCGTGAACTCCTCCGTTCCGCAGTAGTTGAGGAACGCCACCAGCTCCTCCGCTTCCTCTGCCGTGTTCACCATGATGATCGTCTGGCCGCGCTGCGCGAAGGGGATGAAGGTCAGGCCGCCGCGGCCCGGCTTCTTGAGCGGCCGAGTGCCGACCCGCCACGGCCCGCCTTGCAGGAGATCGGTCCTTGGCCCGCCGGCCAGGACTTCGGACACGAATCGGCGCAGCAGCGCGGAGTCACGCCGCTGCCGCCCGCGTGGCTTTCGCTGATGGGTGATGAGGGCGGCAAGCTCCAGCGCCGCACGCTGACAGAAGGTCTGCGCCGCAAGCTCTTCCATAGTCTTCTCCGGAGGGCTCCTTCTAAATAGATGCTGGGCGCCTGGCGCAATGTGACCGGCGTCACGCGATGTTCGGGGGAGCTTGCCTTCAGTGCGATGCAATCATACTCCCGGGAAGTGGAACACGCATTGAGCGGCCGGGCCATTATCTATCTTTCCATCGGGCGCCTCGGCCCGGGGCTTCGGGGGCGCCGGACTGCAGGGATTGGCACCGTCCGGCCGATTTGTGGACCGGTGCGGGTCGCCGGATGGTTGACGTCCTTCTGCTAGCGTGAGACCTCGTCTACTGGATGGTTGCATGAGCGGAATCCGCCGGCTCCTGCCGGTCTGCATGTGGTTGGTTGCCGCCTGCGCTGGCGATCCGAGCGGGCCTACCACGGGCAGCCTCGACGTGGCCGTATCGGGGCTCCCCGATGGGACCGCCGCCGCGGTCAGCGTGAGCGGGCCAGGCGGCTATACCCACGACGTGATCGGCTCGGAAACGCTTGCCGGCCTCACGCCGGGCGCGTATACCGTGACGGCCGCCGTGGTCAGCAGTGGTGGGTACGTTTACCGGCCGGCACAGGACACCCAGTCGATCACGGTGACGGAAGGCGCGGCCGCGGCCTCCGCACAGGTGGCGTACGGTGCGGCGGGAGCCACGCTGGCCATCTCGGTGGCCGGGCTTCCGCCCGGGGCTTCCGCGGCCGTCACGGTCACCGGGCCGAACGACTTCTCCCAGCCTGTTGCCGCCACCGCCACCCTGTCCGATCTCCCCGCCGGCGTCTACACCGTGACGGCGGAGAGCGTGACGTCCGCCGGGGTCACGTACTCGCCCACGCCCGGTGCGCAGGCGGTAACGCTTCCCGAGGGCGGCAGCGCGCTCGCGCAGGTGAGCTATGGCGAGGGCGCCGCCGTGGGGCTCAACCTGCGGATCGACGGGATGTACCTCACGCAGAGCGTGCAGACCTACACCGGCACCGTGCCGCTGGTCGAGGGCCGGGATGGCTTCCTCCGCGTGTTCGTCACCGCCAACCAGGCCAACGCCGCGACGCCCGGGGTGGACGTCCGTTTCTATGACCACGGTGCGTTGGTGAATGAGCTCGCCATCGCCGCGCCGGGGGCATCGGTCCCGCTCTCGCCGAACGAGGGACGCCTAGGCGCCTCCTGGAACGTGCCGGTGCCCGGCGCGCTCATCCGGCCCAACCTGTCCATCGTGGCCACGGTGGATCCGGCCAACGCCATCGCGGAGGCGGACGAGACCGACAACGCATTCCCCGTCTCAGGCACGCCGCTGCCTCTGGACGTGCGGACAACGGCGCCGTTCAGCGTGCGGTTCGTCCCCATCGTCGAGAGCGTGAACGGCAGGCGCGGGAACGTCTCCAACGCCAACAAGGCAAATTTTCTCACCGCGGCCATGAGACTGCACCCGCTGGCGGCGTACGACGCAGACTTACGCGCTCCCTACACCACCTCCCAGCCCGCGCTGCAGCCGGACAACGGCAACAACGCGTGGACCCGGGTCCTGAGTGAGCTCGACGCGCTCCGCCTGGCCGACGGCAACTCACGCTACTACTTCGGCGTCGTGGACCCCACGTACACCAGTGGCATCGCCGGGATCGGATACATCGGCGGCCGGGCCGCCGTGGGCTGGGACCTGCCCGGCGCCGACTGGGTGGCCGCCCACGAGTGGGGGCACAACTGGGGGCGCCAGCACGCGCCGTGCGGCAATCCGTCCGATGCCGATCCGAACTATCCCTACCCCGGCGGAGTCATCGGCGTCTATGGGTTCGATGTCGCGGCGCAGTCGCTCAAGCCGCCTAGCTCCACCGACATCATGGGCTACTGCGGCAACGAGTGGATCAGCGACTACACCTACACCGGGGTGCTCGCGTGGCGTTCGGCCCGCGCCGATGTGCCCGAAGCGGTCGGTCAGTCCGTGCAGCCCTGCCTGCTCGTGTGGGGTCGCATCGAGGACGGCCAGCCCGTGCTGGAGCCGGCGTTCCAAGTGGTCACGCGGCCGCTGCTCCCCGGGGGCAGTGGGCCGTACAGCGTCGAGGGCAGCGCGGCCGACGGTTCAACCCTGTTCCACCTGAGCTTCGCCGCCGAGCGGGTGGCGGACGATCCGCGCGGCGGGGAACACTTTGCCTTCGCGATCCCGCTGCCGCCGGCCCAGGCTGCCCGGCTCGAGGCCCTCCGCCTGGCTATCCCCGGCCGTCCCATGGTCTCCGTGCGTGCCGCCGCCGGCGCGGTGGCCGGGCCTGCGCTCGACGTGCGCACCACGCGCGTGTCGCCGGACCGGGTGGCGCTTCGGTGGGACGCGGCGCGGCATCCGATGGTGATGGTCCGTGACCCGGGCACCGGAGAGATCCTCTCATTCGCGCGGGGCGGCGCCGTGGAAGTGGCTACCGACGGTGCCGATCTGGATCTTCAGCCCTCCAGCGGCGTCGGCGGCCCATCGTTCCGGGTCGCGGTGCCACGATGAGGGAAGCCATCGCGGCGCTCGGCGCACTGGCCCTCGCAGCCGGCTGCAGCCGGCCATCCGCCGATGTCGAGCCGGGCGCCCCGCGCGCTCGGGTCAGTACATCCGATTCGGCACGCATCTCGCTCGAGCGGCGGCCCTGCTTCGGCACGTGCCCGGTGTACACCGTTACCCTGGAAGGGTCCGGAGTGGTGCGATTCGAGGGCGTCCGGTTCGTCAAGCACACCGGGACGTCCCTCGGCACCGTGCCGCCGGCTCGAGTGGACAGCCTCCTCGCGGAGCTCGAGGCAGCCGGGTATTTCACCTTCGCCGACCGGTACGCCATGGGCGATCCGAGCTGCCCGCGCTACGTCACCGATCTTCCTACCATCGTCACTCAGGTTCGCATCGGCTCACGGCACAAGCGCGTCGAGCACAACCGCGGCTGTGCCGATGCGCCCGAGCGCCTGTCCATGCTCGAGCGCCGCATCGACGAGGTAGCGGGGACGGAACGGTGGGTGGGGAAGTAGGCCTCAGCCCCCCGGCTCCAGCCGGTCCCGCACCGCGTCGCCCAGCAGCGTCGCCGCCACGACTACCAGCACCAGCGCCACGCCGGGTGCCGTGGCCACCCACGGTGCGTTGACCAGCGTGTCACGTCCCGAGGCGATGAGATTGCCCCACGACGGCGTCGGCGGCTGCACGCCGAGCCCGAGGAACGAGAGCCCCGCCTCGAGCAGGATCGCGTTGCCCAGCCCGAGCGCCGCGGCGACGATCACCGGCGTGAGGGCGTTCGGCAGGATGTGGTGCAGCAGGATGCGGAGGTCGCGCGCGCCCAGTCCCGTCGCGCTCTCCACGAACGGCCGCGCGCTCAGCGCCCGCACTTCCGCATGGACCAGCCGCGCGATGGTCATCCACCCCGTGAGCCCCAGCACCACGATCGTGAGTCCCGCGCTCGGCTGCCAGAGCGAGGCGAGCAGCAGGAGCAGCACCACACGCGGCAGCGCGAGCGCGAAATCGGTCACGCCCAGCAGCGTCACCCCGACCCAGCCGCGCCAGTAGCCCGCTGCCGCGCCCACCGCCATGCCGATGGCGACCGAGAGCACCGTCGCCAGGGCACCCACGCCGAGCGAGACCCGGGCGCCGTACACCAGCCGCGCCCACACGTCGCGGCCGAACCGATCGGTGCCGAGCAGGTGCAAGCTCCCCTGCAGGTCCCTGGCAAGCGGCGGCAGGAACCGGGTGGCCACGATATCGTGCTGCGCGATCGGGTCGCCCGCGAGCAGCGGTGCCAGCAGAGCCGCGAGCACCGCGAGGGCCAGCAGGGCGGCGCCGGCACGTGCGCGGCGGTCATCCAGGAGCCTCCGGGCCTCGCCTCTCATCGGGCGCGCGGATCCACCCAGCTCACCAGCGCTTCCGCCAGCAGGTTCCCCAGCACGACGAGCACCGCGCTCACCGCCGTGGCGGCCATGACCACCGGGTAGTCGCGCGCTTGCACCCCCTCCACCAGCACGCGGCCCACGCCGGGCCAGGCGAAGATCGCCTCGATGAAGACGGCGCCGGAGAACAGGGCGGGGAGGGAGAGGCCAAGCAGGGTGACCACGGGGATGAGCGCGTTCCGGAGCACGTGGCGGAGCGTCACCCGCGCCGGGCTCAGGCCCTTCGAGCGTGCCACGGTCACGTACGGCGCGCCCGCCACGTCGAGCATGGCCCCGCGGACGAACCGCGCCGTCCCGCCGATGCCCACCAGCGTGAGCGTGGCGAGCGGCAGCGCCAGGTGCCGAAGCCGGTCGGCCGCGCGGGCCGCGGGCGAAAGGAAATCGGCATCGAGTCCCGTAGCGCCGAACGCCGGCAGCAGGCGAAATCGGTAGGTGAAGACCATCACCAGCATGAGACCGAGCCAGTAACCCGGCAGCGCGAACAGGGTGACGCTGGCGATCGAGAGCGCCGTGTCCAGCCGCCCCCCGCGCGCGGCCTGCACCACGCCCACCGCGATCCCGATCAGGTAGCTCAGCACCAGCGAGAGCCCGACCAGCTCCACGGTCGCGGGCCACGCCGCGCCGAGCATCGTCCGGACCGGCCGGCCCGTGGCGATGCTGGTGCCCCAATCACCGCGCGCGAAGCGGCCGAGCCAGGCGGCATACTGCGCGGCGACCGGCCGGTCGAGCCCGAGCGCGTGGCGCTGCGCCTCGAGCTGCTCGGCCGTGGCGGCCGGACCGACCAGCAGCAGGGCGGGGTCGCCCGGGGCGAGGCGGATGAGCGCGAACATAAGCGTCACGACCCCGAGCACGACGCCCAGGCCGCTGAGCGCGCGGCGAGCCAGCGGAAGCATGGGCTGCAAGATACCTTTCGCCGTGCCCCGCTGCCTCGTCGCCCTGACGCTCTCGCTCGGCGCCCTCGCCGGCTGCCAACCCCCCGCGGCCCGGCGCGGCCCCAGCGTCCTCTTCGCCTCCGGCGCCGATCTCCAGAGCATCAATCCGCTCCTCACCCTCCATCCGCTCGCCCGCCAGGTGCAGCGGTACGTCCTGTTCACCACGCTTGCCCGCTACGATTCGGCGCTGGTACCGCAGCCGTACCTCGCGCGCGAGTGGAGCTGGTCGGCCGACGGCCGTGCGCTCACCTTCCGGCTCGCGCGCGGCGTGCGCTGGCACGACGGCGTCGCCACCACCGCGCGCGATGTCCGCTGGACGCTCGATGCCGCGCGCGATCCGGTCGTGGGCTACCCCCGGGCGGCCGAGCTCGCCGGGCTCGAGAGCGTGCAGGCGGTGAACGACTCCACGGTCACGCTCCGTTTCATCGCGCCGCCGGGCCGCGTTCCCGACGTGCTGACCGATCTCGCCATCCTCCCCGCGCACCTGCTCGATACGGTGCCGCGCGAGCGGCTGCGCCGCGCGGCCTGGAACGAGCAGCCGGTGGGGAATGGTCCCTTCAGGTTCGTCTCGCACCAGCCCAACCGCCGCTGGGTGTTTGCCGCCAACCCCGACTTTCCCGCCGCGCTCGGCGGCCCCCCGCGGCTCGACCGGCTGATCCTGGTGGTCGTGGACGAGCCCGCTACCAAGCTGGCCGCGCTCACCGCCGGCGAGCTGGATTTCGCGGGAATCCAGCCGGCGCACGCGAGCTTCGTCGCGCGGGATCCGGCGCTCGCCATCCTGAGCTATCCGCTGCTCCTCACCTACGGCATCGTGCTCAACACCCGGCGGGCGCCGTTTACCGATCTCGGGACCCGGCGCCGGATCGACGCGGCGATCGACCGCCGGGAGATCGTGGATGGCTATCTCTACGGCTACGGAACGCCGGCGCATGGTCCCGTGCCTCCAGGGGTCCCCGGCTATGTTCCGGTGGCGCCGCGCACGGCACCGGCGGACAGCGCCGGGCCGCCGATCGGGTTCGAGCTCCTGACGGTGGGGAGCGGTGAGGCGCCGCTGGAGCAGATGGTGCAGGCGCGGCTCCGGGCGGCGGGTATCGACGTCAGGATTCGTCAGCTCGAGCTGTCGGCTTTTCTGGCGCGGGTCTACGGTCCGGCACACGACTTCGATGCCGCCGTTCTCGGGATCACCGGCGACGCGGGCCTCGCCTATCTCGGTCCGCTCGCGGCGCTCGCCGGTATCGCCGCGCCGCGGGACCCGGCGGCTGCGCAACGGATGTTTGCGGACTCGACGCCGGTCGTCTTTCTCTATCACGCACGAGGGCTGCAGGGGATGAACCGGCGGGTACACGGGGTGACGATGGACCTGCGGGGTGAGCTGCCGACCCTACACGACTGGTGGGTGGCGCGATGAGCCCGGCGTTCCGCGCCGCGGCGCCGCTCCGGCTGGATTTCGCCGGCGGCTGGACCGACGTGCCGCCCTGGTCCGCCCGCGAGGGCGGCGTGGTGGTGTCCGCTGCGATCGGTCTCTATGCGCACGCGGAGGTTCGGCCCGGCGGCGCCGGCTTTCGCCTCTCGGCGGAGGACCTGGGCGAGCACGCCGAGCTGCCGGATCGGGCCGCGCTCGCCGGCGACGGCTCGCTTCCGCTGCTCCGCGCCGGGCTCCGCGTCCTGCCGCTGGCGGGCTGTGATGTCACGACGCGGTCCGACGCCCCGCCCGGCTCCGGCCTCGGGAGCTCCGGTGCGCTCGATGTCGCGCTCGTCGCCGCGCTCGCCACGGCGCGCGGGGACGCGCTCGGAGCCCGCGAGATCGCCGACCTCGCCTTCCGGCTCGAACGTCTCGAGGCGGGGATTCCCGGCGGCCGCCAGGACCAGTTCACCGCGGCGTTCGGCGGCTTTCTGCAGCTCGGCTTCCGCGACCCTGAGGTGTCGGTCACGCGGCTCGACCTCGACCCCGACTTCCTCGCCGCGCTCGAGCGCCGCATGCTCGTCGTCTATACCGGTGCCTCCCGCTTCTCCGGCGCCACCATCGGCCGGGTGATGCAGGCGTACGAGCGGGGCGACCGGCTGGTCACGACGGCGCTGCACGGCCTGCGCGCGACCGCCGAGCGAATGGCCGAGGCGCTCCGCGCCGGCGACCTCGCGCGCGTCGGCGCGCTGCTGAATGCCAACTGGCAGCAGCAGCAGGCGTTGGACCCCGGGATGTGCACGCCCCTCATGGCCGGGCTGGGACACGCCATGCGGGAGAGCGGCGCGCTCGGGGGCAAGGCCGCGGGCTCGGGCGCAGGCGGCTCGATGTTCTTTCTCGGTCCCGATGATCCCGGCCCCGCCATCGAGGCCGTGCGCGCCATGGGAATGACGCTCCTTCCCATGCGCTGGGCCGCGGCGGGGGTGCGCGCGTGCTGAGCGCGCCGGAGCTCGAAGCCCGGCGCGAGCTGCTGGGCGTCTCGCCCGATCTCGCGGCGCTCGCCCGACACCTCGCGGAGCGGGCGGAGCCGCTCCTCGCGCGCACTCCCCTCGTCCCCTCGGCCAAGGCGCTGCTCTCGGCCGACGGCGGCGTCTGCGCCGGGGACGGCGCGGCGCTCGTGTTCGACCCCTCGAGCCCCTCCGATCACCGCTGCCCGCGCTGCGGGCGCACCTACACCGGCGAGCGGCACGATCGGGCCTGGGCGCGCTTCCAGCACCTCTGGCTCGGAGAGCGCGCCGCCACGCTCGCAACGCTCGCCGCGCTCACGGGGCACGGAGGCGCCGCCGAGGGGGCGTCCCGGATACTCTCGGCCTACGCCGCCTCGTATCCCGACTTCCCCAATCGCGACAACGTGCTCGGTCCCGCCCGGCTGTTCTTCTCGACCTACCTCGAGTCCATCTGGGTCACCAACTATGTCGCGGCCGCCCTGCTGCTTCGCGAGAGCGGCCACCTGGCGGATGACGTGGCCGAGGGCGTAGGGCTGGTCGCGGAGGAAGCGGCCAACATCATCGGCGAGTTCGACGAAGGCTTCTCCAACCGGCAGACCTGGCACAACGCCGCGCTCGCCGCCATCGCCGTGTGGTTCGAGGACGAGGAGCTCATGGCCCGGGCGGTCCAGGCGGCTAGCGGGATGCTCCCACACCTGGTCCAGGGGTTCGGCGAGGACGGGATGTGGTACGAAGGCGAGAACTATCATCTGTTCGCGCTGCGCGGGCAGCTCGTCGGCATGGGGTGGGCCCGGCAGGCCGGCGTGGAGCTGCTCGAGGACGAGCGGCTCGCCGCACGCCTGGCCGCGGCGCTCCGCGCGCCCGCGATCAGCGCCCTCCCCGACCACACGTTCCCTGCCCGCAAGGACTCGCGCTTTGGACTGTCGCTCGCGCAGCCGATGTACCTCGAGCTCTGGGAGGTGGGCCTCGCCCGCCTGGGCGACGCCGACTCCGATCTCTGGAGCTGGCTCCGGGAGCTGTACGCCGCACCCTCGCCGCGCGCCGAGACGTTCGACTCATATCTCCACGAAGCGGGAGAGCCCGTGCCGGCGCTGCCTCGGACGCGCGCCGGCCTCTCCTGGTGGGCGCTCCTCGAAATGGCGCCCGAGCTGCCGGCGACCGCGCCGCCGTGGTCGCCCGGGCCCACGCTGCTCGAGGGTCAGGGGCTCGCGATTCTGCGGGACGGGTCGCGCTACGCGAGCCTCGAGTGCGGCAGGTTCGGCGGCGCCCACGGCCACCCCGACCGCCTGCACCTCACGCTCTACGCCGATGGGCAGCTCTGGCTCGCCGATCCCGGCACCGGTTCGTACGTGAGTCCCGAGCTCTTCTGGTATCGCTCCACCCTGGCGCACAACGCGCCGCGGCTCGAGGGCCGCTCCCAGGCGCCGGGCGACGCGCAATGCGACGCATTCGACGTCCAGGAGGGCTGGAGCTGGGCGCGCGGCCGCTATGGCGCGCTCACCCGCACGCTCCTGGCAGGTCCGTACCTCCTCGACGTGGTGGAGTTCAACGGGGCCGATGACCAGATGCTCGAGCTGCCCTGGCACCTGCCGGGCCCGGTCGAGGTCGTCACGCCGGGGAACTGGACCCCCGACCGCATCGCCGGCGAGTTCGTGCAGGCGGCCGAGCGCTTTACCGGTGCCACGGGCGGCGGCGTCAGCCTGCGTGCGACCGCTCCGGGCGGCGCGATGCTCACTCTCCATCTCCGCTTCGAGGGCGAGCTGCTGCGGGCGAGCGGCCCCGGCCGGCCGGACCGGCCCGACCGGGCCACGTTCTATCTCGTCCGCTCGCGCGGCCGCGCGATCCGGATCGTCTCCGTGCTGGAGCCCGCCGGGGCCGCGCCCGCCGTCCGCTCGGTGTCCATCGAGGGCGGTGCGATTCTGGTAGCCACGGCGGCCGGCACCGACCGCCACCTCGCCACGGCTGAAGGCTGGGAGGTGGGGGGTGCCGCGGGCTCCGTGCGCCTTGGCGGCGCCCGGCGCGCGCCGGTCACGCCGAGAAAGCTGATCGACCTCGAGCGGCCAACGCCGGTCACCGGGATCGCGCCTCACGTCTCGCCTGCGCCACCGCTCGATGGCACGCTCGACGGCTTCGATGCCGGCGAGCCCCTGGTCCTCGACCACGAGGACCAGTACCGCCGCAGCGAGGAGCCGTACCCCGGTCCGGATGAGCTCTCCGCCACGCTGCTCGCCAATTGGGACGAGGAGGGTCTCTACCTTGGCGCCGACGTGGTGAAGTCGGAGGTCGTCGTCCGCCCCGGCGACGCGCCGCCGCTCCAGCTCGACAACGAGCCGGACGAGATCCACGCCGACGGGCTTCAGGTCTATCTCCGGCCCGCGGCCGATGGGCCGGTCTACGGTTTTCTCGTCGTCCTCTCCGACGAGGCGAATGGGGTCCGGGTGCTCGTCCCGCCGGGGAGCGCCGGCACGCCCGACATGGTGACCGGAGCCTGGCGGCGCACCGAAACGGGGTACGCCGTGACCCTCCGCATCGCGCCACCCGAGTGGAATTCGCGCGGAGGCGACGTGCTCGGCTTCGACGCCCTGGTGAACGAGATGCGCCCGGGGCGTCTCCGCCGCGCGGGGCAGCTCGTCTGGAGCGGCGGGGGCGGTTGGGTGTATCTCCGCGGGGATCGCCAGCCGGCGGAAAGCTTCGGCCTGCTGGAGCTCGAGTGAACGGGGCCGTTGCGGGCATCACGTCCACCGGCAGCAAGCGGCCGGAGGCGCTGTTCGGCGGGGCGGTGGCCGGCGTGCCGCGCGCGATGGTCCGCTCGTCTGGCTGCCGGGTGTGGGACGCCGACGGCCGCGAGTACGTGGACTTCATCATGGCGCTCGGCGCGGTAGCGCTGGGGTACGCGCACCCGGCAGTCACCGAGGCCGCGGTGCGCGCAGTCGGAGCCGGCGTCGTCGGGCCCCTGCCGCCGGTGCTGGAGGAGGAGCTGGCGGAGCAGCTTCGCGCGCTGATCCCGTGGGTCGAGCAGGTGCGGTTCCTCAAGACCGGCGCGGAGGCGATGGCCGCCGCGGTGCGTCTGGCGCGCACGGTAACCGGCCGGGATGCCGTGCTGGGCTGCGGCTATCATGGCTGGCTCGACTGGTCGCAGGGCCCGGACGCGTCCGGCGTTCCGGCGTCCACGCGGGCGCTCTACGCCGAGCTGCCGTTCAAAGATCCCGAGCGAACCCGCGAGCGCATTCGCCAGGCGGGCAGCACCCTCGCGGCGGTGGTGTTCGAGCCGGTCATCCTCGCGCCCCCGGACCCCGAGTGGCTCGCGGTGCTCCGAGAGGAGACCACCCGGAGCGGGGCGATCCTCATCGCGGACGAGATCAAGACGATCGGCCGCCTGGCACTGGGCGGCGGCGCGGAGCGGTTCGGCTACCGTCCGGACCTGGTGGTGATGGCCAAGGCGATCGCCAACGGCTTCCCGCTCGCCGCGGTCGCTGGCCGCCGCGACATCATGGCCGCGGTGTCGCGGACCTGGATCTCCTCGACGCTCGCCACCGAATGGGTGTCGCTGGCGGCGGCCCGGGCCACGCTGCGCATCATGGTGGAGCAGGGCGTGCCCGCCCGGCTCGGGGAACTCGGCACGCGACTCCTGGGCGGTCTGGGCGAGCTTGCGGCGCGGTACCCCGGAGTCGTGCGCCGGGCCGCCGGGCTGCCGGAGATGTGCTGCTTCGAGTTTCACCAGCCGCCCACGGGAGCGGCACTCGCGGTGGAGACGGCGCGGAGGGGCGTGCTGTTCAAGCGGTCGGCGTACAACTTCGTCTCGCTGGCGCACGACGAGGCGGTGATCGACCGTGCGGTCGGCGTGCTGGATGAGTCGCTGCGCGCGATCGTTCGGTAGGCTCACCGCCGTGTGACTCGCGTTAGATTGCGCTCATGCTGCCGTACGATCCGGAGCGCACCCCGGCGCTCGGCGGCAGGTGCACGCATACACGAGGCGAGGAGGGCCGCATGTCCCCGAGAAAACCCACGATCGACGACACCGACGACGTCGACGACGAAGATGGCGAGCTGGTGGAAGACGTCAATCGCGAGACCGACCTGACGCTCGAGCCGGCAGATGCCGACGATGTCGGCATGGGTGGCGACACCGAGACCGCCGAAGAGGAGGAGCTGGGCGGCGAGGCGGAGAGGTAGTCTCGGGTGCTGATCGACGTCCACGCGCACTTCCTCCACGACCGCACGCCGCGCGCCGACTGGCAGGCTCGGAACGCCAGCCGGCTGCGGGCGGGTGAGCGCGTCGGGATTACCATCCACGTGGCCTCGATCCTCGGCAGTTGGGGCGCCTCGTCGCCCACCTACTTTCCGTCTCCCGCCGATCTGCGCTACGCCAACGACTGGCTGCTCGAGCTGCAGCGCCGCCACCCGGCGCGGGTCCGAGGCTACGTCGCCGTCAATCCGAACTACACCGACGCGGCGCTCGCCGAGGTCGAGCGTTGCCTCGACGCGGGGATGATCGGCATCAAGCTCGCCGCCAGCCGCCGCGCCGACGATCCGCTGCTCGATCCCGTCTGCCGGCTCGCCGCCAGACGCGGCGTCCCGATCCTGCACCACGTCTGGCAGCGCCGCCGCCGGGACTGGCCGGGGCAGGAGGCGTCCGATGCCGGCGAGCTCGGCGCCCTCGCCGAGCGCCACCCGGACGTGCGCTTCCTGCTGGCCCACATCGGCGGCGGCGGCGACTGGCTGCACTCCCTGCCGATCGTCCGCCCGCTGCCGAACGTCTACGTGGACCTCTCGGGCAGCGGCGTGGACGGCGGCATGCTCGAGGCCTGCGTCGACGCCGTCGGTGTCGGCCGGCTGCTCTGGGGATGCGACCTCACGATCGAGACCGGCTGGGCCAAGCTCCGCTATCTCGAGCACCTGCTCTCCGCCCCCGAGCTCGAGCAGGTGCGCTGGCGAAACGCGGCCGGGATCTTTCCTCCCGGTGCCTTCCCGTCCGACTGATGCGCATCGACGTCAACGCCTTCGTCGGCTCGTACCCCTACCGGCGGGTCCCGGGCACCAGCCCCGAGGGAGTCCTCGGCGCCATGGACCGGCTCGGCATCGACGAGGCATGGGTGACTCATCTGCCCGGCCTCTTCTGGCGCGATCCTGCCGAGGGCAACGCCTGGCTGCTCGAGACCGCCGCGCGGCACGACCGGCTGCGGCCCGTGCCCTCCGTGCATCCCGAACTCGCCGGGTGGCGGGACGCCGTCCGGCTCGCGGCCGACGCCGGCGCGCCCGCCGTTCGCGCCGATCCGACCTTCTACGGCATCGACCCGGCGGGCGCGGCGATGCGCGCGCTCGCCGCGGCGTGTGGCGAGGCGGGCCTGCCGCTGGTGCTCGCCGTGCGTCTCGAGGACGGCCGCCAGCGGCACCCCAACGACCACGCGCCCGAGCTGCCGGCGGCCGCGGTGCGCGCCCTCGTCCGGAGCCACCCGCGCGTGCGGCTGCTGGTGACCCACGCCGACCGGCCGTTCATCGAGGAGGTGCACTTCGGCTCCACGCCCGGAGAGGCTGAGCGGATCTGGTGGGACATCTGCTGGATCTGGGGCCCGCCCGAGGACCACCTGCAGACGCTGCTCGGTACCATCGGTGCCTCCCGCTTCGTGCTCGGCACCGGCCAGCCGCTCCGGCTTCCCGAGAATGCCGGCGCGAAGCTCGACCTGCTCGACATCTCCGCCGCCGGCCGGACCGCCATCGAGAGCGGCAACGTGCGCACCCTCTGCCAGACATGACGACGTTCGAGTTCGAGCGCGAGCATTACCGCGTCGTGTATCCCGCGGGCACAAGTCCGACTTTCGTCGGCAATGGGATGGAGCGCGAGGTGATCGACCTCTGCGAGTCCGGCCTGCGCTACTGGGCCGTGCCCGGCGAGTCCCCGTCGGTGGGCGACGAGGTGGACGGCACCATTCGCCTTCGGCGCGGCGGCGAGCTGCGGGTGCTCGGCACCGTCGTCCGCGTGGCGGGTCGGGACGTGGCCCTAAGGCTGCTGGCCGGGGTGCCGCTCCGGGTCGTGCTCGACGAGCAGCGCTACCTGCGCGACCGGCAGCGCGGCTCCGCCCGATGATCGACCGCGCGTCGCTCGTGGAGCGCCTCGCCTGGGGCCTCGTGCCGGCGGCGCCCGTTCCGTTCCGCGGCACCGTCCTCGACGAGAGTGCCCAGCGCGGCTACGCACGCTGGATGGCCGAGCACCCGGTGGCCGGCGTGGCCGTCTGGTCCCACAGCGGGCGGGGCCCGCACCTCTCCGCCGAGCAGCGACGCCTGGTGCTCGACAGCTGGCGCGAGGCGCTCCCGGATCGGGTACTCGTCGCCGGCGCGCGCGACATCACGATGGCCATCGAGGCTCGCCGGGGCCGGGCGGATGCCCTCCTCGCCTTTCCCGAGCGAAACGATCCGGTGGCCTACCACGCCCGGCTCGGCCGGGAGCTGCCGGTGATCGCGTTCTGGCTGTACGAGGCGGCGGGCGGTGTGGCGTACGACGACGCGACGCTGCACCGGATCCTCGACCTGCCGGAAGTCGCCGGGATCAAGGTGGCGACCCTCGATTCCGTGATGACGTTTCAGCGGCTCGCCGCCATTCTGCGCTCGCATCCCGACAAGCTGCTCATCACCGGCGAGGACCGGTTCTTCGGCTATTCGATCATGGCCGGCGCGCGGTCGGCGCTCGTCGGCATGGGCGCGGCGCTCCCGGACCTACAGGCCGGGCTGCTCCGCGCTTGTGCCCAGTCCGATTGGGCGAGGTTCCACCGCTTGTCGACGCTGTGCGACCGTCTGGCCGAAGCCACGTTCATCCCGCCGATGGAGGGCTACGTCCGCCGGATGCTCTGGGCCGCCGCCGCTGACGGTGCCATTCCCGCCGAGGCGTGCGACGATCCCTGGGGCCCGCCGCTCCCGTCCGAGGAGCGCCTCGCGGTGGAGCGCGCGGTGCGCGATGCACGCTCGGCTGGCGGGTGACTTCGAGCGGTTCGGCCGCGCGTTCCCCCGCGACGCGGCCGCGTACGTGCGCGAGGCGTACGGGATCGACCTGACCGCGCGCTACTTGGGCCACCCCTTACCGCACCCCATCGGCAAGGGCTCCGGCCAGCTCTCGCTCAACACCGACCAGCTCGACGCGGACCGCGAGGCGGGCCTCGCCTTCGTGGTGCTCAAGACGGTGATCGCCGAGGACACGGCGGGCACGCGCTCGATGGGCGCGTGGGCCGTTCACGAGGCCAGAATGCGGGTCGGCCGGCGGCGCGCCGCCGACGGCCGGGACGGCTGGACCGTCACCTGGAAGGGCAGGGGATGGGACCGGCCGTTCGACGACTATCTCGCGCTGGTGCGCGCGGCCGGCGATCTCACGCGGAGCGGCGAGCTGCTCGCCGTCCCCTCGGTGAAGTACCACCTGCCGCGCCTCGACGAGCCGTTTCGCGCGTCCGAGTATCAGCACACCACCCGGCGGTTGGCGGAGGCGTGGGGGGACGGCGAGCTTCCCCTCGAAAAGGACTTCTCGCCCACCCTCGCCGGCGACCCGCTGGCCGACGAGCGCGCGCGGATCCTCCGCTGGCTGCGCGAAGTCCCTCGTGAAATCCGCTCGGCCGCCGGGGCGACGCCGCTTCGCCTCGCGGTCAAGCTGATGAACGCGCGCTTCGATGACGGGTTCCAGCGCGAGATGATGGCGGCCACGGCGGGCGTGGACGCGCTCGTCTGCTTCAACCGACTGTGGGATCCGGCGGCGGAGGTGGCGTACGGCGGCTGGGACCTGAGCGCGCGGAATCTGCGGGTGCTCCGGGCGGCCCGGGCGGAGCCCGCATCGGCCGGACCCCGGAGGCCGCTCGTCGGCACCGGCAACGTCTGCTCGGGCCGCGTGGTGCTGGACTACGCTCGCGCGGGTTGCGAGAGCGTGGAGCTGCACACCTTCCTTCAGCTCCCGCTGCGGGAGTACCCCGCCACGGCGGGCTCCCGCACTCAGCGCGCGCTGCACGCGCTGCTGTTTCACCCGGTCGACGGGCTCGTGGCCGGCATACTCGAGCTGGAAGCCGCCGGTGTGCTGCACCGGCGCGGCGGGGAGCTGCGGTTTCTCGATCTGTGCGGCATGAGTGCGCCGGGCGCGAAGCCCGACGAGGCACCGGCATGACGTAGCGGAGCCGCTGCCCCGGGCGGATCGGACACGCGTCTCAACCCTCAGGCACCTCATGCACCTCAGCCACATCGAGCTTCACGAGCTCTCCCTCCCTCTCGCCGAGCCCTTCATCATCTCGGGGGGCACGATGATCGTCCGCCGCTCGCTCGTCGTCGTGCTCCACGACGGCGAGGGCCACGTGGGCTACGGCGAGTCGCCGCCGTTCGAGCTCCCGTTCTACTCGGAGGAGACCCTCGGCTCCGCCCGGCTGCTGCTCGAGCAGGTGCTCATCCCGCGGCTGATCGGACGCGACATCGACGGACCGGAGGACGTGGACGCGATCCTCCGTGCCGGCGTGCGCGGCAACCCGTTCGCCCGCGCGGCGCTCGAGACCGCGGCCTGGGACCTGGAGGCGCACCGCCGCGGCACCGGCCTCGCCGCGCTCCTCGCCGGCCGGCTGGGCGTCGCGCCCGCCCGGCGCATCGTGTGCGGCGTGGCGCTTGGCATTCCCCAGGACCGCTCCGTGGGCACGCTGCAGCGCTGGATCACCCAGGCGCTGGGCCGTGGCTACCGCCGGGTGAAGATCAAGGTGGCGCCGGAGTGGGACGTGGACCCCGTGCGCGCGGCGCGCGAGGTGCTCCGTGGGACGGGCATTCCCCTGACCGTCGACGCCAACGGCGGCTACGAATGGCCGCTCCACGAGCGGAGTCTCCGCGCGCTCGACGAGGCCGAGCTCCTCTACTTCGAGCAGCCGCTCCCGCCGGACGATCTCGTGGGCCACGTGACCCTCTCACGTGTGCTCCGCACCCCGGTGTGCGTGGACGAGACCCTGCACGGCGCCCGCTGGGCGCGGCAGCTCGCCGAGCTCGAAGGCCCACGCGTCTGGAACGTGAAGGTGCATCGGATGGGCGGTCTCACCGAGGTCTGCCGCGTTTTCGGCATCGCGCGCGACTATGGCGCGGAGCTCTGGGCGGGGACCATGCCCGAGTCCGGCCTTGGCTCGCAGGCGGCGTTGGCGGCCGCGGCGCTTCCGGGCTTCGTTTACCCGTCCGACCTGGAGCCCAGCACCCGCTGGTTCGGCCCCGGCGTGGATGTCATCGAGCTTCGCATGGCCGCCGACGGCACCATGGAGGTGCCCGGAACGTCGATCGCCGGGCTGCTGGATCCCGACGCGTTCCGCCGTTCGACCCGGCGGTTAGATTAGAGCGCCATGGTCGAATACGCGCTCCTGCTCGCCAGCACCTCGTTCCGAACCTTCGCCACCGACGCGGAAACCTGGGCGGCCGGGCTGAACTGGCATGCGCTCGGCTATGCGCTCTTCGCGCTGGTAGCGCTTCGGATCGCCTTCTGGGCCTTTCGCACCTCGGACTACTGAGGCGCGAGGCGGTGCCGGGCCTCACCTTTCATCTGATCCCGCACACCCACTGGGACCGGGAGTGGTACCTCACGCGCGCCGCGTTCGCGGCGCGACTCGTTCCTGCCCTCGACGACCTGCTCGACCAGCTCGACGCGTCGCCGGAGTTCCGCAGCTTCCTGCTGGACGGGCAGACGGTCCTGCTCGAGGACTATCTCCGCATCCGGCCGGAGCGCCGCGGGCGCGTGGCCACGCTCGTCCGCGCGGGGCGCCTGCAGGTGGGGCCCTGGTACGTGCTGGCGGACGAGTTCGTTCCCTCGGGGGAATCGCTGCTTCGGAACCTCCTCCTCGGCGCCGCCGACGCGCGCCGGCTCGGCGGGCGGAGCGACGTGCTCTACTCGCCCGATGCATTCGGCCATCCCGCCGCATGGCCGGCGCTGGCTGCGGAGTTCGGCATCCGGTTCGGCGTCGCCTGGCGCGGGCTCGGCGGCGACCCGGACCAGCACGGCGACCTCTACCGCTGGCACGCCCTCGACGGCCGGCCGGTGCTGCTGCACCATCTGCCGCCCGAGGGGTACGAGGCCGGCTCCGGCCTGGTGGTCGAGCCGCGGCGCCTGGTGGAGGCCTGGGCCCACCTCCGTCCCGCGCTCACGCGCCGCGCCGCGACGTCCCACATTGCGGTGCCGGTCGGCGCGGATCACCACGCCGCGCCCGCCGTGGCGCGCGTGCGGGAGCTGCTCGCGCGACTCGAGCCCGAGGCCGACGTCAGGGTCTCCCGGCTCGACGAGTACTTCCACGCGGCCGCGGCCGAAGCCGGTGCGTTGCCCGAGCTCCGGGGCGAGCTCCGCACCCACGGCTACACCTGGACGCTCCAGGGCGTGCACGCCACCCGCGCGCCCCTCAAGCGCGCCCACGCCCGGGCGGAGCTCTGGCTCGAGCGGATCGCCGAGCCGCTCGCGGCCCTGGCGCTCGCCGCCGGCCGGGGCGACCGCCGTCCCGTCCTGCAGGATGCCTGGCGGATGCTGGTGCGCTCGCAGTTCCATGACTCGATCTCGGGGTGCACCTCGGATGCGGTGGCGCGGCGGGTTCTCGCACGCACCGAAGACGCGGAGCAGGTCGCGCGCGAGGTGGCGCGGGGGAGCCTCGAAGCGCTCGCCGGCCATGATCCGGACCTCGCGCGGGACGATCCGGGGCGGACGGCGCCGCGTCTCGTGCTGTGGAACCCCGTGCCGCGGCCCCGGGCCGGCACGGTCGTCGTGGCCGATCTGACCTGGTTCCGGCGGGACGTGCTCGTCGGTCCGCCCGGCACGCGGCTGCCGCTGGTGGGAGCGGGCGCGCGGCCGGCCTCGCTCATGAGCGCGGAGGGCCGGATCCCGCTCCAGCCGCTCGGCGGTAGCACGGCACACGAGCGGCTCGATGCGCCGCACCACTACCCCGACCAGGACGAGGTAGACGTGCGCCGGGTGGCGTTTCGCGCGCCCGCGCTCGCAGGCTTCGGCCTTGGCGTACTGGAGCCGGCGCGGGACGCACGACCCGGCTTGGAGAGCGGCGTCCGCGCGGCCGCACGGAGCCTGGACAACGGTCTCATCGCCATCCTCGTGGGCCGGGACGGCAGCGTGACCCTGTCCGATCTGCGCACCCGCATGCTCTATCCCGCGCTGCTCCGCCTCGAGTCCTCCGGCGACGTGGGTGACACCTACACTTTCGCGCCGCCGGCGCGGGACCGGGTCCGGCGGATGCGCGGCCCCGTGCGGGTGCGCCCCCTCGCGGCCGGACCGCTGGTCGGCGCGCTCGAGGTGATGGGTGCCGTCGTCTGCGCACGGGGGCGAGTGGAGGTTCGGCTCGTGCTCACCATGCACGCGGGCAGTCCGGCGCTCCGCTGCACGCTCGAGTATGACAATCAGGCCACCGACCACCGGCTGGTACTCCGGCTGCCGAGCGGCGTGGCGGGCGCTCCGGCCGTGGCCGGTGGTGCGTTCGGCGCCGGGGAGCGGCCCGCGACAGCGCCGGGTGGCACAGGCACTCCGCTCGAGACACCGGTGAAGACGGCACCAGCGCAGCGCTTCGTGGCCGTCGCGGAGCGGAGCCGTGGCCTCGCGCTCCTGGCACCCGGGTTCTTCGAGTACGAGCTCACGGCTGCCGGCGATCTGCGCATGACCGTACTCCGCGCCGTCGGCCAGCTCTCGCGCGCCGATCTTCCCACCCGGCCGGGGCATGCGGGGTGGCCCACGCCCACGCCCGGGGCGCAGTGCCTCGGGGCCGATCGGCTTCAGTTCGCGGTCGCGCCGGTGACGGGCCCGGCTCTCGCCGCCGGGACCGTGCTGCCAGAGCTGTGGGAGGACGTGTTCCTGCCGCCGGTGGCGGCTTGGCTCCGCCAGGCCACGCCGCTCCGGGCCGCCGCATCCGGCATCCGGCTGGAAGGTGCGGGCCTGGTCTTCTCGTCCATAAAGCCGGCGGAGGACGGCGATGCGCTCGTCCTGCGGTGCTACAACGCGCGCGCGGCGGCCGCCGAGGGGCGCTGGCGACTGGGCCGGCCCGCAGCCCGCGCCGCGCGCGTGCGCGCGGACGAGACACGCCTTGGCGAGCTCCGGCTCGAGGACGGCGGCCGCGTCATCCCGTTCGCCGCCGGCCCGCACGAGATCGTTAGCGTGTTGGTGTCGCCGGACTGACCGGCCTGCTATCTCCCGCCGCTCCACACCTGATTGTCGCGGTCAACGTCCGGAAACTCGCCCTCCGGGTCGATCTCGACTCGCGCGACGGCCGGCTGCGCCGCTACCCGGACGGTGATCCTGCGCGCACCGGTCAGCCACACGGCGACGGGCAGCTCCAGTCGCTGGACCTGTCCGTCCGCACGCGTGATCGCCAGCCGAACGGGCATCGGCGCGAGGCCGCGGTCCTCGACGGTGATCGCGGTCGAGTCGCCCGAGATGGTGACCGGGCCGACGGCCTGGTCCAGCGGCCACGCCTCGTAGAACCACGTCTGCCAAAACCAGCCCAGGTCGCGACCGGCCACGGCGCCCATGGTGTTGAAGAAATCCGCCGGATACGGGTGCCGCCCGCTCCAGCGGCGGCCGTATTCCCGGAAGGCCCGGTGGAACGTCTCCTCGCCGAGGATCCCCCGCAGCGCGACCAGCGCCTGCGCGGTCTTGTCGTAGAACATGATGAAGTAGAGGTTGGCCGGGTACAGGTCGCCGGGCCACATCAGCGTCTGGTCGTGGCCGCCGCGGGCGGCCTCGAGGTAGAGCTGCCGCTGCCCCGGCTCCGAGTCGGTCGGCCGGCCGCCGGCGCGCGGTTCGCCGTACAGCACGCGCATCGCCTGCGCGACGTCGAACTGAGTGAAGCCCTCGTCCATCCACGGGTACCGCTCCTCGTTCGAGCCGACCTGCATCGGAAACCACATGTGCCCGGTCTCGTGCATCAGGTCGCCCGCGAGCGAGAGGGTGTCCGCGAACGGCTGCATGAGGGTCATCATCGGGTACTCCATTCCACCGCTGTTCAGCACACCCTCCATCGAGGTCATGCTGGGCCAGGGATACGGCCACAGGTAGGCGGAAAGCTGCTCGATGGCGTCGCGCGTGAACCGGGCGCCGCCGCGCGCCCACGCGGCCGCCGGCGCGGTGGGGCGGTAGAAGCTGTTGATGTCGACGGTGTCACGCGCGGCTCGGCGGTCGCCGACCAGTGCCCGCGTCGCGTCCCACGCGTACTCGTCGCTCGTGCCCCAGGCAAAGTCGCGCACGTTCCGGGCGAGGAAGTGCCACGTGGCGGTGGGCCCGGTATCGGCAAAGCCCGCGGCGGCCGCTGACCCGGGCTCGAGCACGTGGACCACGGTGCCGGCGCGCCGCGCCTCGGCCAGCCGCGCCCGCGCTCCCGGCGACAGGACCTCGGTCGCGTTGACCAGCCGTCCGGTCGCGCCCACCACCCAGCCATGGGGCACGGTGACGCGCACGTCGTAGTCGCCCGGGTCCATGTAGAACTCGGCTTCGAGCAGGTACGGGTCGGCGACCCAGCCGTTCACGTCGTCGTAGACTGCCACTTGCGGGTACCAGTAGCCCATGAAGTAGACGTCGTCTTCGCGGCCCTGGCGTCCGTCGGATGGAGCCGGTGGGGGCGTGTAGGACCAGGTGACGTCCAGCGCCACGCTGTCGCCCGGCAGAACAGGCGTGGACAGCGGAATCCAGGCGACGGTGCCGTCGACCATGTAATCGCCGCCCGCGGCGCGGTCTCGCCGCGCCATGTCGGTGATCGGCACGGCCGCCACGCCTGTATCGGGCGGCGCGAGCACGCGTCCGCCGACCGCCACACGGTCGAGCCGCATGCCGCCCGTGATCGGCGCCGATTGGCGGCGCGGATTCCCCGCGGCGAACGCGTTCTGCCGCAGGTGCACGGCCAGTTGGCGCAACGTGTCCGGCGAATGGTTCAGGTAGACCACCTCTTCCCGGCCCGTGACGCGGCGCTCGGACGGGTCCAGCCGCGCCTCGATGCGGTAGCGCGCGTGCTGCACCCAGTTCGTGGCGCCGGGACGCCCGCTGCGCGTGCGCGTGCCGCGCTCGACCGCGCGGGTGAACTCCGGGATCTCGTAGACGGGCCCGGGAAGCGGCCGGCCGGCCGCCAGCGTCGCCGCGGGGGCGAGTGGCGCGGCCGGCCGGGTCTGGGCGGGGACGGCGGCGGGGATCAGGAGGGTGGTGAGGAGCATCGTAGCGCCAGCACGCGCGCGGGCGATGCCGCGACGGCGGCCAATTGTCGGGTTCATGCACCGAACTTGCCTCACGCTGCAGACATGTCAATTGGCCGCCGTCGCAATTCGCGGAGCCCTGGCCTCCCGCGCACGTACGTGAGCCGCTAGCTTTGGCGCATGCACGATTTGCCATCGCTTCCGTGCTACCCCTGTCCCCACCTGTCGTCCTGCTGCGCCTACGGTGTCACCCTGAGTGACGACGAGGCCGCCGCGATCGCGCGCGCGCACGGCGACGGAATGGTCTACCGGACCCGCTGGGGCGAGTGGCGCACGCGGGTGCGTGGCCGCCGCTGCGTATTCCTCAGGGACAACGTGTGCACCATCCACGCGCAGGCGTACTATCCCGCGGTCTGCCGCGGTTTCCCCTGGACCGACGCGGAGACCGGCGGCCCCTACGAGTACGACCGCACGATCTGTCCCGAGTTCATCGTCCGCCCCGAGCTGGTGCAGCTTGGCGGCGCCGTGGCGCGGCCGGCTCGACCCGGCGGCGATCTGTGATTCCACGGCTCCTTCGCGGCTGCGCGATTCCTCTCTCTCCCGTCACCCTCGCGATCCTCATGGCCGCTCCCGCCACGGCGCAGACGCCCGATGCCGCGCTCGAGCACGCGCGCGCGCTGCTCCGGTCCACCCCGCTGATCGACGGCCACAACGATCTCCCCTGGGCGATCCGCACCGCCGAGCGCGCACCGCGCGACGTCGCCGCGTACGATCTCCGGGAGCGGACGCCCGGGATGACCGATCTCGAACGGCTGAAGCAGGGACAGGTCGGGGCCCAGTTCTGGTCGATCTACGTCGACGGCGAGATGAAGGACAGCGGCTACGCGCGGGTGCAGCTGGAGGAGTTCGACATCGCCCGGCGAATGATCGCGCGCTACCCCGACCGGCTCTCGCTCGCGCTCACGGCGGACGACATCGAACGCGACGCGAAGCGGGGCCGGCTCGCGTCGCTGCTGGGCATGGAGGGCGGGCACGTCATCGAGAATTCGCTCGGCGCGCTCCGGTCCTACTACGCCCTTGGGGCGCGTTACATGACGCTCACCCACAACGTCACCACCGACTGGGCCGACGCGGCGCTCGACAGCGCGCGGCACGGCGGCCTCACCCCCTTCGGCCGCGAGGTGGTGCACGAGATGAACCGGCTGGGGATGCTGGTGGATCTGGCGCACGTCTCGCCGGGCACGATGAGCGACGCGCTCGACGCGACCGACGCGCCGGTCATCTTCTCCCACTCCGGCGCGCGCGCGCTGGTGGACCATCCCCGGAACGTGCCGGACTCGATTCTCGCCCGGCTGCCGAAGAACGGCGGCGTGGTGATGCTGACGTTCGTGCCGCAGTTCGTGTCCACCGAGTTCATGGCGTGGGAGCAGCAGAGCGACAGCGTGTGGAAGCAGCTCAAGGCCACCGTCCCCGACAGCGCCGAGCGCCGGCGGCAGCACGACTCCTGGGAGGCCGGCCATGCCGCCCCCAGCGCCACGCTGGCCCAGGTGGCCGATCATATCGAGCACGTGCGTGAGGTGGCGGGGGTGGACCACGTCGGGATCGGGAGCGACTTCGACGGCATCGAGCACGTGCCGGTCGGGCTGGAGGACGTCTCCCGGTTTCCGTTCCTCTTCGCCGAGCTCATCCGGCGCGGCTGGAGCGATACCGATCTGAAGAAGCTTGCGGGCGGGAACCTGCTCCGCGTGATGCACCAGGCCGAGGCTACCGCCGCCCGTCTGCAGCGCGAGCGCCAGCCCTCGACCCGCACCATCGATGAGCTGGACGGCCCCCCGAAGACCTGATCAGAGCGGAGCCTCACGCGCGCCACTCCCCGCGCCCCGACCCACCACCAGCACCGCGAACCCCGCCACCATCGCCGCGAAGAAAAACCACTGGATCGCGTAGTTCAGATGCGGCCCCTCGTCGATCGGCGCCGGAGCCAAGCGGCGGGGAAACGACGGCAGCGCGCTGTCCGGGCTCTGCTGGATGTAGACCGGCAGCACGTCGTACGGCAGCCGTTCGCGAAGGGCCGCCAGGTCGAGCCGGCGCCAGGTGGTGCGTCCGGCGTGCTCGATCGGCGCCCCGCCCGCCTGCGGGACCGGCAGCGCCACCCCGCGCACCACCATCTCGCCCGGCTCCTGCAGCTCCTCGAGGTCCACCGTGACGGCGTCCGGCGACGGAACGAAGCCGCGTTCGACCAGCACCGCCGGCCCCCTGTCACCCAGCAGCAGCGGGGTCACGATCAGCACTCCCGGTGTCCCCTCCAGCACGTTGCCCCTGAGGACGATGTCCCGCCCCTGGTCGTAGCGCCCGCGGGCCACCACGCGGCGCTGCCCCAGCGACTCCGGGTGCTGCGTGGCCGCGGTGAGGGCGACCGCGGGTGCGAGGCGACCGGCCATCGTGGCTGCGTTCGCCGCGCGACGCTGGTGCAATCGGTCGAGCTGCCAGACGCCGAGCCGGGCGAATCCGGCGGCGACCAGCAGCATGACGAAGATCAGCAGGCGGCGTGCGGTCGGTGACATCGCTGTTCAGCATAGAGGACGGTCGGAGCGCCCGGCCGAGCCCAAGGGGGAGCTCGGCGCGGTCCGGCTCTTGCGCGGGGCGGGGGAGCTACATTCACGGGCGACCGCAACTTAACCACGGCGAGGCAGAACATGCGGACCCTACGGCGCGGCCTGACCGCCGCGGCTGCCGCGATGCTGCTCCTCGGAGGCCTGGCCGGCGCGCAGGAGGCGCCCCCTGGCCTGGTCGAGGTGCGGAGCTCGGAACGGCACGGCTTCTGGGGCGCGCTCGGCGTGGGCGCGGGCGGCGAGGCGTTCGACCTCCGAGACGGCGCCGGCTACAGCGGCGATCTCTACAAGCCCACCGTGTCGCTCCGGCTCGGTGGCACGCCCAGCCGCTATCTCCGGCTCGGCGGGGAAGTGCTCGGCTGGATCAACGACCAGGGCCGCCGCACCGAATCGCTCACTAGCGTACTCTTCATCACTCAGTTCTATCCCGCGCCCGCTACCGGCCTCTATCTCAAGGGCGGACTCGGCCTGGGCCGGAACGAGGTGAGCTTCGACCCCGGCTTCGGCGTGGGCGACACCGGCTTCGCCGGCCTTCTCGGCGCCGGCTGGGAGATCCGGGTGGGCCGGCGGCTGTACCTCAATCCGGCCCTGGACCTGGTCGAGCACCGCTACACCGGCCGCGACGGAGCCGGCTACCGTGAGCGGCTGCTCAACTTCGGACTCGGCGTCCTCTTCCAGTCCGGGGGCTGACTTCGTATTGTTTTGGACCCCGAATTCCACATCGCAGGTGGCGCCATGAGAGAGTTCGCTCGCGTTGTCGGTCTGGCCACGGCGCTCGCGCTCCCGCTGTGGGGCTGCGGCGGCGACCTCACGCTGCCCGAGGCCACCGGGGCTGGACTCGCGCTCGCGGTCGTCGAGGGCAACGGCCAGCAGGGAACGGTCGGGCAGCCGCTCCCGAACCCGGTCGTCGTGCTGGTCCGCACCGACGCCGGGCAGCCGATCGCCAACCGGCAGGTGGAGTTCGCGCCCGCGGAGGGCCAGGCGGCCAGCTTCGATCCGGACACCGCTGTCACCGACTCCAGGGGCGAGGCCGTCACCAAGTGGGTGCTAGGGACCGCTCCGGGCGTCTACACCGCGGAGGCACGCGTTCTGGCCTTGGCCGACGCGCCGCCGCCGGTGCCACTCCAGGCCGCGGCCGTGGCCGGCACCCCCGACACCATCCGGCCGGTGAGCCACACCGGACAGCCCGGCCAGCCAAACCAGACGCTGCCGGAGCCGCTCGTCGTGATGGTGCTCGACCGATTCGGCAACCCGGTTGCCGGCGCCGAAGTGGCTTGGAGCGTCGTGGCTGGTGGAGGCCAGGTGAGCGCGGATCAGGTGGCCACCACGGCCGACGGCACCTCCAGCGTCACTTGGACACTGGGCGCGGGCATCGGCCTCCAGCGGGTCACGGCCAATGTGGGCGGCGCGTCGGGCTCCCCGGTCACCTTCACCGCCGTGGTTCTCTTCTGAGCGCGGGTGTGGTGGCGGGAGCGCAACACTCGTAGGCGGGGCGTAGGCCAACTGCTTGCCGTCCAATCACCTGGGTATGGACGTCACGCCTCTCACCGGGCACGCATCCTGCTTCTTCCGCAGGTTTCCTCGACCCGGCATCCCGTGATCACGACCCGTCGTCGCCTGGCGTACTCGCTCTCATTCGGACTCGCCTTGGCCTCGTCGGCCTGCGGCGGCGACGGCCTCGTGCTGCCCAACGAGTCGCGTCCGGCGTCCATCAGCGTCGTGAGCGGCGACGGCCAGTCCGCCGCCGCCGGAGCGGCGTTGGCCCAGCCGCTGGTGGTGAGCGTGGTGGATGCGCTCGACCGCCCGGTGCAGGGCCAGACGGTGGCGTTCACGGTCGACGCGGGCGGCGGGACGGTGGCGCCCGCCACGGCATCGACCGACGCCGATGGGCTCGCGTCCGCGAGCTGGACCCTGGGAACCGCGGCCGGCACGCAGAGCGTCAAGGCGCAGGTGCAGGCCACCGGGCTCCCCGCGCCGCTCGTTGCCGGCTTCACCGCCACCGCGACATCCGGCGCCGGCGCCGTCCTCGAGCCCGTGAGCGGCGACAATCAAACGGCCCCGGTCAAGTCCGCGCTCGCGGACTCGCTCGTGGTGCGCGTGACCGACGCGCTCCAGAACCCGGTAGCCGGCGTCGAGGTGCAGTGGTCGGTGGATGGCGGCGGCTCCATCAGCCCGTTGACCGTGACCACCGGCGCGGACGGTCTGGCCGCGGCGGAGCGGGTGCTGGGGAGCTCGGCCGGGACCCAGACGGCCCAGGCCGCGGCGACCGGGCTCGCGCCGGTGACGTTCACCCATACCGCGGTCGCCGCCAATCCCACCGTGCTGCGCCTCGTCTCGGGCGACGGGCAGACCGGCTCCGTGGGCAACCCGCTCGCCGAGCCCGTGGTGGTGCGTCTTGAGGATGAAAATGGGAACGGCGTGGGCGACAAGTCCGTCACGTTCGTAGCCGGCCCGGGCGGCGGCAGCCCCAGTCCCGTGACCGCCACCACTGACCCGAACGGCTTCGCGTCCAGCGTCTGGACCCTGGGCTCGAGCCTCGGCGGGAAGACGCTGACCGCCATCTTCTCGGGCCTGCCGCCCGTGGCCTTCACCGCGATGGCGGTCGCCGCGACGCCCACCCAGCTCGCGTTCACCCGGCCCCCCGAGATCACGGCGGCCGGCGCCAGCTTCAGCCCGTCCATCCAGGTCACTGTGCAGGACGCCGCCGGCAATACCGTCACCAGCGCCAACGACGCGGTCACGCTCGCCATCGGCACCAATCCCGCGGGAGGCACGCTGGCCGGAACCGTTACGGTGAACGCGGTGAACGGCGTCGCGTCCTTCGGAAACGTCTCGATCGATCAGGTGGGCTCCGGCTACACGCTGACCGCGTCCGCCGCGGGGCTCACCGGCGCCACCAGCCCGGCGTTCGACATCGTGCCCACTCAGGTGAATACGATCATCGTGATTACCAGCGACACGCCCGACCCATCGACCATCGGCGTGCCGTTCACGGTCACCTGGAACCTGAACTCGTCCGGCACCGCGCCGATCACCGGCAACGTCACGGTGACGGTCAACGGAACCGCCGACACCTGCAGCGCGCCCGCCGCGCTGGGCGCCGGAAGTTGTGATGTGACCATCACCCAGAACGGCTCGCACCGACTCACCGCCACCTTCCCGGGCGACGCGAACTACAAGAGCTCGACCGACATCGACGCGCACCAGGTGAAGGGGACGACCACCACGACGCTCGCGTCATCGGTGAACCCTTCGACCGTTGGTCAGAGCATCACGCTGACCGCGCATGTTGCGCCCAGCGGCGGGAGCACGGGGAGCCCCGGCGGGCAGGTGCAGTTCCTCGAGGGGGCCACCATACTCGGGACCAGGAGTGTCGACGGGGCGGGGGATGCGGCGCTCGACATCAGCTCTCTGGGGCAGGGACTCCACTCGATTACCGCCGCCTACCAGGGCTCGACCACGTTCGAGGCCAGCACGTCGGCAGCGGTCGATCAGCAGGTGAACCCCGTTCCCAATGGCCCACCCAGCGCTGATGACGATTCGTATTCAGGGGATGAGGACGCGACGCTCTCGGTGAACGCCGCAACCGGCGTGTTGAACGGGGACACTGATCCGAATGGCGACCCTCTGACCGCGGTGTTGGAGATCGGCCCGGCTCATGCGGCGAACTTCTCGCTTGCCGCCGATGGCTCGTTCAGCTACACTCCGGCCCCTGATTTCAACGGGAGCGACAGCTTTACCTATCATGTCAGCGACGGCTCGCTGGCCTCCGGGGCCGCGACGGTGACGATCACCGTCGACCCCGTGAACGATGCCCCGAGCTTTGTTCCCGGCGGAAGCGTCTCGGTCAATGCGGCTGATGGCGCGGTCACCCAGGCATGGGCCACCGGCATGATCGCGGGGCCGCCGGACGAGGCTGGTCAGACGCTGAGCTTCAACACCTCCGTCGATCTGCTGGGGGCTCTGCTTTTCAGCGTCCAGCCGAGCATCGCGGCCGATGGCACCCTGACGTTCACTCCCAACGGTGGGACGGGGACCGCCACTGTGACCGTGACGCTTCGCGACGACGGCGGTACCGCCAACGGCGGCGTCAACACGAGCGCGCCGCAGACGTTCACGATCACGCTCAACTAGCGCGGGGTCTCCCGCGCCACCCCGCGCCCCTGTAGACCATCGCATCGCCTCTCGTTCCCGGCTGGTGTAGCTTTCCGCTCGCTCAGTCCGCGCACCCTGTCATCCGATCCGCCGAGTCCTGTGCCGACCATTCGAATCGCCCTTCGCCTCCTCCCCGCGGTGGGTCTCCTGCTCAGTTGCGGCGGAGGCGACCTCGTGCTCCCCTCCGAAGGCGAGCCCGCCGCCATCACCGTCGTTCAGGGCGACGCCCAGGCCGGCCGCGTCGGCAGCACGCTGGCCGAGCCGGTGGTCGCGCGGGTGACCGACTCCCAGGGCCGGCCGGTGGCCGGGATCCCGGTGGCCTTCGCGTTCACGGGCGGGGTGCCCGCCACCGTGGCGCCCGATACCGCGATGACCGACGCCGACGGCCGGGCTCCCTTCCAGGTCCTCCTCGGGCCCCAGGTGGGTTCGGGGAGCGCCGAGGTGCACGTGAGTGGGTCCGCGGGGAGTGGCGCCCTCACCGCGCCGGTCCAGTTCACCGCCCTTCCCGCCAATGCGAACGAGCTGGTGCCCGTCTCCGGCGATAGCCAGTCGGCTCGGGTCGGCGGGACGCTGGCCGACCCGCTGGTCGTGCAGGTGACCGACGCGTTCGGCAACCCGATCGCGGGGGTGGACATTGCCTGGACCGCGGTCGATGGGGGCAGCGTGAGCGAGGCGACGGTGCAGACGGGAGACGACGGGCTCGCCTCGGTCGAGGTGACGCTCGGGCCCAACGCCGGCATCCAGCACACGACGGCGAGCGCGCCGGGGCTGGCCGGGTCACCGGTCACCTTCACCGCCACCGCCCTCCCTGGCGCGGCCACCACGCTCGAGGTCGTGTCCGGCGACGGTCAGACCGCGCTGGTGGGGACCCCCGTTCCCGATCTGCTCGTCGTTCGCGCCCGCGATGCGGGGGGGAACCCCGTCGCGGGGCTTGGCGTCACCTGGCGGGTCACGGCGGGTGGTGGGAGCGTCGCGCCGCAGAACGGCACCACCGGTCAGGACGGCCAGGCGTCCACCAGTTGGACGCTGGGGAAGGAGCCCGGGGCGAACACCGTCGCCGCGGTGATCTCCGGCGTGGGCACCGTCGGGTTCACCGCGACCGGCAATCCCGGCGCGCCGCCGGCGCTCTCGATCGAGACCCAGCCGCCCGCGACGGCCGTGCGCGGCGTGCCGCTGAGCCGCGCGCCCGCCGTTCAGTTACGCGAGCCCGACGGGAGCGTGCGCGCTCAAGCGGGCGTCCGGGTCAGCGTCAAGCTCGCCACCGCGGGCGGGACACTCCGGGGCACCCTGACACGAACCACCGGGCCAAGCGGTAGCGCCGAGTTCGGCGGCCTCGCCATCGAGGGACCGCCGGGCACGTACGCACTCGCCTTCTCCGCCCCGGGCTACGCCGGCGCCACATCCGCGGCCATTGCGCTTGCCCGTGCACCCAGCACCATCGAGATCACATCCGACAAGCCTGACCCCTCCGCGCCGGGTGAGGCGGTGCAGGTGGCCTTCCGCGTGCAGTCTGCCGGCGGCGCGCCCGAGGGCACGGTGCAGGTCACGGCCGACGATGGCACGAGTTGCAGCGCGAACGTGGGCGACGGCGCGTGCGCCCTGACGCTCACCGGCGTGGGCTCGCGCACGATCACCGCGACCTACTCCGGCAGCGCCGACTTCGAGGGCGCGACGGACACCGAGTCGCACGAGGTCCAGGCGGCGCCGCCCCCCGTGCCGAGCGCGACGAGGTCTACGGTGGCCGTGGGCAACACCACCCTTCCGCTCGGCGGGAGCACCCAGGTTACCGTGACCGTCCGCGACGCGGCCGGCGGCCCGCTGCAGGGCGTGGCGGTGAGCGTCACCGGCTCGGGCGCGGCCAACACCATCACTCCGGCCTCGGTCACAACCGACGCGGGCGGTGCCGCCCGGTTCACCTTCGGCGCCGCGGCCGCTGGCACGACGACGCTTACCGCGGTGGCGGGCGGTGTCACGCTCGCACAGCGGCCATCGGTGACCGTCCAGCGCGCCGAGACGAAGACGAGCATCACCGCGCACGCGCCGGATCCTTCAGCGCCCGGCGCGGTGGTGACGGTGGCGTTCAGCGTGACCAGCACCGCGGGAGCGCCGACCGGTACCGTCAAGGTCACCGCGAGCGGTGGCGACGAGACCTGCTCCGGTAGTCTGGCCGAGGGAGCCGGAAGCTGCCCGCTTACGCTCACGACCGCCGGCAACAGAACCCTCACCGCGACCTACTCGGGCGACGACAACTTCTCGCCCAGCTCCGGCGTCGCGACGCACACTGTCGGCTCCCCGAGCCTCTCGATCCACAAGCAGCCGTCGAGCACCGCAACGAGCGGTGCGCGCTTCGCCGACCAGCCGGAGGTAGAGCTCGAGGACGCGAGCGGACACAAGCTCGGCCAGGCGGGCGTGGGCATAACGGCGGCCCTGGCACCCGGCGGCGGTGGCGAGCTCTCGGGGACGCTCACTCGGCTGACGGACAAGGACGGCCACGCCAAGTTCGACGACCTTGCCATCAGCGGCCCGGAGGGCTCGTACGCCATCGAGTTCACCGCGGCCGGCTTCGCGTCCGCGACGTCGAGCACGATCACGCTGCAGCCCGCGCCGCCTTCCCCGACCACCACCACGATCACGTCCGACCTGCCTGATCCATCGGTTGCCGGGGTGCCGATCCCCGTGAGCTTCGCCGTCACGAGTCCCGCGGGTACCCCGACCGGCAGCGTGGTCGTCACCGTGAGCGGCGGCGACGAGACCTGCTCCGCCACCGTGGCGGAGGGAGGCTGCATGCTCACGCTCACGGTGGCAGGGCCCAGGACCCTCACCGCCACATTCAGCGGTGCGGGCTTCGCCGGCAGCTCGGATGACGAGGATCATCTCGTCGGCGTGCTGGGGCCGTGAGCGGCGTCGAACTGCAATTTCTTTCATCATCCCGAGGCGCTGACGACTTGCGGGTGTGATCCGAGTCCTAGCCGAGGCGGCGTCTGCGCGGTAGCGTCAAGCCATGCCCGTACCCAGCTCGTGGTTCTGCCTGGCGTTTGCCGCGTCGCTCGTCGCGTGCGGCGGCGACCTCACGCTTCCCGCGACCCCGTCCGGCGGGGACGGGTCGCCCACCGGTCCGGAGCCGCCCTCGGGCGCTCCAGTCTCGGCGGGTGACGATCGTTACTCCACGAGGGAGGGCGACGACCACACGCTCTCGATTCCATCGCCGGGCGTGCTCGCGAACGACCTGATCGAGGGCTTGCCCGGCGCCGGACTCCAGGCCGTCCTGGTCGAGGCGCCCGTGCATGGCCGCCTTGCGCTCCGCGCCGATGGCTCGCTCGACTACACTCCCGATGCCGATTGGTTCGGCAGCGAGCGCTTCAGCTATCGCGCGGCGCTTGGCGCCACCGAGTCCGCACCGGCGGAAGTCGTACTCGAGGTGCAGAGCGTGAACGACGCACCGCGGTTTACTCCCGGCCCCGACCAGCGGGCCGAGCGCAAGGCCGATCAGCAGCAGGTCGAACACTGGGCCGGCGACATCGTCCCGGGGCCGGCCAACGAGTCGAACCAGCAGGTGAGCTTCGTGGTCGAGGTGTTGTCGGGGAACGACGTCCTGAAGGGGACGCCCACGATCAGCCCGTCGGGCACGCTAACCTATCGGCCGTCGCACCACGAGGGGAGTGCTACCATCGGGGTGCGTCTCCAGGATGACGGGGGTACGGCCAACGACGGCGCCGACACCAGCCCGATCCACGTGCTGACGATATCGGTCGACGAGTAGCGCGCGCGTTCGTCCGTCCGATGACCGGGTCCTTTCGGTCTCCGGTGCATCGCGATACAATCCGGGTTCCCTCGGCCACTCGGTCCCTCCTCGGCGTGGTGCCATGATGCACCTGCTCCGTCGCCCCCTCGTATCCATCGCGCTGCTGGCCTTCGTGGCCTGCGGTGGGGGAGACCTCACCCTCCCGAACGAGGGTCAGCCGGCCAACGTGTCGGTGGTCTCCGGCGACGGGCAGACTGGGACGATTCTCGAGCCGCTCCCCGACTCCCTCGTGGTCCAGGTGACCGACCGCTTCGGGAACCCGGTGCCCGGGGTCGAGGTCACCTGGGCCGCGGAAGGCGGGGGCGACGTCCAGCCGGCCACGGCCATGACGGGAAGCGACGGGCGTGCGGCCACCCAGCGCATCCTCGGCAGCCAGCCGGGGAGCTACGGCACCACCGCGCTCGTCACGCTCCTGCCCGAGAACGTCGCCTCGTTCACCAATACCGCCGTGGCGGCCAAGCTCGTGCTGGTGACGCAGCCGGGCGCGACGGCCACTTCGGGCGCGGTGATCGACCCGCAGCCCGTACTGCAGCTCCAGGACGCGAGCGGCAATCCCGCGGCGCGGCAGGGCGTCGCGGTCACCGTGCAGATCGCGTCGGGCGAGGGGACGCTTCGCGGCACCACCACCCAGACCAGCGACGCCACCGGGCAGGTCGCCTTTACCGACATCGCCATCGTCGGGGCGCCCGGGGCGCGCACACTCATCTTCGCCGCGTCCGGCTACGCCTCCGCCATCAGCACGACGGTTTCGCTCGGCGTCGGTGCGCCGGCATCGGCCGCGGCCGCCGCCGGCGATGCGCAGAGCGCACCCGCCGGGACAGCGGTGCCGGTGGCGCCTGCCGTGGTGGTGCGCGATGCGGCCGGTACGCCGGTGGCGGGTCTGCCAGTCGCCTTCGTGGTAGCATCGGGCGGGGGGAGCGTCACCGGCGGCGACGCGGTCACCGACGCCAACGGCGTCGCCACGGTCGGGCGCTGGACCCTTGGCGGCAGCGTGGGCGGCAACACCCTACGTGCCACCGTGGCGGCGGACAACGTGGACGGCAATCCGGTGGTCTTCACCGCGACTGCGGTCCCGGGCGCGCCGAGCGCGGACAAGAGCTCCGTCTCCGCTTCGCCCGGAACGATTGGGGCGTCGGCCGGATCGGACGGTAGCGACATAACCGTCATCGTGCGTGACAGCCGAGGCAACCCGCTCCCCGCACAGGGCGTCACGCTCGACGCCACGGGCGACGGGGTGAGCCTGACCCAGCCCGGGCCCACGGACGCCTCCGGCACCACCACCGGCCGTTTCAGCGCGACCACGGCGGGGGACCACACGATCTCGGCCTCCGTAGCCGGGACGACGATCGGCAGGGCCACCGTCACCGTGGTTCCGGGAGCGCCCGTGGCCCCCGCGAGCGCCGCGGCCGTGCCGGCCGGTACGGCGGGCGTGCCGACGCAGGTCGAAGTGACGCTGAAGGACCAATTCGGCAACCCCGTGCCCGGCGCCGCGGGCCAGATCACCGTGGCGGTCTCGGGCGCCAATCCTGTCACCAGCGTCGATATCGAGGACCGCGGCGGCGGCGCCTATCGCGCCAGCTATCGGCCGGTACGCGTCGGTGTCGATCAGGTGGACGTGCGCGTCGGCGGGCAGGCCGTGCCGGGGAGCCCGTTCGCGAGCGCCGTGGCGCCGGGCGCTCCGGACCCCGGGCGGACCACCGCCGACGTCCCGGACGGCACCTTCGGGCAGACTCTGGAGTTCGTGGTGCACGTCGCTGACAGCGAGGGAAATCCGGTCGGGCACGGTGGAGACCAGGTGGCGGTGTCGATCCAGGGCGTGACCGACGGCGCGCTGCCAGTGCAGGATGCGGGCGACGGCACCTACCACGCCACCTGGCGCCCGTTCGTGTTCGGCAACTTCCAGGTGCAGATCACCTTGAACGGCGTCCCCATCGCCGGCAGCCCGTTCACCACCAGGATCGACTTCTTCCGGTAGGGTGCGGCGGGCGCGGTTGATTTCCCCCCTCCCCGGCGGCTATTTTGCTGCGCTGCGCCCTGGTGGTGAAACTGGTAGACACGCTATCTTGAGGGGGTAGTGCCGAAAGGCGTCGCGGTTCGAATCCGCGCCAGGGCATGACCTTCGGGGGCACCGGCGTGTGCCCCCGCGCTGTTGATCGGCCACTGTAGCTCAGTGGTAGAGCACTCGATTCGTAATCGAGCGGTCGTCGGTTCAAGTCCGACCAGTGGCTCTCGCTCCGCCCGGCCCCGCACGGCGCCACCGCTTCCGGTGGCGCCGTCGTGTCTCCAGTCCATGGCGACTCAGCCCGCGGCGCAGCTACTTTCCACGGTTCTTTTTCTACCACCAGTGCCGCCGACCGTGTGCCCGACGCATTACGAGAGTAACCGTGCCGGACGATAGCCCGGAGCCCGCGATCGAGCTTCCCGCCGCCGCCGCTCCGCCGAACGGTGGAGTGATGGGCCGCCTCATCCGGCAGAGGGACTGGTCGGCCACTCCGCTCGGGCCGATCCACGCATGGCCCCAGAGTCTCCGTACGGCCGTGGGGATCTGCACCGAATCGCGCTACCCGATGGCGATCTGGTGGGGGCCCGGCATCGTTCAGCTCTACAACGACGGCTACATCCCGGTGCTCGGCGCCAAACACCCGCACGCGCTCGGGCAGAACGGCCGCGAGTGCTGGGCCGAAATCTGGGACCTGCTCGGCCCGTTTTACACCCAGGTCATGGTCCGGGGCGAGCCCACCTGGTCGGACGACCTGCTGCTCCCGATGGATCGCTACGGGTACGTCGAGGAGACGTACTTCACCTTCTCCTACAGCCCCATTCGCGACGAGTCGGGCGGGGTCGGCGGCCTGCTCATCACCTGCGCCGAAACGACCCCGCGCGTAGTCGGCGAGCGTCGCCTGGGTACGCTTCGCGACCTGGGTGCGCGCACCGGCGACGCGCGCACGGTCCGCGCCGCGTGCGATCTCGCTATGGGTATCCTGGCGCAGAACACCGCCGATGTGCCGGCGGCCGCGCTGTATCTGCTCGACCCGGCCATGCCTACAGCCAGGCTTGCTGGACGAGCCGGTCCCCCCGAGGCGCTCCCGGTTGCCGCCGCGGCGCTGGATGTGTCCGCCGCCTCGCCGTCGCCGCTCGCCCGGGTGTTCGAGACCGGCCAGGCCGCGGTGGTGCACCCGAACGGCTCGGCCGAGCTGATCATATTGCCGGTGGCAGGCGCTGCCCGGACGACCCCGGTCGGCGTCCTGCTCGCGGCGGCCAACTCCCGCCGCCGCCTCGACGACTCGTATCGCGGATTTTTCGAGCTCGTCGCGGGCCACATCGCAAGCGCCATCGCCAATGCGCGCGCCTACGAGGAGGCGGAACGTCGCGCCGAGGTGCTGGCCGAGTTGGATCGGGCCAAGACGGCGTTCTTCAGCAACGTGAGCCATGAGTTCCGGACGCCGCTCACGCTGCTGCTCGGCCCGCTGGAAGACGCCCTGCTCGACACCCGCGAGCCGCTGCCCGCGCGCCAGCGCGACCGGGTGGAGGTGGCGCACCGCAACAGCCTCCGGCTGTTGCGGATGGTGAACACGCTGCTGGACGTGGCCCGGCTCGAGGCGGGCCGGATGGAGGCGGCGTTCGAGCCGGTGGACCTTGCCGCCCTGACGGCCGACCTCGCCAGCGGCTTCCGCTCCGCCGCGGAGCGGGCGGGGCTGCGCTTCACGGTGGAGTGCGCGCCGCTCACCGAGCCGGTATTCGTCGATCGGGACATGTGGGAAAAGATCGTCCTGAACCTGCTCAGCAACGCGCTCAAGTTCACGGTCCGGGGCGAGATCGGCGTGCGGCTGGCGCCGCTCACCGGCTCGGTGCGGCTGGAGGTACGCGACACCGGCGCCGGAATCCCCGCGGCCGAGCTGCCGCGCATCTTCGAGCGATTCCACCGCGTGCGCGAGGCGCACGGCCGATCACTCGAAGGGACCGGCATCGGGCTCTCGCTCGTGCAGGACCTGGTGAAGCTGCACGGCGGCGCCATCGAGGTCGTCAGCGTCCCGTCGGAAGGAAGCACGTTCCGGGTCATCCTGCCCACGGGGCACGCCCACCTGCCGGAGGACCAGATTCGCGAGCCGGGGGGGCGTCCGGCAGGGGCCATCGGCCCGACCGCATACGTCGAGGAGGCGCTCCGGTGGCTCCCGAGCGGGGCGCCGACCTCGGGGCGACAGGGCGCCCGCATCGTGCTGGCGGACGACAACGCGGACATGCGTGAGTACGTCGTGCGCCTTCTCGGCGAGGGATGGCGGGTCGAGGCGGTGGTGGACGGACGCGAGGCGCTGGAGGCGGTCCGCCGCGAGCTGCCGGATCTGGTCATCTCCGACGTCATGATGCCGGGACTGGATGGCTTCGCGCTGCTCGCCGCGCTCCGGGCGGACACCAGCACCCGGTCGCTTCCGGTGATCCTGCTCTCGGCACGCGCGGGCGAGGAGGCGCGCGTGGAGGGCCTGCGCGCAGGCGCCGACGACTACCTCGTCAAGCCCTTCACCGCGCGCGAGCTGCTCGCCCGGGTCGAGTCCATGCTCACGCTGGCCAGGGTGCGCCGCGAGTCGGAGGCGGCAGTCCGCGCGAGCGAGGAGCGGTACCGGGCATTCGTCGAGCTGACCTCCGACGCGGTGTGGCGGATCGAGCTCGAGGCGCCGGTACCGGTGGCACTTTCGGCGGACGAGCAGATCGACCGGATCTATCAGCATGCCTGGCTCGCCGAGTGCAACGACGCCATGGCGCACATGTACGGCGTGGCCTCCGCGGCCGAGCTGACCGGAGCGCGCCTCGGCGACCTGCTGCCCCGCACCGATCCGGCCAACCTGGCTTACCTGCACGCCTTCATCGCCCACGACTACCGTCTCATCGACGCCGAGTCCAACGAGGTCGGGCTCGACGGCCGCCCGCGCTACTTCGTGAACAACCTGTTCGGCATCGTGGAGGACGGCGGCCTCGTCCGCGTCTGGGGCTCGCAGCGGGACATCACTGAGCGCCGCCGGACCATGGAGCGGCTGCAACGCGCCCAGCGGATGGAGTCGGTTGGCAAGCTGGCGGGCGGGATCGCGCACGAGGTGAACAACATGATGTCCGTCGTGCTCGGCTGCTCGGAGTTCGTGCTCCGCCGCCCCGACCTCCACCCCGCGGTGCGCGCCGACGTCGAGCAGGTGCGGCAGGCCGCCGAGCGCTCCGCCGCCATCACGGCCCAGCTTCTCGCATTCGGCCGCCGGCAGATGCTGCAGCCGGTGCCGCTCGATCTCAACGCCGTCGTGCGCGAGCTGGAGCCGGTCCTCCGCCGGACGCTGGGGGAGAGCGCGGCGGTCGAGCTTCGTCTCGGCTCACTCGGCGCCGTCCTCGCCGACCGGGGCCAGCTCCAGCAGGTGCTCATCAATCTGGCCCTCAATGCGCGCGATGCCATGCCCCTCGGCGGCCGGTTCACGGTCGAGACCGCGGCCGTCGAGCTCTCCGACGCGGATGCCGCCGAGCACCCCGAGGTCCGCCTGCGATTCGGACCCCACGCCCTCCTGCGCGTGAGCGACACGGGCCACGGCATGGACCGGGAAACGGCGAGTCACGTCTTCGAGCCGTTCTTCACCACCAAGGGCGTAGGCAAGGGCACCGGGCTCGGACTCTCGACTGTGTACGGCATCGTCAAGCAGTCAGACGGCTACGTGTGGGTGGATTCCGAGCCGGGAGCGGGCACCACCTTCCGGATCTATCTCCCCCTGGCCGGGGCGCCGCTGGCGGCTGAAAGCGTTGCGGCGGATCACGCCGCGGGTGGCGAGGAAACCGTCCTGGTCGTCGAGGACGAAGTGCTGGTGCGGAGCCTCGCCGTGCGCGCGCTCGAGGGACAAGGCTATGCGGTGCTGGTGGCGGAGAGCGGGGAAGCGGCGCTCGATCTGCTGGACGGCCGTCCTGAGCGGGTTCACCTCGTGGTGAGCGATGTCGCCATGACCGGGATCGGCGGGCGCGAGCTCGGCCGCCGGCTGGCCGAAGCGCATCCCGACCTGCCGGTACTCTACATGAGTGGCTATCCGGCGGATGAGGCCGTGCGGAACGGTCTGCTGGAGGAACGGCAGCCCTTCATTCAGAAACCGTTCGCTCCGGATGCGCTCGCGGGCGCGGTGCGCGCGCTGCTCGATCGCACGGGTGCGCGGCGGGTTCAGGCGTAGACCGTCACGCCCGTCGCCTTGAACGTGGCGAAGACCGGCAGCCCCTCCCGGAGCCCGAGCGATCCGACCGCCTCGCGAGTCACCTCCGCCACCAGCATCGGCCGGGTGCCCAGGACCACCCGCACACGCTCACCCGCCGGCGCCTCCGGCACCAGTTCGACAATCGGTCCATGGAAGACGTTCTGGGCGCTCCCCTCGGGGTGCTCTCGAAAGAGCGTGATCTCCCGCGGGCTCACGGTCAGGAACACGTCGCCCGGGCCGGGGAGGCCGGAGACCACAACCTCCCCCTCCGCGGTCCGGACCGATGCCGCGTCGCGCTCGCGTGGCGTCCCCCGTTGTCCGATGAACAGATTGGTCCCCATGAGCTCCGCCACGAACGGCGAGCGCGGGTAGCGGAGCAGCTCCTCCCGCGGGCCCGCCTGCGACACCCTCCCCCGCTCGAGCACCACGATCCGGTCGCCGAAAACCAGCGCCTCCAGCGGGCTGTGCGTCACGTAGAGCGTGATGCACGGAAGCCGCGCCAGCAGCTTGCGGAGCTCGGTGCGCACCGTGCCCCGGGTCCGAAGGTCGAGCGCGGCCAAGGGCTCGTCGAGCAGCAGCAGCCGGGGCGCCGGCGCCAGTGCCCGCGCGAGCGCCACCCGCTGCTGCTCGCCGCCCGAGAGCTGGTGCGGCCGCCGCCGGCCCAGCTCCGGCACGCCGGCCGTGGCCAGCGCGCCCCGCACTCGCTCGCGCCGGATGGCCGGCGGCAGCCGGCGGTCGCCCAGGCCGAAGGCTACGTTCTGCTCCACGCTGAGATGGGGGAAGAGCGCGTAGTCCTGAGGGACGTAGCCCACGTCGCGGCGCCACGGCGGGAGCAGGAGGGCGCGCTCGGTATTCACCCAGGAACGGCCGTCGACCGTCACCACCCCGTGCGCCGGGCGATCGAGGCCCGCGAGCAGCCGGAGAACGGAGGTCTTGCCCGCGCCGCTCTCGCCCACGAGCACCGTGGTGGTGTTCGGCTCGGCGGCCAGATCGACGTCGAGCGTGAACTCGCCGCGGCGGTCAGCGAGCCGGGCGGCGAGCACGGACCAGGAGGAGGACGACGACGGAGACGCCGAGCAGCAGCACCGAGAGCGCTACGGCGGCTTCCAGGTCGGTCTGCAGCGCGAGATAGACGGCGAGCGGCATCGTCTGGGTAACGCCGGGAAGGTTGCCCGCGAAGGTAATCGTGGCGCCGAACTCGCCCAGCGCCCTCGCCCAGGTCATGGCCGCGCCGCCGAGGAGGGAGGGTAGCGCGAGCGGGAGCATCACCCGCGCGAAGGTGCGCGCCGGCGGGCTCCGGAGGGTCGACGCCATGTCGAGGTAGCGGCGATCCACTTCCGCGAGCCCGGTGCGCGCGGCACCCACGAAGAACGGCGCGGAGACGAACGCCTGTGCCACCACGACGCCCAGCGTGGTGAACGGCAGCGTGAGGCCCACGCCGCGCAGCACTCCGCCCGCGAGCCCGGCCCGGCCGAACGCCGCCAGCAGGGCTACCCCGGCAACGGTCGGCGGCAGCACCAGCGGCAGATCGACCAGGAGCTCCACCCCGCGCTTGCCCGGGAACCGGCGCGTGGCGAGCAAGTAGGCAAGCGGGAGGCCGAGCGCCACGACGAGCGCCGTTGCCCCCGCGCTCGTGATCAGGCTCAGGCGAAGCGCCTCCAGTACCAGCGGCTCGCGCAGCCGCTGCAGGAGCGCCGCCGGAGGCACCCGGAGCACCAGCGCGGCCAGCGGCAGCACCAGCAGCACCAGCAACCCGGCGGCGGCGCCGGCCACGAACAGCCGCAGAAGCTGGGCGCGAAGCGCCCTCACGGCGCCGGGGCGGACAACAGCCCGTGACGCTCGAGCACGCGCTGCCCCTCGGCGCTGAGGGCCGCGTCCACGAATGCCCGTGCGTCCGCAGGGTTGCCGGCGGCGGCGAGGACGGCTATCGGATATTCCGCCACCGCGTTCTGGTCTGCCGGGATCTCGAGCATCCGGACGCGCCGGGCCACGGCCGGCGTCACATCCGACCGGTAGGCCAGCCCCGCGTCCGCCTCGCCCAGTTGCACCCGGGCCACCACCGCTTTCACGTTCTCTTCATTCGACACCACGTTGGCGAGCGCGTCGCGCGTGAAGCCGGCGGGAAAGGCGGGCGCCTCCCCCAGTCGCGCGAGCACCTCACGGGAGTACCGCCCCGCCGGCACCACCTCGGCCGCGAGCACCAGCTTGACGCCGGGCCGCGCGAGATCCTGGAGTCGCTCGATCCGTCCCGGATTGGGCGTGGGCACCACGACCACGAGCCGGTTGCGGGCGAACACCTTCGGCACGCCCGCGACCAATCCCCGGTCCAGCGCGAAGCGCATCCAGCGCTCATCGGCCGAGGCGAAGACGTCGGCGGGGGCTCCGAGCTCGAGCTGCGCCGCGAGCTGCTGCGAGCCCGCGAAGTTGAACCGGATCGAAAGGCCGGGCCGGCTGCGCTCCACCAGCGTGCCGAGGTCGCCGAAGGCGTCGCCGAGTGATGCGGCGGCGAAGACGGTGAGCGTGCGGGATGCCGGTCCCCGGGATGGCACGAGCGCGAGGGCGAGCAGCGCGAGGAGCCCGGCTCTCACGGCCCGCCTGCGCCTCGGCCGAGCATGACCTCGGTGGACTTGATCAGCGCGAATACCTCATCACCCGCTGCCAGCCCGAGCCGCTCTGCCGACCCGCGCGTGATGATCGAGACCAGCTCCTGCTCGCCCACCCGGAGAAGGACCTCCGCCATGACGCCATCGACGGTGACCGACAGGACGCGGCAGCGAAGCTGGTTGCGGGCGCTGATGTCGAGCCCCGGCCGGGGGTGCTCCCCCAGGTCGCTCAGTCCCAGCAGGCGTTCCAGGTCGCGCCGCTCGAAGAGCCACTTCCGGCCGCGGCGCCGGCCGGGGAGCTTGCCGCCGCGCGCGAGGGCTTGGACCCGTTTGACGTTGAGATGAAGCAGATCGGCCGCTTGTTCGGCGCTCAGAAGTTCCATAAGTGTCTCTATGGTACTTGAGCGCACGCATTCGGGCTAGTGAGGAGGCGTGGCGAGCGCGTTCAGTCCGGATGCCGCTCGAATCGGACGAAGACGTGGACGATGATCAACTGGAGCACCGTGGCGCCCGCCGCCAGGAGGAAGTGGCCCAGCCCCGCCGCGATTCCGATGGCCGCCGTGGACCAGATGGATCCCGCCGTGGTCAGGCCGGAGACCCGTCCCTCGGCCTTGGTGATGATGCCGCCGCCCAGGAATCCGACGCCGATGGCAATCGCCTGGATCACCCGGATCGGGTCGGGCCGGATCGCCTGGTCGCCGCTGCGGGCGTCGATGACGGCGATGGCGCCGAGTGCGGTGTAGAGCGCCGCCGCCAGGGCGACGAGCATGTGGGTCCGCAGGCCCGCCGATTTGCCGGCCTGCTCCCGCTCCCAGCCGAGCGGCGCCGCGAGCGCGGCGGCCACGACCAGACGAAGCAGGAGCAGCGCCTCCGCATCGAAGTTCGGAGTCGCGATTGAAGGGGTCAGCACGCGAGGGATCGGCGGTTCGGGTATCGCGCCGTGGTCGGCATGGACGCTCCTGAAGGACTCCCTTCAGGCTACCGGATCGGGACCCCCGCGGCTGTGCCCGGGGCCACCGGAGCGTCCAGGGTTGACGCGCATCTCAGCTCCCGCGCCCCGTCGTCAGCAGGTCCCGCAGCGGATGTCCCCGGAAGATGGGCTGCAGCGCAAAGTAGCGCGCCATGAGCCGGGTCCCCGGCACGAGCAGATCGTAGTGGTCGAGCGTGACGGTCTGAGCCGCCGGGTCGCGTGAGGCGGCGGTCGCCAGGAGGAAATGCACGGCGAACGCCGCTGCCTCCGCCTGCTGCTCGCGCGGGTTGCCGTAGCCGTAGCGCTTCGGATCCCGGATCGGTGCGACCCCGCGCCAGAGCGTGGCGAGCTGCGTGGCCGAGCGTGCCTGCCACCGGTGCGCCAGCTCGTGCGCCAGGGTGTGCCGGAGCTGGGCGACGCTCGCCATGCCGGCCGGGTCGAGCGCCAGCGAGTCCCGGGTGGCGATGTACTCGCCGAGGCGCCCGGCCGCCCGTCCGCGCGCGCCGACCAGACCCGCAGCCCGCGCCGGCCGGCCGAAGATGGCGTACAGGGTATCGGCGTACGCGCCGGTCACGATGGCACCCACAAGGCGGCGCGCCCCCGGACCATCCGTGCCGCCCACCAGCGCTCCCTCACCGCGCCACTCCCTGGACGCAAGACTGTCGAGCCATGCGGGGTGACGTGCCACGTCGACGAGCGGTCCTGGCGCGACGGTCTCGAACACGCCTCCATCCACTCGGAACAGATACGCGGGGCGGCCGAGCCCCTGATCGACGTACGCGAGCGAAATGGCCGACGCGCGCCACCGGCCGCGGGGCGACGCACGCACTGGTCCCACCACCGGGAGTACGGCGGTGTAGCGGCCGTCGCTCGAGCGGAACACCAGGCCGGTGTCGGTCACGAGCATCACGCCGGCCAGCGGCGGCAGCCCGCGGGGTGAGAGGTAGCCGATCACCATGGCGCCCAGTGCGGCGCGCCCGCCGCGCTCCGGGCCCCGGGAATCGGAGAGCCGCACCCGCAGCGTGTCCTCCCGGCCGGCCATGGCGACGTAGCCCGGCTCCGCCGGCGTGCGGAGGGCGATCCCGCCGGCCAGTGCGAGTGTCGCGAGTGCGGCCGAGACCAGCGCGCGGCGCGCCGTCAACGCTGGGCCAGGCTCCCTCCGTCGACCGCCGTAGGGGCCGACGTAGCACTGGCCGGGTCGACCCAGGTCGACCTGATGAGCAGAAAGGTGAGTGCCAGGATCAGGAACAGCATCGAGCCGAGGACCGCGAACGCGGTCCGCTCGGAGACAGGCGGTTGAGGCACGGCGGGGGAGGTCGCGGGGACGGCTGGAGCGGACTCGCTGCTGTCGGCGGACACGATGGGGTCTCGCTGAGCCTGCGGGGGAAGGGTGAGTGACGTCAGCCGGGGATGCGAAGCCGGGTCCCGGCGCGGAGTGCCTGATCGCTGGGAAGCGCGTTCACCCGGCGGATCGAGCGGACCGTCGTGTGGTACTTCCGGGCGATGCCGCTCAGCGTCTCGCCGCGACGTACCCGGTGCAGGGTGGCGTTTGCCGCTCCCACGCGCTCGGCGCCCAGGGTGCCTGTGGCGCGCATGGCCAGCGCGGAGGGTACCGCGACGGCCGGAATGACGAGCCGCGCTCCCCTGGAGACCCGGGTGCCCTTGATCCGCGGGTTGGCGGCCTGGACCTCGCGCGTCGGCAGGTGGTAGCGTCCGGCGATGGTCGACAGCCGCTCTCGGCGGCGGGCGACGTAGCTGAGGTAGTGCACCCGGGCCTTCGGGCTCAGCTTCGCGTATCGGGCGGAGACCTGGGGGCCGGTCCCCTCAGGCAGGCGGATGACCATCGTGGCGCGGGGCGGGGTAACCA
>JAICLE010000131.1 GCA_025927545.1 Gemmatimonadales bacterium
GGCCCACGCCGCCGCCGCCGCCGGCCCGCGCGCCCGCGGCGACGCCCGGGCCGGCGCCCGTCCTCGCCCCGGCCGACTCGGTGGAGACGGCGGCATCGGACCCTGCGGTGCAGCCGCCCGTGCGGCGGCCGGCCGAGGGCCGAGCTCCGCCCGTCGCGCCTCTGCCGACGCCCCGTCGGCCCGCGCGGGCGCCGTCGCCGCCGTCGGCCGCCCTGCCGACTCCCTCGGCGGGACCGACCGCACGGATCCATCCCGACTCGGTCGCCGCGGCGCCCACGGAGTCGTTGCCCCACATCCGCGCCGCCGAGCCCGCTCCCGAGAGCGCGGCGCCCGCTCCAGCGACTCCTCCCGCGCGCGCGCCGGCACGGGCTGCCGCGCCCGCGCCTGCACCCGCGCCTCCGCCCGCCACGCCGGTGGACCCGCGCCCCGCCATCCAGGGTGCGGTGGCCGAGTACGCGGCGGCGGTGGAAGCGCAGAGTCTGAGCAGCCTGCGCGCCGTGTACCCGATGATGACCGCCGCGCAGGCGCAGGACTGGGAACAGTTCTTCAAGCTGGTGCGCGACGTGAAGGCGCAATTGGCCATTTCGCGCCTCGAGGTGGGCAACGGCACCGCCGAGGCGCAGGTGTCCGGGACCTACACCTACCTCAACACGAGCACGCAGCGCGCCGAGCGCCAGCCGGTGTCATTCCGGGCCACGTTCCGCCGCGACGGCGAGCGCTGGCGCGTGCTCCAGATCCGCTGAGGCTGCTCAGAAACCATACTCGAGCCCGACGGTCCAGATCACGTCGGCCCTGAGACCGCCCCGGTTGAGCGGCCATTCGGTGTTGCCCACCACCGTCAGCCCGGGTGCGGCGGTCAGCTTCACTCCAATGGATCCGTCCACCAGGTCGTCGCGCCCGTCGGGGATCTCGCTCGGGTTGATGGTGCGGGTGTACGGCGCCTGGATGATCACCGGCCCGGGCACCTGGAGCGGGCTGTCGCCCACCTGGAGCTGCGAGATCAGGTCGACCGCGAGCGTGGCCCACGGCGCCAGGAGGTGGTCGAACCCCACGGTGCCGAGTACCGCATCACTCTCGAAGTCGCCCCCGCGGTAGAGATAGCCGACGTTCGCGTGCGGCGAGAAGCTGCCGAACCGCGCCGACACGATCGCCAGCCCCCGCGCCGCCCAGGCACCCGAGCCAAGCAGATCCGATTCGCTCCCCGTGGGGAAGCGCACGTCGGCGAGTACGCCGACGGCCACCGGATCGCCGCGCCGGAGATTGAGCTTGACCCGCGCGTCCACGTCGCCCAGCCCCGTGGCCGAGCCGCGCACGAAACGCGAGGCGGTGAGGACGGGGCTTTCCGGGGTGCCACCGAAGAAGTGCACCGCCGGGGGCGGCCCGAACGGGTTGATCTGCGCGTTGGTCGAGCCTTCGATCGACGTGGTCACGATCGGGAGCACCACCCCGACGTCCAGCCGGTCGGAGAGGCCATAGGTGACGAGGAATGAGGTCACGGTGAGCTTGACGTCGAGCGCGAGGTCGAGACTGATCGTCTCGTTTTCCACCGAGGGCACGCCCAGCAGGGAGCAGTCACCGCCGGCGATCGAGTCGCACCCGGGAAAGTCGGTGTTGGCGTGGGTGAAAGTGAAGTGAATGTCGTCGAGGCTCACGCCGCGCATCGTCTTGAAGTTGACCCCGGTCCGGCTCAGTCCCGCGAGCACCCGGCCGCGGCCCAGCGTCTGCGCCCGCTCGCCGAACACCGGGCCGGCCGACGTCGAGGTCCGCACCGGCGTGCCGCCTTCGAAGCTGAAGGTCGAGCCGCCGCTGGTGGAGCTCACCGGCACGTTGGCCACGTTGCTGCCAATGGAGTTGGTCAGAAACGAGATCACCGTGCCGTTGCTGGCCACGGCCGAAGGGATGAAGTGGTTGCCGTGAATCTGGATGTTCACGGGGTTGTTGGGGTCGCCCGAGCCGCCGAGGAAGAGCGGATCGTGGCCTGGCCCGAAAATGAAGAGATCGGAGAGCTCGTCGCGGAGGTGCTGGGCGGCGAGCGGCCGGGGGGCGAGCACGCATGGCGCGGACGTACACAGCGCGAACGTCAGGACGAAGCGACGCATGTGGCGCTCCTGCGGAGCGGGAGGACGGGGACGTGTGCGCGGCAGCAGCTACATTATATGCGTCCGCCCGAGCCGCCACAGCCATCCCGGGCCCGGGCGGCAACCCGCTCCGTGAGGACCGATGCCCGACGAGAAGCTCCGCGCCGTGGTGGACGAGATCCAGGCGCAACTGGCCAGTGCCGAAGGCCTGACCCCGGGGACGCGACGCTCGCTCGAGGAGCTTGTGCGCGACCTCGGCGCGCTGGCCGCCCGTTCTGCCGGGCCGCCGCCCGAGGACGACGACTCCATCCGCGAGCGGCTCACCGATGCCATGCGCCGGCTGGAGGCGTCGCATCCTGTCCTCTCGACGACCCTCGGCAACGTGGTCGACGCACTCGCGCTCTTCGGGCTTTAGCCCGGGGCGATGCTGACCGCGCTATCTGAAAGTGCCCGGGCTCACCTCGTAGGCAAGATGGTAGCTGCCCGCTTCCTCCTCCGGCGCCCAGAAGCCGAGTTGCTCGGCCCAGCGCGTGGTTTGGAGGCGGCGGCCGCGAAGGGTGAGAAAACCGCCGGCCCACGCAGTGACGACGCCCAGGCGCCGGAGATCCGTCAGCCCGCGCGGCGTGGCACCCGCCCGCTCGGCGACGATACGGCCGGCCGCCACGGGGCCGATGCCCGGGACACGCAGGAGCTCCGCTCGCCCCGCGCTCGTGACTTCCACCGGGAATCGCTCGGGATGGGCCAGCGCCCAGGCGATCTTGGGGTCGGTGGCGAGCGGAAGGTTGCCGCTCGGCTCGTACACGACCTCCTCGGCGGCGAAGCCGTACGCGCGCAGCAGATGCTCGGCCTGGTACAGCCGGTGCTCGCGCAGCGCCGGGGCGGCGGGGACCGACTCCATCGGCGTGTCGGTGATCGGCCGAAAGGCGCTGAAGTGCGCGTGGTGGATGGCCCCGCCGGCCTGCAGCCGCGCCACCGAATCGATCAACGTACGGTCGGTGTCCGGCGTGGCGCCGACCACGAACTGCATCGTCATGCCGGCGGCGCCTCCGGGGCGGAGCGGGTCTGCGGGCTTCCCGTGGGCCCGCGCCGTGCGCTCCCGGATCACCAGCGAGCGGACCCGCTCGAGATCGGCCAGCGCCACCGGCAGGCTCTTCTCGGGAGCAATCTGTGCGAGATGCTGCCCGCACGGGGCCTCCAGATTGAGCGAGATCCGGCTGGCGAGGGCCGTCAGCCGCTCGATCTGCGCGGTCTCGGCGCCGGCCACGAGCTTCACATGGATGTACCCGCCGAAACGGTAACGCTCTCGCAGCAGCTCCAGCGCCTCGATCAGGCCGTCCATCACCTTGACCGGGTTGCTGGGAATTCCCGTGGTCACGAAGAGCCCGTCCACCCATCCGCGCCGCCTGGCACCGAGGAAGATGCGCACCAGCTCCGCCGGCTTGAGCAGGATCCGTGGCAGTTCCCGATCGCGCCGCATGGGGCAGTAGTGGCAGTTGTAACTGCAGGCGTTCGTCATCAGTATCCGGAGCAGGCGCGTGCCCGGCCCGGAACCCGGCCGGAGGCTCCGGATGTTGAGGGGACCCAGCGCGCCCGCGTCCCGCGCGTGGCGCAGGCGGGGCGGCACGCCATCGCGGTCGTCGGCCGCGAGCGACATCAGGGTATCGAGTTTCCGCTGGAGATCGGTATCGCGTAGCATGGCGGGCTCCCGGAAGGTCTCCCCCACAGTACCCGAAGAAAGGCCGAAGCACAATGGACCACGCCCTCCGTGAGCAGATCGCCCGGTGCCTCGGGTGGGAGGAGGCGCACGCGAGCTTCGACCGCGCCGTGGCCGACCTCCCCGTGAGCGCGCGTGGCCGTGCGCCCGGAGGGCTGCCGTATTCGCCGTGGCAGTTGCTCGAGCATCTGAGGATCACGCAGCACGACATTCTGGATTTCTGCCGCAATCCGGAGTATCGCGAGCTTTCCTGGCCGGATGACTACTGGCCCGCCGCGGCGTCCCCGCCTTCCGCCAGTGCCTGGGAGGAGAGCATCCGGCAGTTCGGGGAAGACCGGGCCGCGCTCCAGGCGCTGGCCCGCGACAGCGCGGTCGATCTCGCCGCCCGGATCCCGCACGGAAACGGACAGACGTACTTGCGGGAGCTCCTGCTCGCGGCCGACCACGCGGCGTACCACGTGGGAGAGCTGATCGTCGTCCGCCGGCTGCTCGGCGTATGGCCGGGCGGAGGAGGAAAGCCGTGAAGAAGATCGGCGTCGCGCTCGGCGCCCTGGCCACCGGGGCCGGGACCGTGGCCGGTATCGGCGCCTGGCGCTGGCGGTCGGCGACCGCGGCGCTCGTGGGCCGGCTCCGCGCGGCCGCGCAGGCGGAGGGCATCCAGGGGGGACTCACGGCGCGGGAGCGCGACGAGCTACCGGGCCCGGTCGCCCGGTACTTCCGCGCCGTGCTGCCTGATGGGGCTTCCCCCATCCGCTACGCCAAGCTGGAGCAACGCGGCGAGTTCCTGCTCCGACCCGGGCCGAATGGCTGGCGGCGGTTTCACGCGGTGGAGCATTTCACCGCCCGCCCGCCTGGCTTCCTGTGGGATGCGCGCATCCGCATGGCCCCGGGGCTCGACGTGATGGTGCGCGACGGCTTCGTCGAGGGCCGCGGCATGACGCTGGGCAGCATGCTGGGGATCTGGCGAGTGGCCTCCGCTGAAGGCACACCGGAAATTGCTGCCGGTGCCCTGCAGCGGTACCTGGCGGAGGCGGTTTGGCTGCCGACGGCCCTCCTGCCGAGCGCGGGCGTGACGTGGCGACCGCTCGATGGCGCGGGTGCCCGGGCTACGCTCACCGCCGGCGGAGCCGCGGCATCCCTGGACTTTCATTTCGGCCCGGATGGCCTGGTCGAGCGGGTGTACGCCGCCGCGCGCGAGCGCGACCTGGGCGGTGGCCGCACTGTTCCGACGCCCTGGCAGGGCCGCTTCTCCCGCTATGCGCGCCGGGCGGGCCTCCGCATTCCGCTGGCCGGCGAGGCGGAATGGATCCTCCCGGAGGGACCGCGACCCTACTGGAAGGGCGAGATCACCGGCGTGGCGTACGAGCAGGACGGGCGGGCCGCGGTGGCGCAGCCCGCGGGGCGCTGACCGGTGACCGCCGGCACCACCGAGGCGAAGCCGGCGGCCCGCCCCGCCGCGGCGGACGATTCCGAGCGGATCGGCGCCACCCGCTGGCTCATCCTTCTCGGCCTTATCACCGCGGCGATCATGGAGGTGCTCGACACCACCATCATCAACGTCGCGCTCCCGCAGATGGCCGGAAACCTCGGCGCCACCATGCAGGAGATCAGTTGGGTCAGCACCGGCTACATCCTGTCCAACGTGGTGGTCCTCCCCATGACCGCGTTCTTCACCGAGCGGTTCGGGCGGCGACGCTATCTGACGGCCTCCATCATCCTGTTCGCGGTCGCGTCGTTTCTCTGCGGCACGTCGCATTCGCTGGTGGAGCTGGTGATGTGGCGCGTGCTGCAGGGGGCGGGCGGCGCCGCGCTCCTCTCCACCGCTCAGGCGACGATCCGCCAGATCTTCCCGCGCGACCAGCAGGGCCTGGTGCAATCGGTCTTCCTGCTCGGCATCATCGTGGCGCCGACGCTGGGCCCCACGCTGGGGGGCTGGATCACCGACAACTACACCTGGAACTGGTGCTTCTTCATCAACGTCCCCATCGCCATGACCTCCACCTTTCTGGTGACGACGTTCCTGCACGACCCGCCGGGTCGGCGGCGGGCCGGACGGGTCGACTGGCTCGGTATCGGGCTGCTGACCGTCGGGCTCGGCGCGCTGCAGTACGTGCTGGAAGAGGGGAATCAGGACGACTGGTTCAGCAGCGCCACCATCCTGCGGCTCTCGATCCTGGCGGCGGTGTGCCTGGTGACGATGGTCTGGTGGGAGCTGACGCCGCGCAACAAGCATCCCATCATCAATTTCGGGGTGCTGCGGAACCGGGAGCTCGCGGCGTCCATCTTCCTGTTCATCGCGCTCGGCTTCGGGCTCTATGGCGGCGTGTTCATCTTCCCGCTGTTCACCCAGAACCTGCTGCACTTCACGCCCACCGAGACGGGCCTGGCACTGCTCCCGGGTGGCCTCGCTACGGCCGTGACGGCGCTCATCTGCGGCCAGCTCCTCAACGGCCCTCGGCCGCTGGTGGATTCGCGAGTCCTCATCGCGCTGGGAGTGGCGATCTTCGTCGCCTCCATGTGGGACCTGGGACACCTTACGACCGCCGCGGGCGAGCCGGACGTGCGTCTCGCGCTCATCGTCCGCGGCGCCGGCCTGGGGTTCCTCTTCACACCGATCAACCACGTCGCGTATGCCAGTCTCAAGCCGGCGGAGGCGCAGCAGGCATCGGGGCTGATCAATCTCGCCCGCCAGCTCGGTGGGTCTTTCGGCATCGCCATCCTGATCAACTACGTCACGGTGCACACCCAGTACCACCGGGTGGACCTGCTGGCCAACGTGTATCCGGGACAGCCGCTGATGGACGAGCGGCTCCGAGCCCTTACCGCGGGTCTTGTGGCCCACGGGTACAACCCGGAGGCGGCGCAGCGCGGGGCGCTTGCGCTGCTGGATCAGCAGGTCATGCGGCAGGCCTCGATGCTCAGCTACAACGATGCGTGGATGCTGCTGTTGATCACCTTCGTCGTCGTCTCGCCCGCGATCCTCCTGCTCCGGCGCCATCGCGGCGCCGCCGCGCCGGTGGATGCCCATTGACCGGCCCGGCGCCGCGCCGGCCCCGGCGTCCGAACCTGAGCGCCGGGCTGCTCCTCTTTCGCCGGCCGGGCGGTGAGCTGGCGCTGTTCCTGGCCCATCCCGGAGGCCCGTTCTGGCGCGACCGCGACGCGGGCGCCTGGACGATCCCTAAGGGGATCGTCAATCCGGGGGAAGCGCTGCTGGACGCGGCATGCCGCGAATTCGAGGAGGAAACCGGAATTCAGGCCGCGGGCCCTTTCCTGCCGCTCGGCAGCGTGCGGCAGAAGGCCGGGAAGGTAGTGCACGCCTGGGCGTGGGAAGGCGATGCCGATCCGGATCGGGTGACGAGCAACTCCGCCCGCACCGAGTGGCCGCCCGGCTCCGGGCGGTGGATCACGTATCCCGAGGTGGATCGCTGCGCCTGGTTCGCGGCGCGCACCGCCCGCGCCCGGATCAACCCGGCGCAGGCGGAGCTCATCGATCGGCTGGAGGCGGTGCTTGGGGGGAACTGAGTCGTGGGGGGGGGGGGGGGGGGCGCGCGCCCCCACCCCCCCCACACACAAGGCGCCGTGAGAGGAGACCACACACAACCCCACCAC
>JAICLE010000128.1 GCA_025927545.1 Gemmatimonadales bacterium
GACTCGCGCGTTCACATCGCCATCGAGAAGTACGTGAAGCAGCTCGCCATCGAGGCGGAGACCATGGTCATGATGGCCAAGTCGCAGATCCTGCCGGCCCTGCCGATGCACGGCGGCGACCGCAACCGGACCTCGCCGTTCGCGTTCACGGGCAACAAGTTCGAGTTCCGCGCCGTCGGCTCGACCGCCAGCATCGCGTGGCCCAACACGGTGCTCAACACCATCGTGGCCGAGTCGCTCGACTTTGTGGCCACCGAGCTCGAGCGCGTGGTGGGCGCCAAGCCCTCCGCGGCCGGTCTCCAGCGCGCCGCCCTGAGCCTGCTCAAGCGCCTGCTCAAGGAGCACAAGCGCGTCATCTTCGACGGCGACAACTACTCGGAGGAGTGGCACGCGGAGGCGGCGCGGCGCGGCCTCCCCAACCTGAAGGACTCGGTGGAGTCGTTCCAGGAGCTGGGTAACCGGAAGAATTGGGAGCTGTTCAAGAAGTACGGCGTGCTGGGCAAGGCGGAGTACGACTCGCGCGTTCACATCGCCATCGAGAAGTACGTGAAGCAGCTCGCCATCGAAGCGGAGACCATGGTCATGATGGCCAAGTCGCAGATCCTGCCGGCCGCGCTGGAGCACCAGCGGCGGGTGGCGGAGGCGGTGGCCGCCACCAAGGCCGCGGGTGTGGACGCGAGCGACGCCACCCAGGCCCTGCGCGAGGTCGTGGAGCTCGTCACCCAGCTCCGCAGCCGGACGAGCGAGGTGGAACGTCTCGCCGCCATCCACGAAGGCGAGCCGATCAAGCACGCCGCGCGGATCGCGCGCGAGCTGAAACCCGCCATGGCACGGTTGCGGGAAACGGGCGACGCACTGGAAGCCGTCGTCGCCGCGGAGCTCTGGCCGCTGCCGAATTATCGGGAGTTGTTGTTTCTGAAGTGAGTCATCAGTCGTCGGTCGTCGGTCGCAAGTCGTGCGATCGACGACTGATGTCTGACGTCCGACGACTGCTTACGCCGGCCACCCTCCCGGCCGCCCGCGCGTCAGCAGAAACAGCTCCGACGGACATCTCGCCGGGGTGAGCACGCCGGCCATCGACTGGAAGGCAACCACCTCCTCGGGCGAGCTGTCGGGGTCGAAATAGACCGCGAGGGCTTCGACCAGCGGTGCGCGGCTCGGCCGAGCCAGGGCATCGACCCACGGGTGCTCGCAGAGGCGACGGCTCTCCAGGCGCACTCGCACCGCACCGTCGAGCCAGCAGGCGGAGGCGCCCAGTTCGTCCAGCATCGGCTCGCTCAGGAGGAGGCTCTCGCCCTGCGGGGTGATCGCTCCGAACCGCAGTTTGCCACGCTCGTTGCGGCGATGGATGACGACGCCCCAGCGAAAGCGGGGCGGCCCCTGGTGGTACCAGTCCAGGATCCGGAGAAGCTGCTCGCGCAGGGCACCGACGACGAGAGGTGATTGCATGGCGGCCACCAGCGAATGAGGTTGCCGGATGCGCCCGGGGGAGGCGCCGGGCCGGCATTCTGCAGAATGCGGGCCAGACAGGACCTTCCGCGGCCCCTGGCGCCCCGTCCCGAACCCGGCCACATTCCGCCCTCGGCCCGCTCCCGCCGAACCACCACCATGACCAGCCCAGACGCCCCGACCTCCCACGTGTTCTCCCGGAAGCTGACGCGGACCAGTCCGCGCATCGTCCGCGGGGAGGGCTGCTGGCTGTACGCGGCGGACGGCCGCGCCTATCTCGACGGCGTAGGCGGCGCCTTCGTGGTGAACGTCGGCCACGGCGTGCGGGAGATCGCCGACGCGATCGGGCGGCAGGCGGCCCGTCTCGCCTACGTGAACGGCACCGCGTTCACCAGCGACCCGGTCGAGGAGCTGGCCGAGGAGATCGCCCGCCGCTCGCCGGGCGATCTCGAGTTGGTGTACCCGCTCTCGAGCGGGTCGGAGGCGGTGGAGGCGGCACTCAAGCTTGCCCGCCAGTACTGCGTCGAGTCGGGGCAGCCCGCGCGTCGGAAGGTGGTCACGCTTTCGCCCGGCTATCACGGGAACACGCTGCTCGCGCTCTCCGCGTCCGCCCGCGCCCACTACACCACGTTCTTCCGCGACTGGCTGGTGCCGGTGGTGCGGGTGCCGGCGCCGTACGCCTACCGCTGCGAGTGCCGGGGCGTGGCGCCGCTCTGCCCGAGCTGCAGCGGCGCGGCGCTCGAGGCCGCGATCGAGCGCGAGGGCCCCGACACCATCGCCGCGGTGATCGCGGAGCCGGTCGGCGGGTCCTCCACCGGCGCGTCGGTCCCGGCGCCGTCGTACTGGCCGCGGGTGCGCGCGGCCTGCGACCGGTACGGCATTCTGCTCGTGGCCGATGAAGTGCTGACCGGGGCCGGGCGCACCGGTACCTGGTCGGCGCTCGAGCCGTACGGGGTGGGGCCGGACATCATGACGCTGGGGAAGGGGATCGCCGGCGGCTACGTGCCGCTCTCCGCCGTGGTGGCGCCGCGGCGCATCACCGATGTGCTGGCCCGCGGCTCGGGCGCGCTGCTGCATGCGCAGACGTTCTCCCATCACGCGACTCTCTGCGCGGCGGGCGTCGCCACGCTGCGCTACCTCCGGACGCATTCGCTGATCGAGCGCTGCGCCGCGATGGGTCCCGTGTTCCACGAGCGCCTCGCCGCGCTCCGCGAGCTGCCCTGTGTGGGTGACGTGCGCGGCCGCGGGCTTCTCGCCGGTGTCGAATTCGTGGCCGATCCCGCGAGCCGGGCGCCGTTTCCACGCTCGGCCCGCTTCGCCGAGAGCTTCGCGGCGGCGGCGCTCGAGGCGGGCCTCCTCGTCTGGCCCAACGTCGGCCAGGCGGACGGAACCCACGGCGACCTGGCGATGCTCGCGCCCCCGTTCATCGTGAGCCCGGAGGAGATCGACCTCATCGTCGAGCGCTTCGGCCAGGCGCTGCGCGCCACGGTCGACCGCATTGGAGCCATCGCATGACCGCGACCGCGAAGATCACCTACACGTCCGCCTCGGGCGACCTGGGCGAGTTCCACCGCCGCTTCGACGCCGCGCTCGAGACGGTCCGCTCGGCCGCGGGCGTGCGGCATCCGTTCTACATCGCCGGCGAGCCGGTGGACCACGGAGGCGACCCGCTGATGGACCGCTCGCCCATCGACACCAGCCTGGTCCTGGCGCGCTTCGCCGCGGCGGGCCCGGCCGACGTGGATCGCGCGGTAGCCGCCGCCCGGCAGGCGCAGCGTGACTGGGGTCGGCGCCCCTGGGGCGAACGCCTCACGATCCTTCGGCGCGCCGCGACGCTCATCCGGGAGCGGAAGTACGAGCTCGCCGCGCTCATGAGCCTCGAGGTGGGCAAGAGCCGGCTCGAATCGATGGGCGACGCGGAGGAAGCGGCCGACCTGCTCGACTACTACTGCGGCCAGGTGGAGGAGGCCGGCGGGTTCGTCCGGCAGATGGCGCGCGTCACGCCGGTCGAGCGGAACACCGACGTGCTCCGCCCCTACGGTGTCTTCGCCTGCATCTCGCCGTTCAATTTCCCTCTGGCGCTCTCCGCCGGAATGTCGTCCGCCGCGCTCGCCGCCGGCAACGCGGTGGTCTACAAGCCGGCGGAGGACACGCCGCTCACGGGTCTCCGCCTGTACGAGGTCTACCGCGATGCGGGGCTCCCGGCGGGCGTGTTCAATCTGCTCGTCGGGCACCGCGAGACCATCGGCGACCGGCTCTGGCAGCACCCCGGCGTGGACGGCGTCGTGTTCACCGGCAGCAAGGCGGTGGGCATGCGCATCCACGCGGGACTGAGCCGCGGCTGGATCAAGCCGTGCCTGCTGGAGCTCGGCGGCAAGAACGCCACGATCGTGATGCCGAGCGCCGATCTCGACGCCGCGGCGGAAGGGGTCATGCGATCGGCGTTCGGGCTGCAGAACCAGAAGTGCAGCGCCACCAGCCGGGTCTACGTGCACCGCGCGGTGGCCGCGCCCTTCACCGAACGGCTGCTCGCGCGAACCCGCGCGATGCGAATCGGCGACCCGTCGGAGCGGGATGGCTATTTCGGGCCGGTGATCAACCAGCGCGCCGTCGAGCGGTACGAGCGCGCGGTGGCGCAGGCGCGGACGGAGGGCGTCGTGCTCTATGGGGGTACCCGGCTCACCGGCGGCAGCTTCGACCGGGGCTACTTCGTCGCCCCCACGGTCGCCCGCCTGCCGCTCGAGAGCACTCTCTTCACCGAGGAGCTCTTCGTGCCGCTGCTCGCCGTGGGCGAGGTCGAGAGCCTGGACCAGGCGCTCGCCGAGTCCAACCGGGTCGAGTACGGCCTCACCGCGGGCATCTTCTCCGCCGACCCCGCGGAGGTGGCGCGGTTCTTCGACGAGATCGAGGCCGGCGTCTGCTACGCCAACAAGCGGACCGGCGCCACCACCGGCGCCTGGCCCGGCGCCCAGCCGTTCTGCGGCTGGAAGGGCTCGGGGTCCACGGGCAAGGGCGGCTGCGGCCCGTACTACGTCGCGCAGTTCATGCGGGAGCAGAGCCGGACGGTGATTGAACAGCAGTCGTCGGTCGTCGGTCGTTAGTCGTAGGACTTGGACCTGACGACTGCCGACTGACGACTGACGACCCCACGAGGCCCCCATGCGCGACTACCCGAAGATCCTCGTCCCCCCTCCCGGCCCCCGGGCCCGCGCCATCGTCGAGCGGGACGCCGCGTGGACTTCGAGCTGCTACATCAAGGAGTACCCGCTCGTCGTGGCCCGGGGCGAGGGAGTCATGGTCGAGGACGTGGACGGCAATCGCTTCCTCGACTTCATGGCCGGGATCGCGGTCGCGTCCACCGGGTATGGCCATCCGAAGGTGGTCGCGGCGGTCAAGGACGCGGCGGACCGCTTCCTCCATATCTGCGGTTCCGATTTCTACTACGAGGGGATGGCGCTGCTGTGCGAGCGGCTGGCGCGGATCGCGCCGGGCACGTCGAAGAAGCGGGTCTTTCTCACCAATTCCGGCACCGAGGCCACCGAAGCGGCCATCAAGCTCGTCCGCTACGCCACGCGGCGCACGGCCATCATCGCCTTCCGCGGCGCCTTCCACGGCCGCACCACCGGTGCGGTGACGCTGACCTCGAGCAAGGCCCGGCAGCATGCGGGCTTCGGCCCGCTGCTCCCGGATGTCTACCACGTCCAGTACGGCTACCGCTACCGCTGCCCCTGGTGCGCGGATGAGCCGGCGTGCAATCGCGGCTGCCTCCGTGTGCTCGAGGACGACCTCTTCGCCCGGCAGCTCGACCCGCACGACGTGGCCGCGATCTTCGTCGAGCCGATCCAGGGCGAGGGCGGCTACATCGTGCCGCCGCCCGGCTGGCTCCGCGACCTGCGCGCCCTCTGTGACCGCTACGGCATCCTGCTCGTGGCGGACGAAGTGCAGTCCGGCGTGGGACGGACGGGGAAGATGTGGGCCTGCGACCACGAGGGGGTCGAGCCCGACATCCTGCTCACGGCCAAGGGACTGGGCTCCGGTATGCCGATCGGCGCGATGATCGCCAAGGAATCGGTGAGCACCTGGGAGAGCGGATCCCACGGCTCCACCTTCGGCGGAAACCCCGTGTGCTGTGCCGCGGCCCTCGCCACGCTCGATCTGGTCGAGGGCGGGCTCATGGCCAACGCGGCGGCCATGGGCGAGCGGCTCAAGGCCGGCATGTGCCGCCTGGCGGAGAAGCACGCCTGCATCGGCGACGTGCGCGGGGCCGGCCTGATGGTGGGCGTCGAGTTCGTGAAGGACCGCGGCACGCGCGAGCCCGCGCCCGACATCGTGCACGAGCTGGTGCAGCGCGCCTTCGAGCGCGGCCTCTTGCTGCTGGGCGCCGGGAAAAGCGCGCTCCGGCTCGCGCCGCCGCTCGTGGTCGGCGCCGGCGACGTGGACATCGCGCTCGAGATGATCGACGCCGGGTTGGGCGAGATCGCTTGAGCGCGGGGTCGAAGGTCGCCACCATGCGCGACGCCGTCGCCGCGCTGGTGCGGGACGGCGATACCGTGGTGATCGAAGGTTTCACCCATCTCATCTGCTTCGCGGCCGGGCACGAGATCATCCGTCAGCGGCGGCGCGAGCTCACGCTCTGCCGGCTCACGCCCGATCTCATCTACGATCAGATGATCGCCGCGGGCTGCGCCCGGAAGCTGGTCTTTTCCTGGGCGGGCAATCCCGGCGCGGGGTCGCTCCACGCATTCCGCCGCGCGGTCGAGGGGAAGGGGCCGCCGCTCGAGCTGGAGGAGTACTCGCACTTCGGCATGGTGGGCCGGCTGAGCGCCGGGGCCGCACGGCTGCCGTTCTGGCCCATGCGGAACTACATGGGCACCGATCTCCCCGCCGCCAATCCGCGCATCGCCTCCATCGAGTGTCCCTACACCGGCGAGCGGCTCGCCACCGTGCCGGCGCTCAACCCGGACGTCACCATCGTCCATGCGCAGCGGGCCGATGCGGACGGGAACACCCAGATCTGGGGGCTGCTCGGGGTGCAGAAGGAGGCGGCGTTCGCCTCCCGCCGCGTCATCGTGGTCGTGGAGGAGCTGGTGGACCAGAGCGTCATCCGGGCCGATCCCAACCGGACGCTCATTCCGGGGATCGCCGTGGACGCGGTCGTGGTGGAACCGTGGGGCGCGCACCCGTCGTACGCGCAGGGCTACTACGACCGGGACAACGCGTTCTACGTGGGCTGGGAACCGGTCTCGCGCGATCCGGCGGCGCTGGCGGCATACCTCGACGAGTACGTGTATGGGGTCCGGGACCGGCGGGAATACGTCGAGCGCTCCGGCGGGCTCGAGCAGTTGCGGGCGGCCGCGCGGGTGTGTGCGGGGGTCAATTATGGGTATTGACGCGGGGCGATGACCCACACCCCCACCGAGCTCATGGCCACCGTCGCCGCGCGCGAGCTCCGGGACGGCGAGGTCGTCTTCGTCGGGATCGGCCTCCCCAACCTCGCCTGCAACCTCGCCCGCGCCACCCACGCCCCGAACCTCGTGCTCATCTACGAGTCTGGCGCCATCGGCGCCGTCCCCGAGCGGCTGCCGGTCTCGATCGGCGACCCGTCGCTCGTCACCGGCTCGCTCATGGTGTGCGGCATGGCCGACGTCTTCCAGTCGCTGCTGCAGAACGGGCGGATCGAGGTCGGCTTCCTCGGCGGCGCGCAGGTGGACCGCTACGGCAACATCAACACCACCGTGGTCGGGGCGTACGACCATCCCGACGTGCGGCTTCCCGGGAGCGGCGGCGCGGCGGAGATCGCCATCCACGCGCGGCGCACGGTGATCATCAGCCGGCTGAGCCGCCGCGCCTTCCCCGACGCCGTGGACTTCGTCACCAGCCCCGGCCACCGGTTCCGCGGCCGCACCAGGCGCGAGCTGGGCATGCCGGGCGCGGGGCCGGTCAAGGTGGTGACCGACAAGGCCGTGCTCGAAGCCGAGGCGGAGACCGGCGAGCTGGTGCTGGCCGCCCTCTACCCGGGCGTCGAAGCCGACGAGGTCCGGGCCGGCGTCGGCTGGCGGCTCCGGTCCAGGCCCCACCTGGCAAAGGTGGATCCGCCGACCGACGTCGAGCTCCGCCTGCTGCGCGACGTGCTCGATCCCCAGCGACTCTATCTGAAGGGCTGAGCCCACCGATGAGCGCCGCTACCCCCGCCATTCCCGCGGCCGAGACCGAACACCCGGTGCTCCCGCGCGCGCTCGGCCTCCGCGACATGGTGCTGTTCAACATCGTCGCGGTCGTGAGCCTCCGCTGGTTCGCGACCGCCGCCGCCGCGGGGCCGAGCTCGATCACGCTGTGGGTGCTGGCCGCGATCTTCTTCTTCGTCCCCCAGGGTCTCGCCGTGAGCGACCTGGCCGCGCGCTATCCGGACGAGGGCGGCATCTACGCCTGGACCAAGCGCGCCTTCGGCGAGGGCCACGGCTTCATGTGCGGCTGGTGCTACTGGGTGAACAACATCCTCTATTACCC
>JAICLE010000094.1 GCA_025927545.1 Gemmatimonadales bacterium
CACTCCGAGCTCCAGCAGCTCGCTGACACCCTGCACCCATTCACCCAGTGCGGGACCAGGATCGCTCCGCCGCCACGCCTCGAGCCGGGTGCCGCGGGGCTGGCGGCGGAACAGTTCCGCCATCCCCTGCAGACGCGTGGGATACGCACCAGGAAAGCCGCGCGGCGCCCCGTGCAGGATGGTGAGAAACCGCTTGATGTCCCCCCACAACCACCGGAGCGTGACACCCGATTGGTACTCCATTGCGTGCGCGACCTGCCTCCCTTCCAGGAGCTCGACCCACACCCGCGGCACGTCGAGCCCCGCGTCCACGGCAAGCTGCGCGGAGCCCCAGAATCGCCCGTTCACTTCCATCAGGCAGGGGTTTGGCCCGCCTTCGTCTCGAAATTCCACCATGACCGGTCCATGCCAATGCAACCGGGCCAGCAGCCGGACCACCGGATCGCGGAGCCTGGGCTCCAGCGGGATCGACCGCCGCAGACTGCTGCCCGAGCCGCTCGGCCGGACGTCGCGCAGCCGCTCGTGGGCATACAGGGCGACCGGCCGACCCCGGTCGCACAGGCCTGACACGCCCCTGCCCGTGCCGGCGACGTACCGCTGCAGGATCGGCCAGTGCGGACCCTGCCGGTTGTCACGTACCGCGCTGGCCAGCTCGGACGGGCCGCCCACGTAGGCGGCCCCGCCGCCGCGAATGAGCGTTCCGTTGACCAGCGCCTCGCTGAAGCGCGTCTTGACGACGCACGGGTATCCCAGCTCCTCTGCCTGCCTGGCCGCCTCTGCCTCGGATGACGGCAGCCGGGTCGGCGGGATGGTTACGCCGCACGTCTGCGCCGCCTGCAGCGTCCGCGCCTTGTCGAAGGCGCCGAGCATGATGGCGGACTCCGCGCAGCCCACCCGGATGCCGGCCGACTCCCAGGCGTCCCGCTCCGCGTTGCACAGCAGACAGGAGCGCTCCGTCATGGGGAGCACGATGGCCACGCCGCTCTCCGCGGCCCACGCCCGGAGCTCCGCGAATCCGGCTCCGGTCTCGCCGGCGATCCGGCGGTGACCCGCCGACCACCGCGACCAGCCCGCGAGCGGGAGCCGCTGCCGGCTGGCCACCAGCACTTCGTAGCCCGCGCGGCCGAGCGACCGCACGCATGCCAGCGCCTGATTGGTCTGCCCGTCGAGGACCAGAATCCGCGGCAAGCTCACGGGCATCCCTTCCGACGCGGGGCGTCGCTACCGGCTGAGCGCCACCCGGGCCGCGGGCCGCGGTGACTTGGAGGAGCGGAGGAAATGATTCCGGATCCCCCGCAGGTATCCGACGCCGTAGCTCACGTGCATCGTCGGAAACACCGCGGCCAGCGCCAGCGCCCCGCGCGGGCCCAGTCTCCGCGCCGACCGCAGCGCCACCATACCGATCAGGAGGCCGTACGTGGCCAGCACGGCCCCGAGCGCGAGGCCCGCGCGGGGCCACCAGGGCGCCGCGGCCAGGGATCCGGCCACGCCGAGGACGAAGAGCGCCGGCACCAGTTGGCGGGCCGTCAGAATCTTCCCGGCCTTCCGTGCCACCAGCGGCTTGAAATAGCCATACTGGTACATCATCCGGGCGAGCTGGCTGAGCGACTTCCGGGCGTGATAGCCGGAGGTGAGGTCGGGCAGCAGCAGGATCCGCCCGCCGTGATTCAGCAGCCGCGCGTTGAACTCCACGTCCTGCGCCCGCTCCAGCTCCTCGTCGAAGTAGCCGATCCGGTCGAACAGCGTCCGCTGCCAGCAGCCGAACGGCACGTGGTTGACCCACCGCCTGACCGTCGTGCCGATCCGGAAATGGGAGTTGCCGACACCCAGCGGATGGGAAAGGCCGGTCGCGATCGCCGCGGCTACGGGCGTGCCGTCGGCCGGGAGCGTGACGACGAGCGTCCCGACGTTTTCCGCGCCGGTCTCCGCCTGCGCCGCGACCAGCCGGCGCAGATAGTCCGGGGGGTACATGGCGTGGGCATCCATCCGCACGATGATCTCTCCCCTGGCCGCGCGGATCGCCAGGTTCATCCCGCAGGGCGTGGTCCCCTTCGGGTTGTCGATCATGGTGATCCGGCTGTGAGCGGAGACGTACTCGCGGATGAGCTCGCGCGTCCCGTCGTCGCTCATGCCGTCGGCGATGACCACCTCGAGCCGCTCCTGGGGAAAGTCGCTGGCCAGGATCGAGTCGAGGCACGCGCCGATATAGTGCTTCTCGTTCCGGCACGGGATGACGATCGACACGAACGGGCCTTCGCCGCTGTTGGGGGTCAGAACGCCTCCCGCGCTCGCTGGCTCACGACGTAGCGATACAGTGGCGGCACGCTCCGGCGGGCGACGGCCTTGACCCGTCGCACCGCGAGCGCGCCGGTCCAGCCGCGGAACCGGGCGAGCTGCCCCACGCGGGAAGGCGGCGTGCCCTGCTTCACCATGTACCGGCCGAACACCCGGCAGTTCCGCACCATCCAGGGCCGGAGCCGCGGCTCGACAGTGAACAGAAAGCGGAAGCCCGCCTCCGCGCCCGCCTCGAGCACCGCGGGGGAGATCTCGCCGCCGGGCACCGACGCGGCCTCGCACGGCGCACCGAGCAGGTCGGCGATGAGCGCCGCGCTGGTGCGCCATTCCGCCAGCATCGCCGCGGGCGAGAGCTCGCGGAAGATGTCGGGATGGGTGTGGGAGTGGCTCCCGATCATGTGCCCGCACCCGTGCAGGTAGCGAATGCCGGCCGCATCCAGGAACGTGGACGTGCCGATCCGGCCCGTCACGATGAAGAAATGCCCCCGCCAGCCTCGGCGGCTGAGCTCGTCGGCCGCATCGAGCGCGCTCCGGCCGCCGTCGTCGAAGGTGAGAAGCAGATGTCGGGCTGCCGCACCGTGGTCCAGCTCCCCCACGCGGCAGGGCGACCACGGACTGCCGGCGATCGCCTCCAGATGGTCGTTGAACGCGCGCGGCGTCAGCCTGAACGGCACCGCGCCCCGCCGTTGAAAGCCGGTGGAGCGTGGATCGTCGGTGACCTCGTGAAAGCAGAAGCCGGCGACTTCCTGGCTCAATGGGCGCCTCGCCGCGTGAGGACCGCCGGCACCGTCCGCCACAGGATCGAGAGATCCGCGCCCAGCCTCCACCGCCGCACGTATCCCAGCTCGATGTCGGCGCGCTGGGGATAGCCCACGCTGCTCCGGCCGGTGATGGCCCAGGCGCCGGTCATGCCGGGCTTGACCGAGAGCAGCACGCGGCACTTCCCGCCGTACTCGTTCAGCTCGTCGGGAACTACCGGCCGCGGCCCGATGAGCGACATGTCGCCCCGGAGCACGTTCCAGAGCTGGGGCAGCTCGTCGAGGCTCGTCTTCCGCAGGACGCGGCCCACCCGGGTGATGCGGGGGTCCTGGCGCTCCGGGAGCTTGTAGTTGTGCTTCACGTACTCCGAGAACAGCGCGGGGTCGTTGCGCAGCAGTTGCTCCGCGTCCACCCGCATCGTCCGGAACTTGAGACAGCGGAAAGAGCGTCCCCAGGCGCCGACGCGGCGATGGCGGAACACCACCGGCCCGGAGCTCTCCAGCCGGATGGCCAACGCCACCGCGCCGAGGAGCGGCGCGGCCAGCACGAGCCCGACGGTCGCACCCGCGATGTCCACGATGCGCTTGACGAGCAGTTGAAGGGTGCGGCTGACCGGACTCGCCAACGACAGCAGGGGCGGTCCGTGGCGCGGGATCCAGCGCGGCCGCGGGGCGGGTCCCCGGCGGGGGCGGCCGAGCGAGACGAGATCGCATTCCATGGCATTGATCGCGTCCACGACGACGTCGAACGACCGGTCGTGGAGCGGGCCGCAGCACAGCATGACCGTGTCGGCATCGCAGCGCCGGATCGCATGACAGAGCGCTTCGAGCGCGCCCTGCTCGCGCAGCTCCAGCGGATCGAACGCTCCGCGGATCGAGTACAGCCGCCGGTCCGCCACAGCGGGATGGCGGTAGGCGCGGGGAATGTCGCGCTCTCCCGCCACCAGCAGCACCTTGGCGGCACGCAGGCGGCGGGGGGTCAGGATCCGCCGTCCAGCCTCGGCGGCCGTGTACGCGGCGGTGAGGCAGAGGGCCAGCAGCGCCGTGAGGACGAGATCGCTCTCGGCGAGCAGGGGCGCGGTGCCTTCCCAGAGCGCCGTCCACGCCGGGAGGTTCACCACCAGCGCCGCCGCGACGGTTCGCCGCGCGATCGCCTCATGGAGATCGGTGACCCCGTACGCCCTCAGCACCGCAAGCGAGAGCATGACGAGGAGGGGGAATCTCAGACCCAACAGAGTGCCGTAAGGCAGCAGCTGGTGCAGGGCCTGGCCGAAATCCGGAGGCGCCCAGGGTCCGGCCCGCATGGCATCGACCAACCGCACGAACAGGGCGAGCACGACGAGGTCGGCCGAGAGCAGCAGGGCGAGCCGCGTGCCCGTGCGCGCCAGATGCCGGCCACCGAGCCAGGGGGCAGGCCCGGCCCTGCCGTCATCGGTCGGTCGCCTCATGCGAGAGATCACGGCTGAAGGGGCGGAGGACACGGAGCGCGCTTTCGTTTGGCGCGGACGGCTACGACTCGACGGCGAACTGAGCCGAGGACACGGGACCGACCGCAAGGTGTTGAGTGATGGCGCGACGAATCGGTATTTAGGGACCGCCGGAGCGAAGTGCCATAGGTTGGTTTTGCCTATGGATTTCGGGTCGGGGAGTGCGCAGAATGTGCCACCTGGTCAAATCAGAATCCGAAGCATCCCACCGCGGCAGCGGCTGCTCCGGCTCACGTGCAAGGCACCCCTGGATCGCGCATGAAGGCTGGCCATGTGGGGCTGACCCGCCGCACCCTGGGCGGCCTGGTCTGGATGGGCTCCGGGAAAGCGGCGTTCACGCTGCTCCAGTTGCTGGTCCTGAGCGTGCTCGGGCGCCTGCTGACTCCGGCGGATTTCGGGGTCGTGAGCGCGGCGGTCGTGGTGATCGGGCTCTCCACGATCGTGTCCAACCTGGGACTCGGGCCCGCGATCGTTCAGCGGCCGGAGCTGGAGCAGCGCCATCTGGACACCGCGTTCACCGCGTCATTGGGACTGGGCATCGGGCTCGGGGCCATCGTGTGGCTGGCCGCGCCGCTCGCGGCCGAGTTCATGCGCATGCCCGGCATGACGCCGGTGCTGCGGGCCCTGGCCTGGGTATTCCCCATCAACGGGCTGGGTACGGTGGCGGGGTCGCTGCTCGCGCGCGATCTCGAGTTCTCCTGGCTCGCGATCCGCGACGTGATCACCTACGCGCTCGGCTACGGGCTCGTGGGCATCGGCACTGCCCTGCTGGGGTGGGGCGTGTGGGCGCTCGTGGCCGCGCAGCTCGCGCAGGCGGCACTCAAGAGCGCCGTCCTGCTGGCCAGGCATCCCCCGCCCCGGCATCTGACGCTCCAACGCCAGGCGTTCAAGGATCTGGCCTGGTTCGGCGGCGGCTTCACGATGGCCAGACTGGCCAACTACGCGGCGGTCTACGGGGACAACGTCGTCACCGGCCGCTTTCTCGGGCCGGCGGCCCTGGGGTACTACGGGCGGGCGTACTCGCTGATGTCCGCGCCGGCGTACGCCTTCGGCACGGTGCTCGACGCCGTGCTGTTCCCCGCCATGGCAAAGGTGCAGGACGATGCGCGCCGGCTGGCCGCGGCCTACCTGCGCGCCGTGGCGCTCATCGCGCTCCTCGTCCTGCCGCTCTCCGCCGCCCTCATCCTGCTCGCGCCCGAGGTCGTCCGGGTGGCGCTCGGGCCGCGCTGGGGCATGGCGGTGGCGCCGTTCCAGATCCTCGGCATCGGTATGCTGTTCCGGACGAGCTACAAGATGAGCGACTCGATCGCCCGCTCCACGGGAGCCGTGTATCGCCGGGCGTGGCGGCAGGTGATCTATGCCGGCCTCGTGGTGCTCGGCGCCTGGATCGGGCAGCACTGGGGCATCGCAGGGGTTGCGTGGGGCGCGCTCGGGGCTCTCAGCGTGAACTTCGTGGTGATGGCGGCGCTGAGCCTCGACGTCGCCCGGATCACCTGGACGGACTTCTGGGTAGCGCACCGCCCTGCGGTACTGCTCACCCTGGTCTCCTTTCCGCCGGTCTGGCTGGCCACGAGGAGCGCGCGCACGATGGGCCTTCCCGCCCTCGCCGTCCTGAGCCTCGCGGGCGCGACGCTGCTGCTGGTCTGCGGCGCGCTCGTATGGGGCGCGCCGTCCCGCTTCCTCGGCACCCACGGAGAGTGGATGGTCAAGACCATGCGATCCTACGTCCGCCGCCCGGCGCGTCCCGTGCTCGCGGCCACCGATGCCCTGGAGGCGCGATGACCTCGGTTCGGGAAGCCCCCCCCTCGGCCCGGCCGGCGCACCCCACGAAGCGGCCCGGCCTCGCCATTCTCCGGACCCTGTTCGAGCGGCTCGACGGCGAAGCGATCCGCTACTGCCACTGGAAGAGCAACGAGCACCTGGACGCCTCGCTCGTCGGGACGACGGACGTGGACGTGCTGGTGGACCGCCGAGCCATCGTGCCCCTCACGCGGCTCCTGGGCGAAACAGAGTTCAAGCGATTCGTGGTGAAGGCCGGGCGGGGATATCCGGGTATCGAGGATTACGTCGGCTTCGACCGGGACACGGGCGTCCTCACCCATCTGCACGTGCACTACCAGCTCACGCTGGGCGAGAAGTTCCTGAAGGGGCACCGCGTCCCCTGGGAGGAGCTCTACTTGTCCACCCGGGTGCGGGACGAGAGCCAGGCCCTCTACGTGGCCGATCCGCACCTCGAGCTGGTCGTCCTGGTGCTCCGAGCGGCGATGAAGCTCCGCGCGCGCGACTTCCTCATCGAGGCGCTCGGCAAGCCGTACTTCCGCGGCGGCCTGTTGCGTGAGTTCCGCTGGCTCGCCGCACGGGTGCGACCCGGGGAGGCAGCCGAGCTGGCCACCCGGCTCGCCGGTGCCCGCGTCGGGGCGCTCGTCCCGGCAATGCTCGCCGCCGGCGGACCGTCGCTCGGCCAGCTCGTCGCGATTCGCCGCACCGCGGCGCCCGCGCTCGGAGAATACCGACTGTATGGCACGAGCGAGGCAATTCGCCATGCCCTGGGCCGCGAACTGGGCATCGTCTGGTGGAAGGTCCGGAACTGGTGCCTCGGCGCGCCCACCAAATCTTCGCGCACCCTGCCCCACGGCGGGCTGCTCATCGCATTCCTGGGCGCGGATGGGGCCGGGAAGTCGACTGTGGCCCGCGAGATCGCCGAGTGGCTCTCGCATGAGGTCGCCGTCGTGACCACCTATGGGGGGAACGGCAAGGGTTCCGCCGGGTGGCCCCGGCGGGTCATGCAGTTCCTGGGAGCCATGCGGCGGCGCGTCGCGGGCCTCGTGTCGCGCCGAGTCGCGTCACCCGCGGGCGGTGGAACCACATCACCCGCCAGCCAGCACATTTCGCCGGCGCGAGCCGCGTGGGTCGAGGCCCTGTCCCGGGAGCGCCGGGCGCGCGCGCGCCACACGCGCCGCGCCCGCGGTACCGGCATGATCGTGGTCTCGGACCGGTTCCCCCAGAGCCAGTTCGCCGGCTGGAACGACGGCCCCCGCCTCACGGCCTGGATCGATCATCCGTCGGCCTGGCGCCGCGCGGCCGCCCGGCGGGAGCGCGAGGCGTTTCGGTTGGCGGAGCTCTGCCCGCCCGATCTCGTGCTCAAGCTGCACATCCCGGCAGAGCTCGCGGCCCGGCGGAAGCCCGAGACCCCGCGTGAGCAGATCCGCACGGGCGTGGAGCTCCTGCGCCGGCTGTCCTATCCGACGACGACGCGCGTGATCGACGTGGACGCGACCCAGCCTCTCCGCCAGGTCGTCCTCCAGGTGAAGCGGGCGGTATGGGACGCGATTTGATGCGCGCTGGCGCTTTGGCACTGCGGAGCTCCGCATGCTGATCACGTTTTCCGGTCTGGATGGCGCGGGCAAGTCCACGCTGATCGAGTGGCTCCGGACGAGGCTGGAGGCGCAGGGGCACCCGGTGGCCGTGTTCCACATGAACGACCACGTGGGGCTGTATGCGTATCTCCGCGCCGCGCGTGACCGCGCGGTGCCCGATCACACCTGGCGGGATCGCACCGCGCGGGATTCCACGGTACGGCGGGCCGACACGGGCCTCCGCGCCCGGGTGAAGCCCGTGCTGCGCCGCGTGCGCAACGCGATCGTCTGGAACAAGCCCCTCCGCCGCTGGATCTACCTGCTGGACCTCGGCGTGTTCTTCTGCTACCGGCTGGTGCTCGAGCGGGCGCGCGGCCGGGTGCTGATCATGGACCGGTACTTCTACGACACGCTCGTGGATGTCTCCGACGGGCGCCGCTGGTTCTGGGTGCGGCTGCTCGAGCGGCTGACCCCGACGCCGACCGTGCCGGTGTTCCTGGACATCGGTCCGGAGGAATCGTTCCGCCGGAAAGGCGAGTACTCCGTCGACTACCTTCGGCGGCGTTACCACGCGTACCGGCAGGTCTTCGAATGGGTGCCGTCCGTGGTGCACGTCGTCAACGACGATTTCGACGTGAGCCGGGCCGCGCTGTGGCGCGGCATCGCCCAGCGGATTCCGTTCTGTTCACCAGCCGCAGGCGGTCTGGAGCCGTCCCTGGATGATCGCAACCCTTGAGCGCTCCGGACCTGCCAGCGCCGTCACGGAGCCGGTGCGTCCGCTGGTGGTGGAGCTTGCCGGGCCCGCCGCGGCCGGCAAGACCTCCCTGCTGCTTGCCCTGGGCGCGGGAGACCGGACGCTCCGGGCGGGCCTGCGCGTGCCCCGGCAGCGTCACCTCGCGACCGCGCTCACTCTGGCGCCGACATTCGTGGCGCTGCACCGCCCTTTCCACGGGCTTCTCTGGAAGGAGATGAAGCGGATTACCTATCTCGGCTCTCTCTACGAGCTGCTGCGGGAGCGGAGCGGCGCGAGCGCCGGCACGGTGCTCCTCGACGAGGGAGCGGTGTACATGCTGGCGCGGCTGGAGGTTCTGGGGGCGGAGGGCATACGGAGCGCGGCCTACGCCACCTGGTGGCGCGCCGCCATCGAGGCATGGTCGAGCACCCTGGATTTGATCGTGTGGCTCGATGCCCCCGATCCCATCCTGCGGGACCGGCTTCGCCGGCGCGCGCAATCGCATCCCGTCAAGCGGCTCTCCGACGACGCCATCGACCGGTTCATCGCCTCGTACCGTGACTCGTACCGCCACGTGATCCGAAGCCTGATGGAGGCCCGCGGCCCACGGTTGCTGACCGTCCGGACCGACCGGGAAGACGTGGAATGCATCGCCCGGCGGCTCGCGGCCGAGGTGCGCGACATGGAGGCCGGCCCATGACCGGCGCCGCCGTGCCGGCATATACGGGGCAGGTTGCGTCCGCCGCCGGCGACGCCCGGGTCCTGCCGCTCGTGCGCTGGACCCTCTATGTGACGGTGTTTCTGATTCCGCTCGAGTACCCGGACCGGTTTCCGTTCGAGGTCAGCACCATCGCGGGCTCCTGTTTCCTCCTGGCGACGCTGCTCCAGCCGGGCACCTGTTATCGGCTCGTGCCCTGGGCCATCGGGGCGTTCGCGGTGTATTTCGGCGCCGAGCAGGTGGCCTTCATCACCCAGGGGCCGCGCTATCCCGGCGGGCTCTTTCTGGGCGAGGTGGCCAAGAGCTCGCTCCTGTTCCTGCTCTGGGCGCTGTTCGGGTGGGTGTGCTTCAATCTCCTGCGGCAGGAGGGCATGTACCTTGGCGCCCTCCGCTCGCTCGTGCTGGGGTGCCTGCTGCGGGCCGCGCTGCCGCTCCTGGGAATCGGCCGGACGGCACACGTGCAGGGCACCGGAGGCGAGCGGGTCACCGCACTGGGACAAAACGCCAACCAGAGCGCACACGTGCTCGCGGTCGGACTGCTCGCGCTGATCGGCCTGGCGTATGTCCAGCCGCGGGGCGCGCCGCGGAAGCGCGTACTCGGGTGGGGCGCCGTCGCGCTGATCGCCGTCGGGCTGGTCGAGACCGGGTCCCGCGGAGGACTGGTGGTCTTCTCCGTCGGCATGCTGGTCTACCTCTCGACCGGGCGAACGCTTCGGACGCGCATCAGGAACGTGGGCATCGGCGTGGTGGGGTTCGCCCTGCTGCTGTTCCTGGTGCTGCACTCCGACGTGATGCTCGGTCGCCTGGCCAAGGTGCCCGAAGGCAGCTTCTCGCAACGCGAGCACATCTTCCCGACCCTGCTGGGCATGCTCCGGGAAAAGCCGCTGCTCGGCTGGGGGCCCATCACCAACAAGTACGAGCTCGCGAGCCGTCTCGGCGACGCGATTCACGATCGCCGGGACGCCCACAACATCCTGCTCGAGGTGCTGACCGCCAGCGGGCTGCTCGGCGCCATCCCGTTCTGCCTCGGCCTGCTGCTCTGCGTGCGCTCCGCGTGGGCCGCGCGCGCGGGGCCGCGAGGCGTGGTCCCGCTGGCCCTGCTGCTTGCCGTGCTGGCAGGCAACATGAGCGAAAACCGGATCGCCGGTCCCCTCCTCTGGCTGACTCTCGGGTGCGCTCTGGCGAGCGGCGCCATGGCCCGCCCGCCGGTGGCGCGGACGACCGGGCCGCCCGAACCACCGGTTGCGACCCCGCAAAGTCACCTGGGCACGGCCGGAGCCCTGGTCTGACGACGGAACGAATCACGGCGCTACGCCCCGACCAACACTCCAACTGAGGACGCCGGCAATGAAACTGGCCGTGTTCACCACCAGATTCCCGGGCAAGGTGTCGACGTTCTTCGCGCGCGACATGCGGTCGCTGATCGACGCCGGGATCGAGGTGGACGTGTTCCCCATCCGCCGGAACGACCCGAGCCTCTGGTCGTACGTCCCCGACATCCTGGACGAGCGCATCCTCCCGCGGAATCGAGTCCACCATATCGATTCGACGGCGCTGCTCCGTTCGCTCGGCCGAGCCCCGATGGAGCGGGCGCTCGACTTTCTCCGCGACACCGCTGCCGTCGGCTCATCGGCCGCCCGGGCCGGGGTGCCGCCGCTCGCGAAGAGTCTGTACGTCGTTCCCCTGGCGTGGGCATGGGCCGCGCACTTCGGCGACAAGTACGACCACGTGTTCTCCTACTGGGGACACTATCCCGCGACCTGCGCATGCCTGGCCCACCGCTTCGCAGGGCGCGCGATTCCCTTCACCTTCCAGCTCCATGCCGGTGCGGATCTCTACTTCAACAAGGTATTCCTGCGGCAGAAGCTGCTTTACGCCGACAGCATCGTGACGGTCTGCGAGTTCAACCAGCGCTACCTGCAGGAGCATTTCGGCGACATCTACGAGCGCTTCGCGCACAAGATCCACATCAATCACATGGGCGTGGATCTGAGCGAGTTCGCCTACGCGCCGGGCGGCCGTGATCCCCGACGGGTCACGGGCGTCGGCCGTTTCGTGAGCACGAAGGGTTATGACTATCTGATCCGGGCCATCGCCGAGCTGGTGAGACGCGGCGTGGACGTGCAGTTGGAGCTGGTCGGCGACGGCGAGGAGGGCGGCCGGCTGCGGGAGCTCGCGCAACAGTTGGACATCATGGACAGGGTGACGTTCCGCGGCTGGCTGAACAGCGACGGCGTCCGCCTGGCCATGCGCCAGGCCGCGGTCTTCGTGCACCCCTCGAGCGGGCTCGGAGACGCCAAACCCAACGTCGTGGAGGAGGCGATGGCGGTCGGGACGCCGGTGATTGCCTCGCACGTATCCGGCATCCCCGAGCTGCTCGACCACGGCAACTGCGGCATTCTGGTCCCGCCCAAGGATGTGCAGGCCCTGGCCGCCGCCATCGAGCGGCTGCTGGCCGACGCGGCCCTACGACGGAGGTATGCGGAGGACGCCCGGCGGTACGCCGAGGACGCGCTCGATCTCTGGCGGAACGGGGCGCGACTGGCCGAACACCTGCGCTCCGTGGAACGGGACTACCACCAGAGCAGGACCACGGACCGGCGCCCGGCCCAAGTCGCATAAGCGCCGGACATCAGACCCGGGCCGCGAGGCAGAATCCAGGGTGACCGGACTCTGCCCCGCGCCAGGGTGAGTTGGATCAACGCCCGTAGAGCCAATCCGTAAAGCCGAACATGCGCCCGCCGTTCCCAGCCCTGGCGGGGTAGCCGGTGCCGTACGTGGCATTCAGCATGTACGCCGCGAAGTAGGCCACCGGCTCGGCGTTCCAGGTGCCGGTGCGCACCAGGAAGTCGGCCACGCGCCGGAGCTGGTTCGCGTTCACGCTCCATGCGGGATAGCCGGCACGGTCGAGCAACATCGCTTGCACCGAGAGCCCGCTCAGGGCCTCGTTGACATACCCCTCGTGGGGCATCGACGTGTTACCCGAGCGCGACGCGTCCTCCACTGGTGCGCCGTAGTGGTCGGGGCTCCCGCAGTGGCCCGGCTCGATGGCGAAGTAGGTGGTGCAATTCCAGCCGGCCAGATAGTCGGCCGTGGGCTGGAATCCCGTCCATGTCCCGTCGCCGTACCCCTTGAAGATGGCCCAGTCCTGCGCCAGCGCCGGGGCGTCGCCCAGGTAGCGGTCGGCCGCGATGACCGAGGCCAGGGCCCAGATGCCCCAGTTGTTCGCGCTGTTGCCGGCCGTGAAGCGGAG
>JAICLE010000167.1 GCA_025927545.1 Gemmatimonadales bacterium
AGCCGAAGCCGTGCCTAGGCGCCGAGGATCCGGGTCATGAGCACCCAGACGAACGGCGGGATCACTACGGTCAGCGCCGCCTTCTTCAAAAGGATCTCGTTCGGCCACCTCACCGGCAGCGCGCGCTCACAGAGCGAGCACCGGTAGGCGCTGTCCGGCTCCGCGCTCCCGCAATGACGACAGGTTTTCATCGTCCCTCCTCACCGGCCGCGGCGGCGTACGACTGCTCCGTCTCCATGCTCGCGGCCAACCTGCTGGTGGTGCTCTCCGCCGGGCCCACGGTTGCGGTCCTGGCCTGGGCCTACGCCCTCCGTTGGGGAGGCCCGTCGCTCGTGGGCGGGGTCTATGCCCTGCTCGAGCCCGCGGTGTTCCTGGCCTCGGTGCTGCCCGGCGTCCTGGCCCACGAGCTCATCCACGCGCTCGCCTGGTCAATATTCGCCCGAAAACCGCTCAGCGCCACCCGGATCGGCTTCAACTGGCGAGGCCTCTCTCCGTATGCTCACCCGGCGGATCCGATGCCGGTGGGCCCCTACCGCGTCGGGGCCATCATGCCGGCCGTCGTGCTGGGCTTCATCCCGGCTGCTCTCGCGATCGCCCTGGGGAGGCCGCTCCTGATGGCGTGGAGTCTCCTGTTCATCCTGGCCGCCGGTGGCGATTTCGTGGTGCTCTGGCTCATCCGGCGGGTGCCCGCCGACCGGCTGGTCGAGGACCATCCCGCCCGTGCTGGCTGTCACGTACTCGCGGCTGAAACTACAAACGGCCGCTCCGGGAGCGGCCGTTCGTGAGCTGCGAGCGCCGGCGCTTCAGGGATACGGGTTCGTGGGCGCGTTGTTCAGCTGCGTGGCCGCGTTGTTGAACACATTCCCGATGCTGTTCCGCAGCACCAGCAGAATCGCGATCAGGCCCACGGCCACGAGCGCGATGATCAATGCGTACTCCACGAGGCCCTGGCCGGCCTCGTCGGACCAGAAGGCCCGTGCGACATTGGCGACAGTCTTCATCGTGACGCTCCCTGGCGGATGCCAGACTCGGTCGGTGATGAACGGGAGCGAAGGCGGACGGGCCTGAGCACTCCACAACGGATTGCGGTGAATGAGAAACGTAGCATACGGCGCGGTACCGGAGGCCGCAAGTAGGCAATTCCTGCCCTGCTGTCCGACCCCTCACGCCACCGGCATCGCCACGAACCGCCCCGCGATCGTCGCCACGATCACCGCCAGCACCACCCCCACCACGATCACCACCACCGTGTACCCCAGCGCCTTCTCCTTCGGCGACTTCATCAGCACCGGCAGTCCCAGATACAGCAGATACAGGCTGTAGAGCCCGAGAATGCCGAGCATCCGGAGCCCCGGAACGATGGCGAATACTCCCGCCACCCAGCCGGCCGTCGCCGAGTAGGCCGCCACCTTGAGCGCCTGGATCTGATTCTTCGTCCCCCCGAACGTCGGCGCCAGCCCGTCGATGATGAGCGCGAACACGTACACCGCCACCAGCGTCAGCACGTAGCCCACGATCGCTCCCACGACCCCCGACCCGATCGGCGCCCGGTACACCCCGCCCCCGAACGGCAGCCGGAACCCGATCAGCGAGTAGCCGATGAACTGGCAGATCGGCCCGATCGCCGCCAGCGGGATGATGTAGCCGGTGTAGAGCCCCGCCGTCGTGGCGGGCTCCGCGTCGATGACCTCCCACTCCGGTCGGGGGGTGAGCAGAATGTGCTTGACACGCTGGACGAGATTCATCGGGGCTCTCCTTGCATGGGCGTCTCGCGCGGCCGCGAAGGCGCGGGATCGGCCACGGGGCGGGCAGCCGGCGCGGCCGGCGGGAACAGGTTGAACCGCACGATGTGGAGAAACGCGGCCGCCCCGTCCCGCCAGTCGATCTTCTTCCCCTCCGCGTAGGTCCGGCCGGCATAGGAGATGGGCACCTCCCAGATCCGCGCCCGCGCCTGCGCCAGCCGCGCGACGATTTCCGGCTCGAACCCGAACCGGTCGCTCGTCAGCACCAGCGACTTCATGAGCGGCGCCCGCACCATCTTGTAGCACGTCTCCATGTCGGTCAGGTTGAGGTCGGTGAACATGTTGGAGACCAGCGTCAGCAGCCGGTTGCCCACCGAGTGCCAGAAGTAGAGCACCCGGTGCGGGCCGCCGAGAAAGCGGGAGCCGAAGACGGCATCAGCTCGGCCGGAGGCGATCGGCTCGAGCAGGTGGACGAACTCCGCGGGGTCGTATTCCAGGTCCGCGTCCTGGACCACCATCACGTCCCCCGTCGCGTGCGCGATGCCGGTGCGGAGCGCCGCACCCTTGCCGCGGTTGCGCGGGTGATGGACCACCACGTCCACCTTGCCCGCCTCCCGGAGGCCGTCCAGGATCTCGCCGGTGCGGTCGGTGGAGGCATCGTCCACGGCGATGATCTCCGTCTCGAGGGGGACGGCGCGCACCCGGTCGATCGCCGCGCCGATGGTGCGCTCCTCGTTGTAGGCCGCCATGATGACGGACAGCCTCACGGTTCCGCTCACGGTAGTTCCTCGACGTCGGAGGAGTTCGGTTGGGAAGGGTGCGTTGAATGTGCGCCGGCGTAAAGGGGTGCGAAACCCCCACGGCCCGCCGCGCGTAGATTCCCGGACACCCTGCCCGACTCGACACATCCCAGGGAGATACGCCTTGCCCCGTAACCCACTCCGCGCCCGGTTTTGCGCCGCCGCGCTCCTCGCCTCCGCGCTCTCGTGCGGCCGCTCCACCGTCACCCCCGTCGCGCCCGCGCCCACCGGCACCGCCGCCGGCATCACGCCGGCCGACGCCCGCGCCCGGCTCGAGCTCTACGCCGACGACTCCATGCAGGGCCGGAAGGCGGGCACGCCCGGGAACGTGAGGGCCACCGCCTATCTCGCCGCCGAGGCCAAGCGGCTCGGGCTCGCGCCGGCGGGGGACAGCGGGACCTTCTTCCAGACGGTGCCGCTGGTCGAGCGCCGGCTGGCACCCGACGCCGCGCTCGCCGTGGAAGGCCAGGCGTTCAGGCCGGGCGCGGACTTCATCCCCCGCGACCAGGGCCGTGGCTCGCGCGCGCTCGACGGCGCGGAGGCGGTGTACGGCGGGACGCTGGGCGACAGCGCTCGGCCGGCGCTCACGGCCGA
>JAICLE010000147.1 GCA_025927545.1 Gemmatimonadales bacterium
CCACACCACGGTCCACCGCCGGAGCTCCCACGAGCCGATGAGTCCAGAGACCAAACCGGTGCCCGCCGCCCCCGCCGCCCAGAAACAGGCGCTGCTCGAGGCATTCGACACCGTTCTCAAGGCGCAGGCCGATCAGCGGGACGCGGAGCGCGCGGCCGCGGAAGCGCGCCGCCGGGGACGCGGCGTCTCGCGGCTGCTCATGGTCCTCTGCACCACCATCGTGGTCTTCACGTCGGTGTACCTGTACGTGGAGCGGCCGGACTGGGTGTTCCCCGCCCCCGCTCCCCCGGAATCGCTCGCGGTGCGCGAGGCGAGTCTCCGGATCATGATGGCCAACGCGGCCCAGCACGTCGAGCAGTATCACCAGCGGACCGGCCAGTGGCCCCAGACGCTGGAGCTGGCCGGCGCTCGCGGCGCGGGCGTGCGCTACGAGCGCGTCGGCACCGGATACCGCCTGCATGGCGAGAACGGCGAGGTGCGGCTGCGGTTCGATTCCACCGAGCCCCTCCCGCGGTTCATCGGCAACAGCTTCGAAGTCATCGCCCGGAGATCACGATGAGGCGCCGCCGAGGCGGCTTCACCATCGTCGAGCTCCTGACGGTGATGATCGTGATCGGCATCCTCGCGGGGATGGCGCTGCTCAAGTACATCGATCTCCGGCATCGTGCACGCACGGCGGAAGCCATCGCGGACCTCGAGGCGATCCGCCTCGCGGCCTACGGCGCCTGGTACGAGCACGGGACATGGCCGGGAGAAGTCGGTCCGGGCATCGTGCCGCCCGCCCTGGTGGAATACCTGCCGGGGAATTTCAGCTTCGCCAAGCCCGAGTACACGCTCGACTGGGAGAACCTTCTCCCGGCCGCGGGGGCGCCGCCGAACGGCGGGACGCTGAGCGTCGTCGTGACCGCCTCGGATCCACGGCTGCAGACTGCCCTGGCGCGGATGCTCGGCAACAAGGGGCCATACGTCGACGTCAACGGCACCCTGGTCTTCTTCATCGTGGACGCGACCGGAAGGAGCTGAGCTCAGCCCAGCTCCCGCCGGAACGCCTCGAGCCCTTCCGGCGCGGCCGGATACCTGGGGTCCATCCGCTCCAGCGTCTGCGTCACCACCTCCGCGATCAGCAGGTCGCGGAGGTATTTCTTGTCGGCCGGCACGACGTACCACGGCGCCTCCCGGGTGCTCGTCCGCGCCAGCACCTCTTCATACGCCTCGGTGTACGCGTCCCACAGCTTCCGCTCGCCCAGGTCGCCCGCCGAAAACTTCCACACCTTTTCCGGCTCCTCGAGGCGGGCCAGCAGTCGCTCGCGCTGCTCGGCGCGGGAGATGTGCAGGAAGAACTTGAGCACCGTGGTGCCGGTCTGCGTCAGCAGGTGCTCGAACTGGTTGATCAGCTCGTAGCGCGGACGCCAGACCGCTTCGGGCACCAGCCGATGCACCCGCACGGCGAGCACGTCCTCGTAATGCGAGCGATTGAAGACGCCCACGGCGCCCCTGGCGGGGACGACCTTGTGCACCCGCCAGAGGAAGTCGTGCGCCAGCTCGGTCGCGGTCGGCGCCTTGAACGAGGCGAGCTCGAGTCCCTGGGGGTTGATCCGGCCGAACACCTTGCGGATGGCGCCATCCTTCCCGCTCGTATCTCTCCCCTGGAGGACAACGAGGAGCGCGCGCGTCCGCTCGGCGTACAGGGCGTCCTGCAGCTCCTCCATGCGCCGGCCGAGCTGCTCGAGCCGGACCCGCGCCTGATCTTTGGCCGGAGCGTCGGGCGGCGGAGCGGCGGCGGCGTCGGTGAGACTGACCGTGGTACCGGGAGCGACGGGCTGGAGATTCATGGGGCGCCTACCGAGGCTGGAGGAGCACGAGCGAGTGGGGGGCGAGCGTCAGCCCGGCGCCGGCCGGCCGCGATCCGTCCTGAGCCGTGTCAAGCACGACAGTCCATGGTACGGCCGGCTCCGCCGGCAGCACGACCGCACGGGAGCGGCCGCCGCCGTTCAGCAGCAGCAGCACCGGCCGCTCGCCGTCGAGCAGCAGGCCCAGGAAATGGCCTCCAAAAGCGTCCGGTGCATCGGACGTCAGCGGCAGGCCGTCGGGACCGAGCCAGAGCACGCCGGGCCCGAGCGGCGGGAGCTCGCTTCGGAGGGTGAATACGGCGCGCACGAAGCCGAGCAGCGACTGCCCGGCGGGAGTCGGTCTCCAGTCCACCCAGGTGAGCGGCCCGTCCTGGCAGTAGGCGTTGTTGTTGCCCCGCTGGGTCCGGCCCAGCTCGTCGCCATGCGAGAGCATCGGCACGCCCCGGGACAAGGCCAGGGTCGCCAGCATGCTGCGGGTGACGCGTTCCCGGACCCGTCCGACCTGGGTCGTGGTCGCGGGACCCTCCACCCCCCAGTTCCGGCTCAGGTTATGATCGCTTCCGTCCCGATTCCCTTCCCCGTTGGCCTCGTTGTGCTTCTGCTCGTAGCTCACGAGATCGTGGAGGGTGAAGCCGTCGTGGCAGGTCACGAAGTTGACGCTCGCGAGCGGCCCCCGCCCCGGTCCGGCGAACAGATCGCGGCTGCCGGTCAGGCGGGCGGCGAGCTCGCCGGCGACGCCCGGATCGCCGCGCCAGAAACGGCGCACGCTGTCACGAAATTGCCCGTTCCACTCGCCCCAGCCCGCGGGAAACCTGCCCGCCTGGTAGCCATCCGGCCCCAGGTCCCAGGGTTCCGCGATCAGCTTCAGTCGGGAGAGCACCGGGTCGGCGCGTATGCGGGCGAAAAAGGGCGCGGCCGGATCGAACGCCGGATCGCCTCTTCCCAGGACCGGCGCGAGGTCGAACCGGAAGCCGTCGACCCGCATCTCCTCCGCCCAGTAGCGAAGGCTGTCGAGCACGAGATCGAGGACCGGCTCCTGCCGCGTGTCGAGCGTATTGCCGCAGCCGGTGAAGTCCTCGTAGCGCGCCGGATCGGCCGGATCGAGCCGGTAATACGTGGCGTTGTCGATTCCGCGGAAACTGAGCGTCGGACCGAGACACCCACCCTCCGCCGTGTGGTTGTACACCACATCGAGCAGGACCTCGAGTCCCGCCGCATGCAGCCGGCGGACCATGGTTTTGAACTCCTCGACCTGCTGTCCCAGTCCGCCGCGGGCGAAGCGCACGTCCGGGGCAAAATAGGCAATCGGGCTGTAGCCCCAGTAATTCACCAGACCCAGTGCAGCCAACCGGGGCTCGCTCGCCTCCTGATGGACGGGAAGCAGCTCCACCGCGGTGACGCCGAGCGAGCGCAGGTGCCGGATCACGGGCTCGCTCGAGAGGCCGAGGTAAGTGCCGCGGAGCTCCTTCGGCACCTCGGGGTGGAGCATCGTCATGCCCTTGACGTGGCATTCGTAGATGAGCGTCCGATCCCACGGCGTGCCCGGCAGCCGATCGTCGCCCCAATCGAACGCGGCAGCGGTGACCACACACTTGGGCATGGCGCCGGCACTGTCCCGCGGATCGGCCGAGTGGTCCGGGATGGCGCCGGGCGGACCATCGGGATGGCTCGCCAGCGAGGGATTCCACCCGACCGACCCGCTCAGCGCACGGGCGTAGGGATCGAGCAGCAGCTTGGCCGGATTGAAGCGATGTCCCCGCTCGGGAGCGTAAGGACCGTGCACGCGGTACCCGTAGAGCTGGCCATGCCCGATACCCGCGACGGCAATGTGCCAGACGCCCTGCGGGCCGCGGGTGAGCGGAATCCGCTCGGCCTCGAGGGCATCGGTTGGCCGGTGGAAGAGACAGAGATCGACGGCGGTGGCATGCGCGGAGAAGAGCGCGAAATTGGTCCCCTCGCCGCTCCGGCTTGCGCCGAGTGGGGACGGCCGGCCGGGCCCGAGGCGTGGCACCGGCTCAGAACGCGCCGGCGCTGGGCCACGGCGGCGGGAGCGCGGCACACCAGGCCACCTCGACCTCCAGCCGAGCGATTTCCTCGCGGGCTTCGGCCAGGCATTCCTGCAGGTCCCGCCCGCCCGCGCTCGAGTCAAGCGCCGCCACCACCTCGCGCAGGCCGGCCAGCTCGTAACTCAGCAGTTGGCGGTACCGCTCGGCGGCGTCGCGCCGGTGCGGCGCGAGACGGCGGAGATCGGCCTTCCGGTCGAGCGTGTGTTCGATCGAATGGCGGGCGGCGTAATCCTCCGCGGCAATCCGGGGGCGACGGCGTTCCACTGCCGGTGTAAGGAACGGCAGCCCTCGGCGGTGCTGCCTCCCGAGTCGGTCGAGCGCCTCCGCCAGCTGGCGGAGGAGACTCACGACCGGCGCGCCGCTCAGTTCCTGCCCCGCCAGGCCGCCCGCAGGTAGAGCCCCGCCCCCAGGAGCATGAAGCCGGCGATGATCGACCCCGGCCCACCGGTGTACTCGAAGGTGAACGGCAACGGACCGGCCTGGCCGTGCGGCGGATGCAGCAGGGTCAGCACACCCAGCACGATCCCGGCGACGCCGATCAGGGCGAGCAGTGCGAACAGATTCCGCATCGGATTCCTCAGCGAGAGGGAGAAAGGCGCATCACGCCATGGATGAAACCGCGATCGGGGCGGCGGGTCAATCGCCGGGCCCGGCGGCGTACTCGCCGAGAAACTGCACGGCGGCGTGAGGTCCGCCGTCCGACGTGGCGGCGACCTGGAGCGCGCGGATCAGGAGCGGCGACAGCGCCGCGGCCTGCGCCTCGTCGAGGGCCCCGACGCCCGGCGTGCGCCGGGCGAGCTGCTGGAGGATCTCCGCCAGCTTGTACGCGAGGTGCTCGGCGGTGACGCTGTTCCACATCGCCATGAACTCGCGGGTGTTCTCCGGTGCCCTCAGGTCGTCCGGCATCGTACCTCCTGTCATGTGGGGGGCTGCGCATTCCCGAGCTCCGCCGGCCCGGCGCGGAGCCGCCGCCGGAGGCCCGCGACCAGCAGGGCCAGCCCGAGCAACTGGACCAGGTGAAAGAGCCCGTTGTGATCGAACTGCCACACCAGCCGCACCGGCTCGATCGGCGCGGCCTGGACCGCGCCCGCGATGAGACTCAACGCGAGCGCGGCGCTCACTATGCCGGCGCCGGGCCGGCGGCCCGTCGCGGCGAGGCCCAGATAGATGACCAGCGAGAACAGCAGCGCCGCCGCCTCGTACCCGACGAACACGAGAAAATCACCCCCCGCGAGACGGGTGGCGCCCCAGAAGACGAGCGCGAGGGCGAGCATCGGCCCGAGCG
>JAICLE010000042.1 GCA_025927545.1 Gemmatimonadales bacterium
CCCCGCCCCGGCCCGCGCCCCCCCCGGGCGGTCGGGCCCGCCCTGCGGCGGCGGCCGGCCCGGGCGGGGGGGCGCCGGGTCCGCGGGTGGCCCGCCGGGCGGCGGGACCCGTCCCCCCCCCCCCCCCACCCCCCCCCCACGACTGTTACCCTCCTCAGCGCGTAAACGTCCCTCCGAGCGTCACCTCCACTCGCGAGCTCGCCGGCACGACGACGTCGCGGTCCTGGGTCTCGATCGCGCGCTGAGTGCCGACGGCGCCGCCGATGACGCCGCCGATGATCGCGCCCTTGGTGCTGCCGCCGATCACGCGGCCCACGATGGCGCCGGCCGCGGTGCCAACGCCGACCTTCGCCACGTCGCCCGCGTTGGTCTTGCGGTCGCGCAGGGTGCGGTCGAGCGCCACGGCAGAGCCGTCCAGCGGATAGCTCTGGCCCGCGATCTCGACGGCCGTGGGCGTGAGCGTGAGCTTGCCGGTCTTGTCGCCCTTGTTCTCGGACTCGTGGATCTCGGCGATGGTGAGGGTCACCCGCGAGCCGGCGGGGATCACGACTCGCCCGGACGCGTCCATGACGTCACTCGCGACGGTGCCGGTCACCGTGGCACCGGCTTTGTCGGTGCGCGAGGAGATCTCGCGATCCACCGTCGTGGCCACGGTGGTCCCGGCGGCGAGCGCCCGCGGCGCGGCCACCGGAGCCGGCTGCGGCGCGGGCTTCGGCTTGGGCCTGGGTGCGGCCTTCGGGGTCCGCTTCACGGCCACGGGCGCGGCTACGGGCGTAGCACCCGCCTGGTCACTCAGGACGGCCGAAGAATCGACGGGCACCCGTTGCAGATCGCGGCTCAGGCTGTCGGCAGCCATCTGCGCACTGTGGTCACCACCGCAGCCCGCCGCCAACGCGAGCGCCAGAATTGCCAGCCGTTTAGCCGCCATGAGTCCTCTCCCGGGGGAATGCTGCCGTGGGCGTGGGGTCCCGAACCGCCCGTGAAGGGGCAATTCCGGGGCCAGCACCCGCCGTGCTCCTCAGGCGGCGGAGCCAGTCACCCCCTCAATGGGCTGTCTCGTCGCGGCCGTGCGCGTGTGCCGGCGGCGACGTTGCCTCCAGTGCGGTGAACTCCTCCAGGATCCGGTAGCTGTGCTCCGCGCCCGCGGGTACCACCCACGAATCGCCCGGGTCCAGGCGTACGACCTGCCCCTCGAGCCGCAGCTCGGCGGCGCCACCGATTACGTAACCCACCGTCTCGTATTCGCGGCGGCTCGCCGGCTTGGCCTCGCCCGGCGCCTCGCTCACCCACAGACGCAGCGCCACATGCTTCCCCGACGCGAGGTACTTCTGGCCCATCGCTCCGGTCGGCGAATGGGACCCGTCCACCTTGGTGATCGTGCTGTCGGCCATGAAGGCATCCTCCTGACGCGGTGTGGCACGGGGATCATCCCCGCGCTCCGACACAGATGCGCGAGGTGCCCGCTTCCTGCCGTGACCCGGGCTACAGCGAGTTATGTTGGGGCATGGCGCTGTTCGAGCCGCTGTCGCTGCGCGGCGTTGTCATGAAGAACCGGATCGTCGTGAGCCCGATGTGCCAGTACTCGAGCCGCGAGGGCTTCGCGAACGACTGGCACCTGGTGCATCTCGGGAGCCGCGCCGTGGGCGGGGCGGCGCTTGTCATGACCGAAGCTACGGCGGTGACTCCCGAGGGCCGGATCTCCCCGGCGGACCTGGGGATCTGGAGCGATGCGCACGTCGAAGGGCTCGGCCGCTGCACGCGGTTCATCCGGGAGCAGGGTGCCGCCGCGGGCATCCAGCTCGCGCACGCAGGCCGCAAGGCGAGCACGGCGCCGCCGTGGGATGGAGGCGGCCTCGTCACTGTCGACGAAGGCGGGTGGTGGCCGGTGGCGCCGAGCCCCGTCCCTTTCCGGCCGGGCGACCCCGCGCCCCTGGCGCTCGAGCCCGCGGGGATCGCGGCGACGATCGGGGCCTTCGCCACGGCCGCCGAGCGGGCGCTCGCCGCCGGCTTCCAGTTCATCGAGCTGCACGCCGCGCACGGCTACCTGCTCCACGAGTTCCTCTCGCCGCTCTCCAACCAGCGCGAGGACGAGTATGGCGGCGGGTTCGACAGCCGCGTCCGCCTCGTGCTCGAGGTGACCCGCGCGGTACGCGCCGTCTGGCCGGACGACTTGCCGCTGTTCGTCCGGATCTCGGCGACGGATTGGGCGGAGGGCGGCTGGGATCTCGAGCAGTCGGTCGAGCTGTGCCGCCGGCTCGTGCCGCTGGGCGTGGACCTCGTCGACTGCTCGTCGGGCGGTCTCGTTCCCGGGGTCCGGATTCCGAGCGGCCCGGGGTATCAGGTGGGATTCGCCGAGCGGATTCGGCGCGAGGCAGGCGTACTGACGGGCGCCGTCGGCCTGATTACGTCGCCCGCCCAGGCCGATGCGATCGTGGCGGAGGAGCGTGCGGATGTCGTCCTGCTGGCCCGCCAACTGCTGCGCGACCCCTACTGGCCGCTGCGCGCCGCGAAGGCCCTCGGCGTTCCAGCATCGTGGCCGGTGCAGTATCTACGGGCGGCGGACTGAGCGGGACCGCCCGGGGCTACTGCCCGGCACTATCCACTCCCGCACTCGGACTCCCCACGTGCAGGCTGAACGGCGCCCGCACCACCACCCGGTAGGAATACTCCCACGGCGATGTGCCGATCGCGATGCTCGGGCGATTGTCGACCCGGTGGATGCGGAATTCGGTGTCGAGCGTCAGTCCGGACTCGATCGGCGTGCGCCGGAGCAGCCCGATCTCCTGATACTGCCGATATGAGCGGTAGAACGAGGGGTCCGAGCCCTGCGAGTTGTAGTTGGCGTCGCCCTCGTTGGAGAGGTAGTCGTGCCCCCACCACTGGATGGCGAACAGCTCGAGCCAGTTCCATGGGGTGACCGCGGCCCGGATGTAGGTCCCATACCCGTGGTCCGGCCGGCCGGGCAACAATGAGTCGATGTCGCCGTGACTCATCAACTGGAACACGCGGAGCGAGCTGGCGCCCGCCAGGGGCAGTTTGCCGCTCACCTGGGCGCCGAGCGCGAGCACCTCGTTGTTGGCGACGGGCTCACCGGCCGTGTAGAGCTGGCCGCCGTGGTGCAGGCCGTGACCCTGGAGCTCGAGCCGGAGCCAGCGAGCAGGGTCGGCATGGAGCAGCAGGCCGTAGTCGAAGATCTCCCGGCTGCGCGCCGTGTTGAGCCGCTGCCAGTTGAGGAAAATCTCCCCGCCGCCCGCGGTGTGCTGTTCGCGCCACTGCACCCCGTACTCCACCGGCCGGACGATGTCGAGCAGCGTCCCCTCGAGCGGCTCGAGGTAGCCGTGACGATCCTCCGTCACCAGGGTGCCAATGACACCCAGCGACTGGTCCGTCCGGTAGCGGAAGCCGAGGATCGGTTTGAACGGATCGAAGAAGCCGGTGCCGCCGCTCTGATGGTTGCCGAAGAAGCCCGCGATGACCTCGGTGCGCGGGCCGAGGGCGGCTGACAGGTAGCTCAGCACCTGGCCGCCGAGCAGCGTTTCGCCGGTGCGGTAGGGATTGAAAAACTCGGTATTGTCGGCGTAGAAGGTGACGCCGTTTCTCCAGGTGAGCTCCTGGGCCGTCGCGGGCCGGGCGCGGCCCAGCACGACGGCCGAGACGGCCGCCAGGGCGAGCATTCGCCGATACTGCATGCGCACCGCTCCTGTGGGCAGGCTGACAATTTACAAGGCAGCCGGGCGGACGCGAGTCCCGGACCTGAAGGAATCCTCACGGCCGATTTACGGGTCCTTCAGTCGCGCGGACTATGCTCCGGTAGGGTCCCTACCGGAGGTGATGCATGGACGTGATGGAGTTGACCGTCAACGAGGCGCTGTCCACGGCGCCCGAGACCGCGGCGATCTTCAACCGCCTGGGCGTGGACACCTGCTGCGGCGGCACGCTGACACTGGTGGAGGCGGCTCGCGCGGCCGGCATGGCGGCCGACGAGCTGCGCGCCGCAGTCGAGCCCGCGCTGGCGCCACGCGGGTGAGGACGTATGATCCCGCGGCGCTGGCCAGGAGTGCCCTCTCGGCGCACCCCGATCGGCCTGCGACCGCGCTGGTACACGACTCACCCGGCGCGCGGCTGGTGGTATTCCGGATCGCGCCAGGACAGACGGTGGCAATGCACACCAGCTCGTCGACGGTGGTCCTGCACGTCCTCTCGGGGTCGGGTCTGGTGAGCGGCGCCCAGGGCGAGCGCGCAGTGGAGGCGGGGACGATCGTCGCGTACGAGCCGGACGAGCCCCACGGCATGCGGGCCACGAGCCACGAGCTGGTGCTGCTGGCCGCGATCACGCCCCGCCCCGCGAGCCGCTGAGGAAGGACGTCCCGGGCGATGCGCGCGCTCTACTATGCCAGCGTTTCCATCCATGTGCTCGCCGCCATGCTCTGGCTCGGCGGCATGTTCTTCCTGGGCGTCGTGGGCGCGCCCGCACTCCGCCGGATCGAGCCGCCCGAGCTGCGCCAGCGCCTGTTCTACACGCTGGGGCTGCGCTTCCGTGCCGTCGGCTGGTGGGCGATCGCGGTGCTGCTCCTGACCGGGGTGCTCAATCTTCACTTCCGCGGCTGGCTCGCGTGGGACGGCGTGCTGGGCTCCCGCGCCTTCTGGGCGACGGGGACGGGGCACGCGCTCGCCTGGAAGCTCGGGAGCGTGGCGGTGATGATCGGGGTGAGCGCGGTCCACGATTTCGTGCTCGGGCCCCGGAGCGGCCGGGCGGTGCCGGGCAGCCCGGAGGCGCTTGTGCTCCGCGCCCAAGCGGCCTGGGCGGCGCGGATCAATGCGCTGGCGGGGGTGGTGCTGGTGCTGGCGGCGGTGCGGCTGGCGCGGGGAGGGTGAGGCGGCGGCTTGCGCCCGGTGCGCCATTCGGGTAGATTTCGACCGTCAAATGGCGTGAGGCGGCGAAATGACGGCAGCGGATGTGGCCGAGCGGCTCGGCGGAAAGCGGGTGCTCCGGCGCGCGATCCATTCCGAGCTGGACCTGGCCCGTCTCGTCGAGCAGGGCTTGCCGGCCGGCGCGCTCGATCACGTCCTGAACGACCTGACGGCGTGGGCCGGCTCGCAGGCCGGCGTGTACGAGGTGGTCGGCAGCGCGCGCACACTTCAGCGAAAGCGCTCCGCCCGATCCCCGCTCTCCGCCGACGAATCCGACCGGCTGGCCCGGCTGGCACGAGTGCTGGTCCGCGCCGAGGAGGCGTTGGGCGACCCGGTAAGGGCCCGGCGCTGGCTGATGAAGCCGAACCGGGCGCTGAACGGGGAGATTCCGCTCAAGTTGCTGGCCACGGACTCCGGGGCCACCGCCGTCGTGCGGGTGCTCGGGCGGATCGAGCACGGCATCTATAGCTGACCCGCTCGCGACGAGAACGGGCGCTCGTGCGGGTCTACCGAATCTGCAATCCGACATACCCCGCGCTCGACGGCAAGGGCGCGCAGGAATACGGCGGGCGGTGGAACACGCCCGGCCGTCCGCTGGTGTACACGTCGAGCAGTCTGGCGCTCGCCGCGCTGGAGGCGCTGGTCCACTACGACGCCGCCGACAGTCCCGCCGACCTCGTCGCGCTGACCATCGAGATCCCCGACGACACCTCAAAGCAGCTCCTGGGCGCGGACGCCCTCCCCAGGGGCTGGGAGCGGGAGGCCGACTCGCCGGCGTGCGCGGCCGTGGGCGATGCCTGGCTGGTAGCGGCACTCACGCTGACGCTGCACGTCCCGGCGGCTCCGGTGCCGGAGGAGCTCAACGTGCTGATCAACCCGGTGCACCCGGAGGCGGCGCGGGTCCGCGTGGTGGCGCGGCGGCCGTTCTTCTTTGATCCCCGGCTGGTTTCGTAGCGGGCGACGCATTTCGAACGCCTCATTCCGAAATCGTATCCGTCGTCACACCGGCTCCCGCGCCCGGCTCTCGCGTCCGCGCCCTTCTATCGGCACCTTGAAGCTTCACCCGCCGGACGCGCACGGAGAACGCACATGGCCAACCAGGCAGACCACACCCCCGAGGAGGGCGCCGCCGGCGCCGACGACGATCACGGCGAGCGGCTGGCCGTCCTGGAGCAGCTCGAGAGCTGGCTGGAGCGGCCGATGCAGGCGCTCGGCTTCGTCTGGCTCGCCCTCCTCATTCTGGAGCTCACGCGCGGCCTGTCGCCGGTCCTCGCCACGCTCTCGACCATCATCTGGATCGTGTTCATCCTCGACTTCGCCCTGCGCTTCACGCTCGCGCCGGCGAAGGAGACGTACCTGCGCCGGAACTGGCTCGCTGCGCTCTCGCTGCTGTTGCCGGCGCTGCGGGTGCTCCTGGTGGTGCGCGCGGTCAGCGTGCTGCGCGCGGCGCGTGCCATCCGAGGCGCACGCCTGCTGCGGGTGGTGGCGTCGCTCAACCGCGGCATGCGGTCGCTCTCCGCCAGCATGGGCCGACGGGGGCTCGGCTACGTCGTGGTGCTCACGATCCTGGTGGCACTCGGCGGCGCCGCCGGCATGTACGCCTTCGAGAGCGGGCCGGGCGGCGGCCTTCCCGACTACGGCACGGCGCTCTGGTGGACGGCGATGGTGATGACGACGCTCGGCTCCGACTACTGGCCCAGGACGGCGGAGGGGCGGACGCTCTGCTTCCTGCTCGCGGTCTACGCCTTTGCCGTCTGGGGCTACATCACCGCCTTGCTGGCCACGTTCTTCGTCGGCCGCGACGCGGAGGACGACCGGGCCGAGCTCGCCGGACGGCGGTCCATCGAGGCGCTGCGCCGGGAGATCGCGGCGCTCCGGGCGGAGCTGCGGCCGAGGGAGACGTCATGACCCTCGTCTCCGCCGCCGTCCTGATGTTCTTCGTGATGGACCCGCTCGGGAACGTGCTCCTGTTCCTCTCGGCGCTCAAGCACGTGGACCCGGCGCGCTCCCGGTTCATCATCGTGCGTGAGATGCTCATCGCGCTCGCGATCATGATCGTGTTCCTCTTCGCCGGCCGCTACATCCTGGACCTGCTCCACGTCTCCCGCGCGGCGCTCACGGCGGGCGGCGGGTTCATCCTCCTGCTCATCGCCCTCCGGATGATCTTTCCCACCAGCGAGCGATCGCTCCGCGAGGAGGTCGAGGGGGAGCCGTTCGTCGTGCCGCTCGCCGTCCCCTACACGGCGGGGCCGTCCCTGCTCGCGACCGAGCTGCTGTTCATGTCGCGCGAGCCGGAGCGGTGGCCCGTGTGGCTCGGCGCCGTGATCCTCGCGTGGTGCGCCTCGGCGATCATCCTCTACTTCGCGAGCAACCTGGGCAAGCTGCTGGGCGAGCACGGGCTCACCGCGGTCGAGCGGCTGATGGGGATGCTGCTCGTCATCGTGGGGGTCGAGATGCTGATGGCGGGCGCGGCGGAATATCTGCGGACGTGAGACCTTCGGGTCTGGGCATGCGCACACTTCTGACGGTCGCGGCGGCCGCGTTGCTCCCGGGCTGTGGTACCCTCCCCTCGCTCGACGGCCGGAGCTACTCGGTCACCCTGGAGAACACCGCCGACACGCGACTGGGCCGGGCGGTCCTGCCGCTCGCGCGGGCGCACCCCGGCACCTCCGGCGTGGTGCCGCTGGCCGACGGCCGCGACGCCTTTGCCGCGCGGGCGCTGCTGGCCGACGCCGCCGAGCGCACGCTCGACGTGCAGTACTACATCTGGCACGCCGACATGTCGGGCACCCTGCTGTTCGAGGCGCTGCACCGCGCGGCCGACCGCGGGGTGCGGGTGCGGCTCCTGCTCGACGACAACAACACGGGTGACCTCGACGGCATCCTTGCCGCGCTGGATGCACACCCCAACATCGAGGTGCGGCTGTTCAATCCGTTCGTCAACCGCCGGTGGCGGTACCTGGGCTATCTCACCGACTTCGCGCGGCTGAACCGGCGCATGCACAACAAGTCGTTCACCGCCGACAACCAGGCCACCATCATCGGCGGGCGCAACGTGGGCGACGAATACTTCGGCGCGGGCGACGACGTCCTGTTCGTCGATCTCGACGTGCTGGCGATCGGCCCGGTGGTGCACGACGTCTCCCGCGATTTCGACCGCTACTGGGCGAGCGGCTCGTCCTATCCGGCCGATCGCCTGCTGCCCGCCGCGAGCCCGGCGGCGATCGCCGGCCTGGCCGCGGCCGCTTCGAGCGTGGAGCGCGACCCGGCCGCCCTGGCGTACATCCAGGCGATCGCCCGGCTGCCGTTCGTGCGGGCGCTGCTGGGGGGCGGCCTGCGGTTCGAATGGGCAGCTACGCGCATGGTCAGCGACGACCCCGCGAAAGGGCTAGGCCGCGCGCCCCGCGAGTCGAAGCTGCCCGAGCGGCTCGGCACGATTCTCGGCGCGCCCGAGCGCGAGGTAGAGCTGGTCTCGCCCTACTTCGTGCCGACGGCAGCGGGCGTCGAGTCGTTCACCGCCCTGGCCAGGCGGGGCGTAAAGATCACGGTGCTCACCAACTCGCTCGAAGCCACCGACGTCGTCGCCGTTCACGCCGGCTACGCGAAACGGCGCAAACCGCTGCTCCAAGCGGGCGTCGCGCTGTTCGAGATGAAGCGAACGTCATCGCGCCCAGCCGCCGAAGACCACCGGCTGACAGGCAGCAGCTCCGCCTCGAGCCTGCACGCCAAGACGTTCTCGGTGGACCGCGCACGCATCTTCATCGGATCGTTCAACTTCGATCCGCGCTCCGCGCGACTCAACACCGAGATGGGCTTCGTGATCGACAGTCCGGCCATGGCACAGACGCTGGCCGATGCGTTTGCCGGCGGGATACCGAGGCGCGCATACGAAGTGCGCCTGAGCGAGACCGGGGCACTGCGCTGGGTGGAACAGGGGGACGGCGGGCGGATCGTGCACGACGAAGAACCGGGCGCCGGCTTCTGGCTTCGCGCGCTCGTGTCCCTGATGTCGGTGCTGCCGATCGAGTGGCTGCTGTGATTCCCCCGGAATGCCGTAGCCCCTCGACGCGGTCACCAGACCGTGCCGGGCGAGTCCGCCGGCTCGGTCGCCCCAACGAGGTACCGGACGAACCAGTCCCGCGCCAGCCGGGCCACCTGCTCGAGCGCACCGGGCTCCTCGAACAGGTGCGTCGCGCCGGGCACGATCTCCAGCGTGACGGGGGCGCTCATTCGCGCCATCGCCCGCCGGTTGAGCCCGATGACCGCCTCGTCGTCCCCGCCGACGATCAGCAGCGAGGGCGCCTGCACGAGCGGAAGCGCATCGCCCGCGAGGTCGGGGCGGCCGCCGCGCGAGACCACCGCGCCCACCGCGTCGGGGCGCTCCGCCGCCGCCACCAGCGCGGCGCCGCCTCCGGTGCTCGCGCCGAAGAGGCCCACCGGGAGGCCGCGCGCCGCGGGCTGTTGCGCCAGCCAGTCTATCGTCCCCACCAGGCGGTCGGCCAGGAGGGCGATGTCGAAGCGCAGCTGCCGTGTCCGAGCGTCGATCGCCTCCTCCTCCGGAGTGAGCAGGTCCAGGAGGAGTGTCGCCAGCGCGCCTTCCCGCAGCGCTTCGGCAACGAACCGGTTGCGCGGACTGTGGCGGCTGGAGCCGCTCCCGTGCGCGAACAGCACCACGCCCCGCGCCCCGTCCGGCACGGCGAACCCGCCATCGAGGCCGACCCCGCCCGCCCCGACGCGAACCTGCCGTTCGTTCATCCCTCTCGTCTCAGCCATCGCTCCTCTCCTCCCGGGCGTCGCTCCGCGCCTCCGCGAGCCTGGCCCGCGCCAGCAGGTCGCGGACCTCATCGTCGCTCGTCTGCGAGAAGTCCTCGTACCAGAGCCCCACGGCATGGAACGGCTCGGGGGTCGCACCGCAGATGACCTCATCCACCAGCCTCTGGAACGCCTCGCAGGTCTCCGCCGCCGCTACCGGCACCGCCACCACCAGCCTGGCCGGGTGCTGTGCCCGGAGCGCGGTCGCAGCCGCGGCCATCGTGGCCCCGGTCGCGAGACCGTCGTCGATGAGAATGACCGTCTTGCCCGTCACGTCGGGCGAGGGCAGCCCGTCCCGGTACTGCCGCTCGCGCCGAGCGAGCTCCCGCTCCTCGCCCGCGGCCACCGCGGCGAGCTGCTCGTCGGTCACCCCGAAGCGGCGCAGGGCCGCCTCGTCGACGATGCGGATGCCCCCGGAGGCGATAGCCCCGATGGCGAGCTCCGGGTGCGCCGGCAGGCCGAGTTTCCGCACCACGAACACGTCGAGCGGCGCGTGGAGCGCCTCGGCAACGTCGAAGGCCACCGGCACGCCGCCGCGTGGCAGGGCGAGCACAACCACGCCGGGGCGGTCAGCGTACTGCCGGAGGCGGGCGGCCAGGCGCCTGCCGGCATCGGTGCGGTTGCGATAACGAGCAGTCATGGAAGGGATCAGCGGAACGTCGGCCGGCCTCCGGGGGGCGGGTGAACGGCACCCGCGGCCATTCGCGGGTGCTGGCCTGGAGAGAGCTAGCGCGCGGTCGGCGGGGCTTCTGTGACAGGAGTCACGCGACCCTTCGGCCACCCTGTGCATTCCGGGTCGGATGGCCTCTTGATCACGCTGCCGGGTGGCATTACACTCTCGGCCTTCGTGCACCCGCAACCTCCCCAGGCGTATGTCCTTGCTCACCCTTGACGGGGTATCGAAGCACTTTGGCGGCATCGCCGCCGTAGACCAGGTCTCCTTCCAGGTGGATCGCGGGCAGGTCGTCGGCTTCCTCGGACCCAACGGCGCGGGGAAGTCCACCACCATGCGGATGATCACCCAATACATCGAGCCGGACGCCGGCTCCATCCGGCTCGACGGCGTTCCGCTCGACGAGGCGGGCCGCGAGGCCAAGCGCCGTATCGGCTACCTCCCCGAAAACAATCCGCTGTATCCCGAGATGCTGGTCTCGGAGTACCTCGACTTCGTGGGGCGGCTGCGTGAGCTGCAGGGTGCGGCGCGCCGAAGCGCGATCGACGAGGCGGTGGCCGCCACCGGGCTCGAGCCCGTCTTCCACCGGCCCATCGGCGAGCTCTCGAAGGGCTTCCGCCAGCGGGTCGGCCTGGCGTCCGCCATCCTCCACCGGCCCGACCTTCTCATCCTGGACGAGCCGACCGAGGGTCTCGACCCGAATCAGCGGGTCGAGATCCGGCACCTGATCGGCCATCTGGGCCGCGAGCGGACCGTGCTCCTCTCCACGCACGTGCTGCCCGAGGTGCAGTTCACCTGCTCCCGGCTGCTGATCATCAACCGTGGCCGCATCGTGGCCGACGGGCCGGTGGACGAGCTCATCGCCCGTGCGCAGGGCGCGGCCCGGATCGCCGTGGAGGCCGAGGGCGGCGGCGTAGCGGAGCGGCTGGCCGCGCTTCCGGGGGTGGCGGCGGTGGAGACGCCCGATGCATCCGACGGGCGCGTGCGGGTGACTGTCATCGCCGCCTCGGGTGATGATCTCCGGCCGCGGATCTTCGATCTGGCCAAGGCCGAGCACTGGACGCTGTTCGAGCTCCACCAGGAGGCCGGCAGCCTCGAGGACCTGTTCCGGGAGCCCACGATTCAGTCGGAGCCATGATGATGCGCATCTGGACCGTGGCGCGCCGCGAGCTGAAGGCGCTGTTCGATCTCCCGACGGGCTACGTCCTGCTCGTCGCCTTCCTCGCCCTCAACGCCTTCCTCTTCTTCCGGCAGGCCTACCTGTCACAGGTGGCGAGCCTCCGGCCGATGCTCGACGTGCTGCCGTGGGAGTTCCTCTTCTTCGTGCCCGCGGTGACGATGCGCTCGCTCGCGGAGGACATCCGCGGCGGCCAGCTCGAAGTCGTGCTGTCGCAGCCGCTGAGCGAGCTCGAGCTGCTGCTGGGCAAGTACGTGGCGTCGGTCCTGTTTCTCTGGATCGCGCTCGCGCTGACGCTGCTCATCCCGCTGGGGCTCTCCCTCGGCGCGGCGATGCCATGGTCCACGGTGCTGGCGCAGTACGTGGGCGCGGGCCTCCTCGCCGCCGGGTTCGCCGGCATCGGTACCTGGGCGTCGAGCGTGAGCCGAAGCCAGATCACGGCGTTCATCCTCGCGGCCGTGCCGATGTTCATCCTGATCCTGGCGGGGCTCAACCCGCTGCTGGTGGGCCTCCCGCCCGGGCTGGCGGCGGCGGCCGCCCGGATCGGCGTGCTCTCGCACTTCGACAACATCGGCCGCGGGGTGATCGACCTGCGGGACGCGATCTACTTCCTCTCGCTCGCGGGGATCTTCCTGGCGCTGGCCTACGGCGCGCTGCTCGGCCGGAAGCTGGCGCCGAGGGGCGGCGCGCGGCGGCGGCTCCGTCTGGGCGTGGGGCTCGTCGCCGCGTCGCTGGTGGTGGTGAACCTGCTCGGCGGGTACATCGGCGGGCGGCTGGATCTTTCGCCCGGACGGGCGTACACCCTCTCGCCGGCCACGCGCCAGGTGCTCGGAAACCTGGACGATCTGGTCACCATCAAGCTCTTCGCCTCGGCGGAGCTCCCGACCGAGGTGGCGCTGATGAAGCGCGACGTGGACGACCTGCTGCGCGACGTCCGCGCCGCGGGGCATGGCCGCATCCGGGTCATCGAGCGCGATCCGTCGAGCGATGCCGCGGCCCGGCAGGACGCGCAGTCGCTCGGCATCCAGCCGGTGCAGTTCAACGTGATCGGCCAGTCGGAGCTGCAGGTGAAGCAGGGCTATCTGGGGCTGGCCATCCAGCACGGCTCCCAGACCGACGCGGTGCCGTTCGTGCAGCAGACCGACGATCTCGAGTACCGGCTCATCTCCTCCATCCGGAACCTCACCCGCGCGCACAAGCCCGCCATCGGCTTCCTGGCCGGTGCGGCCGGCGGCCCGAGCGCCGGCACCGGCTACCAGGACATGCAGGAGCAGCTCGCCAAGTCGTACGACGTCCGGCCGCTCACCCCGGCCGACTCGATCCAGCACGACACCGCCTTCGCCGCGATCGTGCTGGCGGGCGCGCCGGATTCGGTCCCCGCGGGCCAGCTCGCCCGGCTCGAGCGCTACCTGGATCACGGCGGCAGCATCCTCGTCCTGGCCGGCGGCATGGCGATCGCGCCCGACATGCCGATGGCCCGCCCGCGCGCGCTCCCCTGGAACGCGCTGCTCCAGCGGTTCGGCGTCTCGGTGCGCGGCGATCTGGCCTACGATCTCCTGGCCAACGAGGCAATTCCGGTCCCGAGCGACTTCGGGCGGGTGATGCAGATGTACCCGTTCTTCATCCGGGCGGAGAGCACGCGCCGCTCGCCGATCAACCAGGACCTGGGCGCGGCCGTCCTCACCTGGGCCAGCACGATCGACACCAGCAAGGCGGCGCCCGGCACGATCACGCCGCTCCTGGTCACCAGCGACGCTGCCGGGACCTTCACCGACGCGGCCTCGATCGATCCCGGGAGCACGTTCCCGCGGGACAAGCTGAGCCGGCGGCTGCTGGCGGTGGTGGCGGCGCCCAGGGACAGCACACGGGGGCGTGCCGTGGTGATCGGCAGTACCGATTTCGCCACCGACCGATTCGTGCGGGTGGCACCCGAGAACCTGGCGCTCGCCCTCAACGCGACCGACTGGCTGGCGGAGGACGAAGGGCTGATCGCGATCCGCTCGAAGGACCGGCGGCCGGTGCCGCTCGTCTTCGAGACCGCGACCGAGCGGGAGCTGGCCAAGTACGGCAACCTGATCGGGCTGCCGCTGCTGGTCGCGCTGGTGGGGCTCGTGCACCTGGTCCGGCGGCGCCGCCGCACACGGGAGCCGTACCAGCCACTCGTCCCCGCGGGAGAGGCGGCCACATGAGCGCCAAACAGCTTCTCCGGCTGGTGATCCTGTTCGGCGTGGTGCTCGTCCTCTGGGGTGCCGCCGCGCTGGTGCGCCGTCGCGAGGCGGCACCCGCGGCCGGCGACGCCTTCCGGCTCCCGCCGATCATGCGCTCGCAGGTGGACACGGTCGTACTGTCGGACTCGGCCGGCACGGTCGTCCTCGCGAAGAAGGACACGAGTGCGTGGACCGCGAACGGGCACCGCGCAGACATGCAGGGAGTGGCGGATCTGCTCACCGCCCTGACCGACAGCGCGCCCGGCGGCGAGCTCGTCGCCGAGCGGAAGGCGTCCCACGCGGCGCTCGGCGTGGACAGCGCGGGGGGAACCCGCGTGCGCGTGGAGGCTGGCGGCCGCACGCTGGCGGAGCTCGTCGTGGGCCACCGCGCGCCGGAGCTTTCGGGTGGGTACGTACGCCGGGCTGGCGAGGAGCCGACCTGGCTGGTGCGCGGCGGACTGGTCAATGCATTGAGCCGCCGGGGCGACGAATGGCGCGACCACCGGATCGCGACCGTCCCGCCCGACAGCATAGCGGCGATCGAGATCTCGCGGGGTGCCAGGCGCTATACGGTGCGGCGTGGGGGAAGCGGGTGGACGCTGTCGCCTGGCGGCGCGGCCGACTCGGCACAGGCCGAGCAGCTCGTGGCGGCATACCATACGGTGGACGCGACGGGCTTCGCGACGGCGGCGCAGGCGGACTCCGAGCGGTTCGAGCGCCCCGACCGCCGGACGCGGCTGCTCCGGAAAGACGGGACGCCGCTGCTTACGCTCCTGTTCGATTCGACGGCAGCGGGGTTCCGGGTGCGGGCGGATACGGGGAAGACGGTGTACACGATGGACGGGTACAGCGTGGACCGGCTGGTGCCGGCGGATAGTACGCTGGCGGCGAGTCGGGTGCGCGGCAAGACCCGGTAAATCAGGTCACCTGCACGCGGCCTCACCCGAACGGCTGGTCGATCCCCGCGCTCTGCCTCGAGAAGAACCTCGGACCGTCCTCCGTCATGTAGATACAATCCTCCAGCCGGATGCCGAACTCACCATAGATCGCGATCGTCGGCTCGTCGCTGAAGCACATCCCCGGCGCGAGCGGCGTGCTGTTGCCGCGCACGATGTACGGCCGCTCGTGGCCGTCCATGCCGATGCCGTGCCCCGTCCGGTGAGGCAGCCCGGGCACCCGGTAGCCTGGCCCGAAGCCGGCGCCGGTGATCACCTTTCTGGCAGCCGCGTCGACCGCCTCGCAAGGGGCTCCGACCCTGGCGGCCGCGAACGCCGCGTCCTGCGCCCGCCGCTCCAGATTCCAGATCTCGGTCTGCCGTGCGGTCGGTTTGCCGAAAACCGTGGTTCGGGTGATGTCCGACTGGTACCCGTGGAGCGCGCAGCCGGCGTCGAGCAGGACGATGTCACCGGGCTCGAGCTTCTGCGGCTGGACGCTGCCGTGGGGAAACGCGGAGGACTTTCCGAACCCCACCAGCGCCCACGGGTCCGCGCCGCCCACCCGGCGGAGCGCGGCCAGCATGTTGTCCTCCAGGTCGTACTGCGTCATCCCCTCATGGAGGGCGGCGAAGGCCGCCTTGAAGGCGGCGATGGTCATGTCGCTCGCCCGCTGCATCAGCGCCAGCTCGGCCGGGGATTTGTACATCCGGCAGCCGGCCGTGATCGGCGTGGCGCTCACCAGCTCGAGCGCGGGGATCTCGGTCCGAAGGCCGTCCAGGACGAAGAAGCGCACGTCCTCTTCCAGCCCGATTCTCCCGCTGGCGCCGCGGTCCCGCAGCAACCCCGCGAGGAGCCGGAACGGGCTCTCGTCCTCCTGCCAGGTGCGCACGTCGTTCCCGAAGCGGATCAGCTCCCGGGCGCGTGCCTCCTCGAACGCCGGGCAGATCCAGGCGGGCTCACCGTGCGCCGGGAGCACGAGGATGAACGTGCGCTCGGAGGTGGACCACCCCACCCCCGTGTAGTAGCTCATGCTGGAGCCCGGCTCGATCACCACCGCGGCGATCCCCTGCTCTCCCATGAGTCGCTGCGCCTTCGCGATCCGCGCGCGCCGCTCCGGGGCGCCGATCGGGACCGCTCCGGCCGTCATCGGCTCGAGCCGCCGGATGGGCGCCGGCAGATCGCAGGGATCGGGCTCACCGGCGGACGGTGCGCGGCCAGGCCGGACGGCCGCGGCGCCGGCCAGGCCGGCCAGGGTGATGGCGAATTCCCGTCGGGTGAGTTCCATTTGAGTGGGTGGAAGCTAGGGAGGATCAGTGTGACCGGGAAGAGCGATGGCTCGGAATCCGCCGCGAGACACCCGTGAGACCGGCCGCTGAAGCCGTCCGGCGCCTCCGCGCCTTCGCCACCGCCGCGGCCCTGACGGCCACCATGTCCGGCGGCCTGCTGGCCCAGGCAGAGGCCGCTCCCTCCTATCACGTCGTCCGCTCCATCCCGCTCGGCGGGAGCGGCCGGTGGGACTACATCACGCTGGACTCCGTGGGGCACCGGCTGTTCATCGCCCGGCAGACCCGGGTCATGGTGGTGGACCCCGAGTCGGGCAAACTGCTCGGCGAGATTCCGGGGCTCGACGGCGCGCATGGCGTGGCCCTCGACTACGCGACGGGCCATGGTTTCGCCACGTCGGGCCGCGACGGCAGCGTGACGATGTTCGATCTCGGAACCCTGCGCGTGCTCCGGCGGACTCCGGCCGGCGCGGGCGCCGATGCCGTGCTCTACGACCCCGCCTCCAGGCGCGTCTTCACCTTCAATGGCGGTGCGCACTCCTCGAGCGTCGTCGATCCGAGCTCGGGCACGCCGGTCGGCAACATCCCGCTCGGCGGCAAGCCCGAGTTCGGCGTCGCGGACGGGCGCGGGCGGGTGTTCGTGAATCTGGAGGACAAGGCCCAGCTCGTGGAGATCGACCCCATCGCGATGCGGGTGCTCCGACGCTGGCCGCTCGCGCCGTGCGAAGAGCCGACGGGCTTGGCCATCGATCCCGTCCACCACCTGCTGTTCAGCGGCTGCCACAATCGGCTCATGATCATTTCCGACGCCGTGCGAGGTCGGATGATCGCGCACGTACCCATCGGTGCGCGCGTGGACGCCGGTGCCTTCGACCCCTCGACACAGCTCGCCTTCGCGTCCAACGGCGAAGGCACCATCACGGTGGTTCACGAGGACAGTCCGACCAGATTTCATGTGGTCACCACCGCCACTACCCGGCCCGGTGCGAGGACCATGGCGCTGGATCAGCGTACGCATCGGCTCTACACGGTGACGAGTCCGGTGCCGGACCCCTTCTCACTCCTCGTGCTCGACCGCAGGTGACCAACCGGGCGGGAGGGATTCGCGCATGACATCGCTCGATCTCATCCCGTTCGGGGCCGCCGCGCAGAGGGCGGTGGAGCGCCAGTGGCTCGCGGCGGTCCGCGACCATGCCCTGCCGGGCGGGGTCCGGACAGCCGTGCGAAGCTCCTGGGAGCGAAGTCTCGGCGCGGCCGTGCCGCCCGATCTGCGCGAGGCGCCGGTCGTCATGGACGCGAGCGCGCTGGTGGACGCAGTGGAGACCACCGATTGGCTGGACCTGGCCCGCGCACGGATGGCGGAGCACGAGCAGTCCTTCGCCGGCGCCGGACACATCCTCACGCTGTTCGATCACGAGGCCCGGATGCTGTCCGCCGAGGGCGATCCCGCCGCCCTGGAAGGCCTCGCCGACATCAATTTCCGCCCGGGTGCGCTCTGGTCCGAGCACGTCGTCGGCACCAACGGGCCGGGTACCGCCCTCGCCACGGGCAGCGCCGTGCACATCGTCGGCGCCGAGCACTTCTGCGCCCGCTGGCAGCGCTGGCACTGTGCCGCGGTCCCCATCCGCGAACTGTCCACCGGCCGGAGCCTCGGCGTGCTCGACGTCTCCGGGTTTCGGGACCAAGCGCACCCGCACACCCTGAACCTGGCCCTGGCCCTCGCGCTGGCGATCGAGCAGAGCGTTGCGGCGCGAGAGATCGAGCGCCGGTATCTCGTGGTCACCCGGCTTACACATCTGAGCCAGCGCTATCCCGCCGACGGCGTCGTGGCGGTGGACCGGCGTGGACGGATCCTCCTCACCTCGCCCGCGGCGCCGGCGGAGTTGCGCCCGGAGCGGGAAGATCCCGAGCTCCGGGCGCTCGTCCCGGAACTCGTCAGCCGGACACGCGACACGCTCCCGCAGGAAGTCGCCCTCGCGGGCGACGAGGATGGCGGTGCAAGGCGAGGGGTGTGGCACCCGGTCCTGGAGGGGCGCACCGTGGTGGGAGGCTGTCTGGTGCTGGAGCGTCGGGAGACAGGACCCCGCCCGCGCGCCCGGAAGGCGCCCGCCCGGCTGGGCAGCCCCCGGCACACCTTCGCCGACATCGTCGGGGAGAGCCCGGCGTGCCGGTCCGCCCGCCAGGCCGCGCTCGCCGCGGCCGCGACCGACCTGCCGGTTCTGCTGCTGGGCGAGCCGGGCACGGGCGCGGAGCTGTTCGCCCAGGCAATTCACCAGGCGGGCAGCCGGCGGGACCGGCCGATTCTCGCCGCCGACTGCGCGGCGCTGTCCCGCCGACAGATCGAGGCGGCCAGGGAGGGGACCCTCTTCATCGCCGAGCTGGGCGACCTGCCGCCCGCGGCCCAGGTAACGCTCCTCCGCGCGCTGGAGGAGGGCAAAGACGTGCGGATCATCGGCGCCACCGGCCGCGATCCGGCCGCCCTGCTCGCGAGCGGCTTTGCGCCCGCGCTGTACCGTGCGATGAACGTGATGCGCGTCCAGCTCCACCCGCTCCGCGCCAGGCGGGAAGACCTCCCCGCGCTTGCCGGCCGGCTATTCGAGACGGTGGCGCGTGACCTCGGGCGCCCCGAAGTGGTGGTCGACCCGGAGGTGCTCACCGCGTTCCAGGCGTACGCCTGGCCGGGGAACCTCCGGGAGCTCAGGAACGTGGTCCGCCGGCTGATGGTCTTTGCGGGACGCACGATCGGGGTGGCCGATCTCCCGCGGGCCATCCGGGCGGCCCATCATGGCAATGCCATGGTCCCGGTGCCGCTCGCCCCCACCTCGCCCATCGACCTCGAGGACGCCCGGCTCATGGAAGTGATCAACCGCTCCCGCACCATGGCCGATGCCGCCGCCGAGCTCGGAATCACCCGCAGCACCCTCTACCGCCGCATGGAACGCTTCGGGCTCCGGCCCAAGCGTGTGGTCGACCGGGAATAGCGCGCGACATTTGTCGCGGACCGCTTGACCGCCGCCGCACCCGGCCGTATGGTCGAGCCAGTCCCTCTCGACGCGCACCCGCGCCGTCCATCCCCTTCGTGTGGAGGTATCCCCGTGGGTACCACAAGCCAGCAGCTCCCGACCGCGACGCTCCCGGCCGGCGTGAAGCTTCCCATTCCGATCCGGAGCCGGTACGACAACTGGATCGGCGGCGAGTACGCCGCGCCGGCACGCGGCCAGTACTTCATGAACCCCACGCCCATCACCGGCCAGCCCCTGTGCGAGGTGGCCCGCTCGACCCACGAGGACGTGGACAAGGCGCTGGACGCGGCCCACGCCGCCGCGCTGAGCTGGAACACCACGTCGGCCGGCTACCGCGCCAACATCCTCAACCGCATCGCGGACCGGCTGGAGCAGAACCTCGAGGCCATCGCGCTGATCGAGACGATCGACAACGGCAAGCCCATCCGCGAGACGATGGCGGCCGATCTGCCGCTCGCCATCGACCACTTCCGTTACTTTGCCGGGGCCATCCGGGCGCAGGAAGGCGGCATCTCCGAGCTCGACTCGGACACCGTCGCCTATCACTTCCACGAGCCGCTCGGCGTCGTGGCGCAGATCATCCCGTGGAACTTTCCCCTGCTGATGGCCACGTGGAAGCTCGCCCCCGCGCTCGCGGCGGGGAACTGCGTGGTCCTCAAGCCGGCCGAGCAGACGCCGGTGTCGATCATGGCGTTCATGGAGCTCATCGCCGACATCCTGCCGAGCGGCGTGGTCAACGTGGTGCAGGGCTTCGGAGTCGAGGCCGGCAAGCCGCTGGCGCAGAGCCCCCGGGTGGCCAAGGTGGCGTTCACCGGCGAGACGACGACCGGCCGGCTCATCATGCAGTACGCGTCGGAGAATCTGATTCCGGTCACGCTGGAGCTGGGCGGGAAGTCGCCCAACATCTTCTTCGCCGACGTCATGGAGGCGGATGACGACTTCTTCGACAAGGCGCTCGAGGGCTTCGCCATGTTCGCCCTCAACCAGGGCGAGGTCTGCACCTGTCCCTCCCGCGCCCTGGTGCAGGAATCCATCTACGACCGGTTCATGGAGCGCGCGGTGGCCCGGACCCGCGCCATCGTGGAAGGCAACCCGCTCGACCCCAACACCATGCTCGGCGCCCAGGCCTCGAACGACCAACTCGAAAAGATCCTGAGCTACTTCGACATCGGAAAGAAGGAAGGGGCCAAGGTCCTCACCGGCGGGAAGCGCCGCGTGCACGAGGGGGAGCTGAGTGAGGGGTACTACGTCCAGCCCACGATCCTCGAGGGACACAACAAGATGCGCGTGTTCCAGGAGGAGATCTTCGGGCCGGTGGTGTCGGTCACCAAGTTCAAGGACTACGACGACGCGCTCGCCATCGCCAACGACACGCTCTACGGCCTGGGCGCGGGGCTCTGGAGTCGGGACGCCAACACCTGTTACCGCATGGGCCGCGCGATCAAGGCCGGGCGGGTCTGGACCAACTGCTATCACCTGTATCCGGCGCACGCGGCGTTCGGCGGCTACAAGCAATCGGGCATGGGGCGCGAGAATCACCGGATGATGCTCGATCACTACCAGCAGACGAAGAACATGCTGGTCAGCTACAGCCCCAAGAAGCTTGGCTTCTTCTGATCCGCAGGCGGTCCCGCGCGTGGAGATCACGCCCGAGGCCGCCACCGTGCTCCGCCGGCTCGCGGCGGAGCACGGTCCGCTGCTCTTCCACCAGTCCGGCGGCTGCTGCGACGGCAGCTCGCCCATGTGCTACCCCGCGCGCGAGTTCCGCGTGGGCCAACGGGATGTCATGCTGGGCGAGGTGGAGGGCGTGCCGGTGTACATCGGCGCGCTGCAGTACGAGCTGTGGCGCCACACCCAACTGCTGATCGACGTGGTACCGGGCCGGGGCGCCGGCTTCTCGCTCGAGGCGCCGCTCGGCGTGCGGTTCCTCACCCGATCGCGGGTGTTCGATCCGGCGGAACAGGCGTGGCTGGACGGGTGCCCACCCCGGATCGGACCGGCGGCGTAGCTCCCATCAGGCGCTGCACGTGGGTGGCGAGGGTGTCGGGGGAAAACGGCTTCTGCAGGAACTCGTGTCCCGCCGAGAGCCCCTGCCTCACGACATCACCGTCGGGGTGGCCGGACAGGAACAGCACGGGAACGGTGAGCCCGCGCCCGGCTAACTTGGTTGCCAGCTCCGCTCCCCCCATGACCGGCATGGCGAGATCCGTCACCAGCAGGCGCAGGTCGCCACCGAGGCCCGCCTCCAGGTGCGCCAGGGCTTCAGCGCCCTGGCCCGCCTCGACCACCCGGAAGCCCTCCTCGGTAAGCACGCGGGTGATGAGCGAGCGGACCGACACCTCGTCCTCGGCCACGATTGCCACGCCGCGTGAGTGCCGCTCCGGCGCTGGCGCCGCCGCGCTCGGCACCGGAGCATCCGTCGCGCCGGACTTGACTCCGGTGGATCGCGGCAGATAGATCGTCAGCTTTGCCCCCGCCCTCCGGGCGCTCTCCGCCGTCACGTAGCCGCCGCTCTGCCGGACGATGCCATAGACGGTCGAGAGCCCGAGCCCCGCCCTGCCCTGTCGGCTTGGTGGTGAAGAAGGGCTCGAACGCCCGCCGCAAGGTCAGCTCATCCATGCCCACGCCCGTGTCGCTCACGCTGAGCGTCACATAGCGCCCGGGTACGGCCTCCTGCCCGCCGTCGATCGAATTCCCCGCGCGTACCTCCACGTTCGCCGTCTGGATGCGAAGCTTGCCCCCTTCCGGCATGGCGTCGCGGGCGTTCAGAATGAGGTTGAGGAGCGCCTGGCCAAGCTGTCCGCGGTCGGCCGTCGCACCTGCGAGATCAGGGGCGAGCGAGAGCTGCAGCTCGATTCGCGGCCCCAGCGTCCGGGAGAGGATGGTCTCCATCTCGGTGACGATGGTGTTGAGCGCCAGCTCCTCCGGCCGCAGCAGTTGGCGCCGCCCGAAAGCGAGCAACTGGGCCGTGATGTTGGCGCTGCGCCGTGCCGCCCGCTCGATCTGGTCGAGGTCCGCCCGGAACCCCTCGGGAAGGTCGGACCGGCGCAGCAGAAAGTCCGCCGACCCGAGCACCACGGTCATCTGGTTGTTCACCTCGTGCGCGACCCCGCCGGCCAACTGGCCCACGGCGTCCATGCGCTGAGACTGCTGCAGTTGCTCCTCGGCGCGCCGGCGCTCCGTCACATCACGGAGGAACACCGCCATGCCGTCGGATGTGGCGTACGCGTGGATCTCGAGCCAGCGCGCATGGGCGGGATACCACTGCTCGAACGACCGGGGAGCGCGATCGGCCATGACGCGCCGATACTCCTGCTCGGCCCGGGTACCCAGGAGGTCGGGCCACAGCTCCCACATCGTGTGACCGCGCAGCGCTCGGCCGGGCAGGCCGGGCGCCTCCAAGCCATAGCCCCGGAGCATGCTCGCCGCCTGGTGATTCATGTAGCTGATCCGCCACTCGCGATCGAAGGCGATGTAGGCGTCCGGCGTGCCCTCGAGCACCGCGCCGAGCGTGCGCTCCGCCGTTTCGCGGCGCGCCATTTCGACCTCCAGCGCGACCACCCGGTCGGCCGCCAGTTGGGCACTCGCCGCCGCCGCGTGTCCCTGCCGCTCCGCCTCCCGCGCGAAGCGTTCGGTACGCCGCCGAGCCAGATGCTGGGCCGTGCCCAGACCTACGAGCAGCAGGTTGTTGAAGACGTTGATCCCGAGCGCGAGGATCGTGTCCCGGCTAGGCGCGGCGAACCCCACCTGAGGAGACAGGAGATAGTACCACACGCCGAGCGTGCCCAGCGTCAGCGCCGTCAGTCCGGGCCCCAGCCCCCCGAACCAGGTCGCCACGTACACCCCGACAAAGAGCGTAATGAAGGGGTAGGCCGTGGGCAGGATCGGGCGCAGGGCCTCCCGCCCCAGGACCACTGCCGCCGCGCACACGACCGCCACGGCGTAGCCGTGCCAGCCGCGAGCAGCCGGCCGTGGCGGGGGACTTGACGTCATGCCCGCTCCTTGAGGCAGAAGAGGCAGCGTACGTTCTCGGGGGCGCACCGGGGAGGAACCTCTCGAACGGCGCGTCCAGCAAGATAACGCTCACCCCGGGCAAACGACCGAAGCGGGGGGCCGGGGGGGGGGCGCGGCGGG
>JAICLE010000158.1 GCA_025927545.1 Gemmatimonadales bacterium
CCACCTTGCCCTGCACCCGGGTGCCGACCGGGTACTTGGCCGCCACGTTCTGCCAGGGGTACGACTGGAGCTGCTTCATGCCGAGGCTGATGCGCTCCCGCTGCCAGTCGATGTCGAGGATCTTGACCTCGACTTCCTTGCCGATCTGGACCATCTCGGTGGGATGGGAGACGCGCCCGTATGACATGTCGGTGATGTGCAGCAGCCCGTCCACACCGCCCAGGGCGATGTAGGCGCCGACGTCGGTGCTGTTCTTGACCACGCCCTTCCGCACCTGGCCGACGGCGAGCTCCTTCATCAGGTGCTCGCGCTTGTGGGCGCGCTCGTTCTCGAGAATGACGCGGCGGCTCACGACGATGTTTCGCCGGCGCTTGTTGAGCTTGATGATCTTGAACTCGTAGGTGGAGCCCAGCAGCTCGTCGATGTTCGGCACCCGGCGGAGCGCGATCTGGCTGCCCGGGAGGAACGCGTCGACGCCCATCAGGTTCACCACCACGCCGCCCTTGATCTTCTTGACCAGGGTGCCCTCCACCGGCTCATCGCTCTCGTGCGCCACGCGGATCTTTTCCCAGACCCGCATGAAGTCGGCCTTCTTCTTCGAGAGGACGACCGCGCCCTCCTGGTCTTCCAGATGCTCCAGGAAAACCTCGACCTCATCGCCTTCCTTCAGGGACTGTGGGTCCTTGAACTCGTCCAGCGGGACCGAGCCCTCGGACTTGAAGCCGACGTCGAGAATGACGGCGTTCTCGGTGACGCGGAGGACCTTGGATTTGACGATCTCGCCTTCGACGATCTGCGCCATGGTGCCCTCGTACATCGAGAGCATCTGCTCGTAGTCTTCGTCGGAGTAATCTTCGTCGTAGAGGTCCTGGCGGACGCGGAGGCCCGTGGGGGAGGCGAACTGCTGAGTCGAGGGTTGAAGTTGATCGAGCATGCGGTGCCGGCCATCCTTTTGTGCTACCGCGCCGTCGGGGCCGCGGGAGAAAGTTGATCGCCCCGGGGCGGAAGTGCCGGGGGGAGGAAGCCACGTAGGATAATGGGCGGTCGAGGTCAACGCAAGGCTGGACAAGCGGTTGGGCCCCGAGCACCTACCCGGGGGAAAAGCGGGGCCGGGCAAGCGCGACGATGCGCGTGACCTGGTCTTCGAAGCTCAGCGAGGTGGTGTCGAGGCGGACCGCGTCGTCCGCGACCCTGAGCGGCGCCACGGCGCGCGTGGAATCGGCGTGGTCCCGGGCGGCGAGCGCCTCCGTCTCCGCCCCGAGCAGGGCCGGATCGTGCGCGGCGCCACGCTGGCTGAGCCGCCGACGCGCCCGCGCCTCGGGCGCAGCGGTCAGGAACACCTTGAGGTCGGCATCGGGAAACACCACCGTCCCGATGTCCCGTCCGTCCACCACCACGTCACGACCGATCCGTACCATGGCGCGAAGCCGGCTGTTCACCCACTCCCGGACGACCGGCACGGCCGACACCGCCGAGACGGCCGCGGTGACCGGGCCGGCGCGGATCTCCGCGTCCACTGGCTCGCCCTCCAGGTAGGCCGCGAACCCCGCACCATCGGGCTGGAGCATGAGTCCCCGGTCCTCCGCAGTCCGGAGAATCGTCTCGGGATCCAGCACTTGGAGCGGATCCTCGCGCCGAAGCCCGCGCCGAGCAGCCTCCCGCAACGCCACCAGCGTCACCCCGCGATACAGCGCCCCGGAATCCAGGTGAGCGAAGCCGAGCGCCTCGGCAACGGCTCGCGCCGTACTCGACTTGCCGGAGGCCGCGGGCCCGTCAATCGCGATAACCGCTCCCTTCACGGGCGGGCCCGCCGGGCGAGTCCGCGCAACACTTCTGGAAAGCCGGGGAAGCTGACGGCAGCGCAGCCCATGTCGTCCACCCGGATGCGCCCGCCGGCCACGGTCCCGAGTACGGCGAACGCCATGGCGAGGCGATGGTCGCCCGCGCTCCGGACCGGGCCCCGCGGCGGCTCCGACCCGCCCTCGACGTGCAGGTCCTCGCCCACCACTTCGGCGCGGGCACCGACCGATCTGAGATTCTCGGCGATCAGCCCGAGGCGGTCGCTCTCCTTGACGCGAAGCTCGCCCACCTGACGGAAGACCGTCGTCCCTTCGGCGCGCGATGCCAGCACTGCCAGCATGGGGATCTCGTCGATCAGGCCGGGGATCTCGCCGGCCCGGACCTCGGTGGCGCGGAGCGCGGCGGGCCTGGCCACCAAATCGCCCACTGGCTCGCCGAAATGCTCGGAGACGTCCTCCACGGAAATCCGCGCGCCCATTCGCTCGAGCACGCCGAGGAAGCCAGTCCGCGTGGGGTTCACCCCCACCTGGGCGATTCGGAGCTCGCCGGCTTCCGCGAGGACGGCCGCGCCGACCAGGAACGCCGCGGACGATGGGTCGCCCGGCACCTGGAGCTCGAAGGTCCCGACCCGGCCCGCGGGCCCGAATCGGATCCAGCCGTCGTCCTCGTCCACCCGATACCCGAACGCCCGGAGGAGCCGCTCGGTATGGTCGCGCGAGCGGCCGTGCGGCTCCCGCAGCTCGACCTCGACCCCACCCGCGAGGCCGGCGAGCAGGAGCGCGCTCTTGAGCTGGGCGCTCGAGACCGGCATCGCGTAGCGGAGCGGGACGAGCGGCCCGCCACGGACCGTGAGCGGCAGCCCGTCGCCGGCGGTCTCGCTGAAGCGCGCGCCCATTTGTGCCAGCGGAACGGTGACCCGGCGCATCGGCCGGCGGCGAAGCGAGCCGTCGCCCGTGAGCGTCGCCGCAAAGCGGTGCCCGGCGAGCAGGCCGAGGAGGAGGCGTGCCGTCGTCCCCGAGTTGCCGCAGTCGAGTACCGCCTCGGGCCGCCGCAGGCGTCCGCGTCCCTCGACCGTGACGACGCTCTCCGGGCGCAGGGGCGAGAGGCCGGCGCCCAGTTGCCGGAGCGCCCGCGCCGTGCTGCGTGCGTCGAGCGAGGTAAGGGCACCGCCGATGCGGCTCGTACCTTTTGCCATGGCGGCCAGGAGGAGCGTGCGGTGCGTGATGCTCTTGTCGCCGGGCACCCGGGTGATCCCGCCCACGATCATCGGTCCATTCCTTCCCGGAAGCGCTGCGCGACCGCGAGGTAGCGGCGGAGCCCGTCGGCATTGCCCGCGGTGACGAGCCGCCGGAGCTCGGCGAGGCTCGCCTCGGTAGCGTCCAGCGCCTCCGTCACGGCCGCGCGGTTGTAGAGCAGGATGTCGATCCACATGTCCGGACTGCTGGCGGCCAGGCGAGTGGTGTCCCGCGCGCCGGTGCCGAAGGACAGGCCGGCCAGCCCGCGATCGGCGAGGGCCCTGGCGAGCGCCGACGCCACGGCCTGGGGCAGGTGGCTGGTCCAGGCGAGCTGGCGGTCGTGTGCCGCGGCGTCGATCAGGACCGGCTGCGCCTCGAGCACCTGTTCCCAGAAGCGCATGATCCCGCGTGCAGCCCGGTCGCCTCCCGGTGCGCCGGTCTCGCACACGTAGACCACGCAGCCCCGGAGGCGGTCCGGGCGGGCCGCCGCGAAACCGCTCGCGTGGGTGCCGGCGAGGGGGTGCGCGCCCGCGAAGCGGTCGCCCAGACCGACCGCGGTGGCGCTGGCCAGCACCGGGCCCTTGATGCTGCAGACGTCGGTGAGCACCGCTCCGGCCTCGAGCGAGGGCGGCAGGCGCCCGATCAGATCGAGCGTCGCGCGCGCGGGCACCGCCAGCACCACCAGCTCGGCGCCCTGCATGGCGCGCGGAGCGCTGTCGGCGAGCTCCGTGATCGCGGACGCGCGCAGCGCCTGCACGCCGTCCGCGCGCGAGGGCGAAAAGCCCACCACGCGCGGGACGCCCGCGAGGCGCGCCTGCCAGGCCAGCGAGCCGCCGATGGCCCCCAGGCCGATTACCGCGAGCGAGGATGGCCGCACGGATTCAGGTGTCGTTCGCGCGGGTGAGGCGGGTCATGCGGCCACCGGGATGAGGACGGCCCGCATTGTACCGTGCCGGGGTCCGATTCTCAACGCCGCTGCGCTGCACGACCCTGCCTGCAAAAGTCGCCGAATTTGCGAGAGCGCGTGCGGATCCGCCCGAGCCTCGCCGGCAGCGCGACCATGCCGTCCCGCGCCGGCGGCGCGCGTTTCAACGGCCGGACCGACAACTACTTGTCGCGCGGGTCGGCGCGCGGGGCGCGCGCCCGAGCCCCTTCACTGGCGTGCTTCTTGCCTCCACGCGGGCGACCCGTGCCCCACACCACGGTCCACCGCCGGAGCTCCCACGAGCCGATGAGTCCAGAGACCAAACCGGTGCCCGCCGCCCCCGCCGCCCAGAAACAGGCGCTGCTCGAGGCATTCGACACCGTTCTCAAGGCGCAGGCCGATCAGCGGGA
>JAICLE010000036.1 GCA_025927545.1 Gemmatimonadales bacterium
ATCCCACGCCGCCAGCACGATGGTTCGCCGCGGATGCCAGCCCTGCCGCAGCAAGCTGCCGTAGGCCCGCGCTTCCTCCAGCAACGCGCTCGTTCCCGACACCGGATCGCCCGCCCCGTTGACCCAGGCATCGTGGTGGTTGCCGCGGACCACCCACTCGTCGGGCAGCTCCGCGCCCGGAATGCGGGCGATCACGTCATACGCGGGCACCAACCGCCAGTTGAACCGGAGCGCGAGATGGACACGCGCGGGGCCCGGGCCCACGTGGTACGTGATCGGGAGCGCGCCGGCCCAGCCCGGGGGCGCGGAACGGCCGCCGATCGCCGCGAGCAGCGGCTGGGCGTCCGCTGACGAGAGCGGCTGCACCGGAATCGTCGGCAGCGTACGCGCCTCCGAGCGCGCGAGCCGCTTCGCGCCGGCGGTGGCGCCGATGCCCGGGGTGAGCGGGTCGCCGGCATACAACGGCATGTCCAGCACGCTGCCGCGCTGCACGCCGTCGCGCGGCCGGAACGGCCCGGCGGGATACGTATCGCCCTCGTGGTAGCCGTCGTCCGCTGGGTCCGAGTAGATGAGGCAGCCCACGGCGCCGTGCTCGGCCGCGAGCTTCGGCTTGATGCCGCGCCAGGAGCGGCCATACTTCGCGATCACGATGGCGCCCTTGACCGAGACGCCGAGCCGCTCGAGCTGAGCGTAGTCGGACTGAAGGCCATAGTTGACGAAGACGAGCGGCGCGGTCACGTCGCCGTCGGGCGAGTAGGCGTTGTAGGTCGGGAGCTGCTCCGATTGTTGCGAACTCGCAGGGTCCTGCTTCACCGCGGGCTCCCGGAGCCGCGCCACGAACCGCGTCGGGCCCACCAGCTCGACCCGGCGTTCGCGCGGCGTGGGAAAGAGGACCTGGAACACCTCGATACGCGCGTTCAGCCCCCAGGCTCGGAAACGGTCGAGGATCCACGCGGCGTTCACGCTATCCCGTGGCGAGCCGAGATGGTGCGGGCGCGCCGAGAGGATGCGCATGAACTCGCGCAGGGAGTCGGGGGAGGGAACCGCCTGGAACTTGGCCTCCCAGTCGCGCTCCACCCGCGCGGAGGCCGGCGTGAAGCCGCGCATCGCCGCGCCATCGGACGGCGCGCGGGCAGGGAGCAGCAGGAACGCACCGAGCAAGGCGGCGGAGCGAGTGGGCAGCATGTGGAGTGTCCCTTGCGGCGCGGGCGGGCGGCGGTGTGCGGCGCGTCACCGCGACCGGCGGTGGTCAGGAGGATTGTGGGTTGATGATTGTGCGTTACGGGACGGGGCGCAAGCCGCGAAAACCCGATGAGCACGCCTGGCGAGCCGGCCAGGTCGTCTTGCCTGCCCGGTGGGGAGGGTGTAGACTCCCCCTCCCGATGGCCCGGGCGATTAGCTCAGCCGGTTAGAGCGCGCGCCTCACATGCGCGAGGTCGGGGGTTCGAGCCCCTCATCGCCCACTCCGCGGACCACCCCCTGCCGGTCCCTTCCTTTCCGCCAGCCCGGCCCGGGCCCCCTTGCCGAGATCAGGATTCGGCGGAACATTGTTGCCCGCCCCCCGAGCCGCCGGGGCGCGGTTCCCCGACTGTAGCGGGGTCGCAGGATGACGACTACGCTCTCAACGACGCTCATTGCCGACCTGCTGGCGTTCGCCGCCGGCCAGGGGCACCCCGACTACCCGTGTCTCTCGCGCACCCACGCGCCGTCGAGCTGCGTGCCGTGCGTGGATTTCTCGCCGTGGCTGCGCGAGTGGGTCCGGCGCGGTGACGTGGACGCGGTCAGCGAGTACCTCTTCCGGGTCCGCGAGGCCAACCCGGGTCTCGGCGAAAGCCCGGAAACCCTGCGCGGGCATTATTGCCGCCTGGCGGGGAGTCTGCTCAACGCGCCGCTCGACCGGCACCTGGGCGGTCTGAACGAGGAAGCGTGCCTCGATCTGAAGGTGACGCTGATTCTGCTGGCGGTTCACGAAGGGTTCTCCGGATTCGTCATGACCGGGGAGGCCGCGGATTTCGCCGCCTCCGTCATGGCCCCGTATCCGCTCATGCTCCGTGATGCCGCCACCCTGGTCGAAGCGCGCAACCGCTTCGTTCAGGAAATGGGGCAGGAGATGAGCTACTGGGCCGCCTGGCCGCTGCTCGCGCCCGGCGAGCTCGCCTCGTTGGCGGCGTGCGACGATCCGGCCCTCCAGCGTCTGCTCGCGGCGCTGAAGCCGCTGCCGCTCGGCGCGCGCGCGCACGCGGTGGACGCGCTGCGGCACCTGGCCGCGCACCCACACGTGCCCCGGACCCTGGCGAGCCTGAGCCGCTACGAGACGCGGAAGCGCGGGCTGGACGTGGCCGAGTCGTCGCGGCTGGTCCTGGCCACCGGCATCGTGGTGCCCGCGACGGATCTCGACGGCTGGCTCGGCACCTGGACCCGGCGCGACCTGCTGGGCTTCCTCGCGCAGGCCGGCGTGGGCGCCCGCAACTCGTGGGGCAAGGAGCGACTGGCCGCCGTGGCCAAAACGGAGTGTGCCGAGCTGCTGCACGCGCGGATGGCGGAGGCAGGCGTGGTGGAGCTTGCCGTTGAGCATGCCGAGGGTGCGGAGCTCCTGCGCCGGTATATCGAGGGCGTCCGCGTGCCCTGGCGCATCTGGCTGGCCTTCGGGACCGGCGTCGGCTAGATCAGGCCCCCGCGGCGCAGCCGGCCGATCTGGTCGAAGCGCTCCTCGTGGGCCGCGAGCACCTCCTGGGGCGATACGGTCGCCACGCCGGCCTTGCTCACCTCCACGCCCGCGGCGTAGTTGGCGAGCTGCGCCGCCTCGCGCACCGAGGCGCCGGCCGCGAGCGCGGTGCCCATCCACGCCGTCACCGTGTCGCCCGCCCCCGAGACGTCGTAGATCTCGCGCGCGATGCTCGGGATGTGCGTCGTGCTGCCGTCCTTCATCACCAGCACCATCCCCTCCGCGCCAAGCGTCACCAGCAGGTTGTCCACCTGGAGGCGTGAGAGCACTCCCGAGAGCGCGTTGCCGGTCTGGAGGTCGACGGCCGCGCCGAGCGCGGACTCGAGCTCGCGACGGTTGGGCTTGAACACCGTGGCGCCGGCGTATTCGAAGAACTGCCGGTACTTGGGATCCACCACGATGGGGATCCCCCGGCGGCGGGCGACCTCCATGCCGGCCGCGATGAGCCCGGGCGGGAGCGCCCCCTTGTTGTAATCCTCCAGCAGGAGCGCATCCGCGTCGGCCAGCGCGGCCCGGGCCGCGCTCACCAACCGCTCGAGATCGGTTCCGTCCAGCAGCGCGTCCACCTCGTCGTCGATTCGGACGATCTGCTGCGAGCGCGCGATGATGCGCGTCTTGGACGTGGTCGGCCGGCCGGCGACGGTCAGGACGAAGCGGTCCTCCAGGCGCGCCACGGCGAGCTCCTGGCGGATGGTGGCGCCCTCGACGTCGTCGCCCACGGTCCCGACGAGCAGACAGCGGGCGCCGAGGGCCGCCACGTTGGCCGCCACGTTGGCGGCGCCGCCCAGCGCCGCGTGGCGCTCGCGCACGGTCACCACGGGCACCGGCGCCTCGGGGCTCAGCCGCTCGGTATCGCCCACGAGATAGCGGTCGAGCATGATGTCGCCCACGACGACCACCCGGCTCGTCTGCATCCGATTGATCAAATGCAGCACGCGATCGCGCGTGAGTGGCGCCGGCGGTGGTCTCATCGCAGCACTCCTCGGCGGCCCAGGCCCAGGGTGGCCTGCAGCCGGCCCTCGAAACGGTTGACCGTCGTGCCCGCAACGTGGCCCGCGTTCACCACGTGGTGGAGCCCGGCGTTGAGATGGAGGTCCAGCGGTCCCTGGCGGCCGCTCACGTCCAGCGCGGCGCGCCAGGTCCGCTCGACCACGCCGATGAAGAGCTGCGGGATGGCTCCGGCCGCGCCGGCGGTTGCGGGGAACGGCGCGTCGATCTCTCCCTCGCCCTGGCGCAGCAGCGTCAGCTCCGGCGTAAACAGCCAGCGGGTGCCGCCGGGCACACCGACGGTGAGCGTGAGCTGGTCCATGTCGTCGAAGTTCCGGCCGATCCCGACGCCCGCGTCGGTGAAGTTCTCGAATGGATCGAGGGTGCGGAAGGCGAGGCTCGATGCCTGGGTGTAGAGCCCGCGCCAGGACAGCGCACGGCCGAGCGGGCCGAAGGCGGCCACGGTGAGCGCCCAGCGGTTGGGATAGCGGCCCGCGGTGTCGGCGCCCTGGTACTGGAAATCGTCGATGGCGAGCTGGGCCTGGAGCGTCGTGCGGCCGCGCACGCGCCAGTGCAGGTCGGCGCCGAAGAGCACATTGCCGTCCGCGCCGAGGCCGTACTGGTTGGCGAGGAGGAGCAGGCTGAGCGGGTTGCGGTAGCGGCCATCGAACTCCCGATCCACGCCGGAGAGCACCGTGGTCTCCCAGAGCCCGAGCCGGACGCGGTCGCTCAGCCGCGCGCTCGCCCGGTGGGCAAAGTAGTAGCGGTGGACGACAGCGCCCGAGGTATCGCGAGCATCGGTCAGCGAGCGGGCGAGTGCCTCCAGCTCGAGCGTGCGCGCGCGGGTGCCCACGAGGAAACCGGCCTCGACCTGGGGATAGCCATAATCGCTGAGCGGGATGCCGGGGACGCCCACCGGGCCCCAGTTCCGGTCCATCTGCCCATAGAACACGTTCCCGAAGCGGAACTGCGCGCTGGCATACGCCTCGGCCATGCGCCACGCGAGCGTGAGGTCTTTCCGGCCGGGCCACTCGGGGTCGTCCACGATGCGCGGCTCCGCGGCGGGGCGCGTCACCAGGGCGAACGGGCCGATCACCGCCTCGCCAGTGAAGTCCGCGTAGGGGCGGGCGCCGTCGGGGCCGAGCGGGTGGAGCACGTCCCGGCGGACGTGGCTGAACGCCTGCCCGCCGGCACGCGCCGCGACGCGCCAGGTCTGGTCGCCCGGTGGGTCCTCGAGCGACTCGCGGAGCGCCTGGACCAGCGGCGATCCATGTCCCGCGCGATCGGCCGCGCTGTCGGCCTCGGCGAGCGCGCGGAGCGCGTCGGCCCGGCGGAAGGGGCGGACCATCGGCGTCGGATCGGCGATGTCTCCCCGGGCGATCAGGTGCTCGATCAGCGGAAGGCGCGGATCGTCGAGCGGGAGATAGGGAGACGCCTGCGCGCCCGCACGGCATGGGGCCAGCGCGCCGGCGAGGATGACGGCGCCGGCGAAGACGCGAAAGGGTGGTGGCATCGGGCCCGTAAGGTATACGCCGCCCACGGCACGCCGCTATCTTCCGCCCATGAGCGACCTCCGGATCGAGGCCACGCGCGGCGATATCGTCGAGTCCGTGCACGTGGTGTCGGTTGCGGTGGTCGATCCCGCCGGACGGCTCGTCGCCTACGCCGGCGAGCCCGCGCGGATCAGCTTCTGGCGCTCCGCCGCCAAACCGTTCCAGGCGTTGCCGCTGCTCGAGGACGGTGCGGCCGATGCGCTCGACCTCACGCCGTCCGAGCTCGCGCTGGCCTGCGCCTCGCACTCGAGCGAGCCGAAGCATCTGGCCGTAGCGCAGGGGTTCCTCCGGCGGATCGGCGCAACGGAGGACGATCTGGCGTGCGGGCCGCACCAGCCGCTGTCGGCGGCGGTGGCGGAGCGGGTGGTGCGCGAGGGAATCACTCTGACGCCGCTCTGGAGCAACTGCTCGGGCAAGCACGCCGGAATGCTCGCCCTCGCGCGCCATCACGGTTGGCCGGCCGCCGGCTACAATCGGCCCGAGCATCCGGTGCAGCGCCGGATTCTGGATGAGGTGTCGCGCTGGACGGAGCTGCCGGCATCCGCGATCCGGCAGGCCACGGACGGCTGCGCGGCGGTGACGTTCGGGCTTCCGCTCACCGCGATGGCCGGAGCCTGGGCCCGACTTGGCGCGGCGGCGGAGCCCGGGGCGGCCCGGCTCCGGACGGCGATGACGGCGCACCCGGACCTCGTCGCGGGGACGGGCCGGCTGTGTACCGAGCTGATGGCGGCATGGCCCGGCCGCGTACTGGCCAAGGTCGGCGCCGCGGGGGTCTACTGCGCGGTCCTGCCCGGACTCGAGCTCGGGATCGCGCTCAAGGTGGCCGACGGCGACTCCGCGGCAGCGGCGCCGGCGCTGCTGGCGGTGATGCGCGCGCTGCTGGCGCACGCGGGCGTCGAGGCAAGCTACGATTTCACGCCCGTCGAGGCCCACGCCGAGCGGCCGATCGTCAACACCCGGGGTACCACGGTCGGCGCGGTGCGCGCCGCCGGTGCGCTGCGTTTTCATGACTGAGGCCGGCGCGGATCCGATGCACACCCTCCCATCGACCGAGGTAGGATGGATGGCGAAACAGGATAGTCTCGACCCGCAGACGCGCGATCTGGTCCGCTTCGCCGCCGCCATCGCCCAGGGGTACGAGCCCGAGTTGCGCGAGCGCGTGGGCCCGCTCCGCTCGTCCCAGGTGCCCGCGCAGTGGGTCGAGGAGCTGCTCCTCCAGTCGGTGCTCATGGTGGGGTACCCTCGAGCGCTCATCGCCTTCGCGGTGTGGCGCCGGTTCAGCGGCCTGCCGGCACCGCAGTCGGACGAGGGGCAGGACTATGGCCAGGTGCCGGAGTGGACGCGCCGGGGCGAATCGGTATGCGCCACGGTCTACGGCGAGAACTACAGCAAGCTCCGGGAGAGCGTACGCACCCTGCACCCTGCCATCGACGCCTGGATGATCACCGAGGGATACGGCCGCACGCTGGGGCGCCCCGGGCTGGACCTTCTCAGGCGCGAGCTCTGCACAGTGGCACAGACGGCGGTGCTCGAGGCGCCGAAGCAGCTGCACTCACACCTGCGCGGCGCGCTCAACGCGGGGGCCTCCTTCGGACAGATCGAGGGGGTGCTCTCCATCGTCAACCCGCTCCTCTCGTTCGATCAGTGGAAGAAGGTCAAGGAGCTCTGGCGCAGCGTGCGCGAAGGGTGGTCGCCGGGGAACTGATGTTCATCGATCGCGCGGTGGTCCGGGTGGTGGCGGGCACGGGCGGCTCCGGTGCCAGCTCCTTTGCCCGATTCAAGTACAATCCCAAGGGCGGCCCCGATGGCGGCGATGGCGGCCACGGCGGAAGCATCTACGTTCGTGCCGACGCCAACCTCGCCACGCTGCTCGACTACCGTTACCGCAATCTGTGGAAGGCCGGCCGGGGGGAGCACGGCCGGGGAAAGACGCAGACCGGCGCCTCCACCGATGACCTTTACCTGCCGGTGCCCCCGGGTACCGTGGTGCGGGATGCCGAGACCGGCGTCCTCCTGGGCGAGGTGCTGCGTGAGGGCGATACGCTCCTCGTCGCCCGGGGAGGACGAGGTGGCCGCGGCAACGCACGGTTCGCCACCTCGACGCACCAGGCACCCCGCGAGTGGGAGCCGGGCCAGGAGGGAGAAGAGCGGCAGATCGAGCTGGTGCTCAAGCTCATCGCCGACGTCGGGCTCGTCGGCGAGCCCAACGCCGGCAAGAGCACCCTGCTCTCGGTGCTCTCCGCGGCGCGGCCCAAGATCGCCGACTACCCGTTCACCACGCTCGAGCCCAATCTGGGCGTCGTGGCGCTCCTTGGCCACCGCACGTTCGTGATGGCGGACATTCCCGGGATCATCGAAGGGGCGCACGCCGGCAAGGGGCTTGGCCTTCGCTTCCTGCAGCACGTCGAGCGTACCCGGGTGCTCGCGTTCCTGGTGCCGCTCGACGCGCCCGATCCACAGGAGACCTACCATCGGCTCCGGGAGGAAGTGCGGCTCTACAGTGAGGTGCTGGCGGGCACGCCGCACGTGCTGCTGCTCACCAAGCGCGATCTCCTGCCCCCCGATGACCCGCTGCCGATAGTGCATGCCCCCGACGCGGCCGGGACGCTGGCCATCTCGAGCGTCGCCGGCACCGGGCTGGACGAGTTGAAGGAGTTCCTCTGGACCTTTCTCGAACGGACCCGATCAGCCGCGGCCGAGGCAGGTGCCACCCCGCCGGCACTGGACGTGCCGGGCTACTGGGAGTTCATGGACGACGAATGAATGGATGATCAACGCCTCGCCTACCTCGCGCTGGTGCAGCTTGCCGGCATGGGGCCGGCCCGCCTCCAGGCACTGCTCGCAGCCTGCCACACTCCGCTCGGCGCCCATTCGGCGCCGTTCGCGCTTTTATGCACCGTGCCGGGGGTTTCGCGCGCTCTCGCCACGGAAATCAAGCGCACGCCGCTCGCCGCCGGGCGCCGGCTCGCGGAGTTGGCCGAAAACATGGGCGCGCGGGTCCTGCTCCCCGATGACGCCGAGTTCCCGGGGACGCTCCGGCTGATCCCCGATCCGCCGCCGGTCCTGTTTGCCCAGGGCGATCTCGGTCTGCTCCAGCGGCCGGCGGTTGCGATCGTCGGGAGCCGGGACCACAGCGCGTACGGCCACGCGGTGGCGCGCGGCATCGCCGGCCTCGCGGCGCGCGCGGGAATCGTGGTGGTGAGCGGGATGGCCCGCGGACTCGACGCGGTGGCCCACGCCGCCGCGCTCGAGGCCGGCGGCACCACGCTCGGCGTGCTGGGCAACGGGCTCGGTGTCATCTACCCGGCCGCCAATCGCGCGCTCTATGAGCGGGTAGCGGCGCGCGGCCTGCTGCTGAGCGAGTTCCCGCCGGGCGAGCGCCCCCATGCCGGCAGCTTTCCGCGGCGCAATCGGTTGATCAGCGGGCTCGCGCGCGTCACGGTCGTGGTCGAGGCCGCGGTCGGCTCGGGTGCGCTCATTACCGCGGGTACGGCCCTCGAGCAGGGCCGCGAGGTCGTCGCCGTCCCCGGCCCGATCACGAGCCCGGTCTCCGCCGGCTGCAATCGCCTCATCCGGGATGGTGCGACTCCCTATCTCGAGCCGGAAGACCTCCTGCAGCACTACCCCGAGGCGGCCCCGGGCTCCGGCGAGCCGCCCACCCTGGAGCCCGGGCTGCGAGCGCTCCCCGGGACGCTCACCGCCGGCGAGCGGGACGTCGCCGAGCGGCTCTCCACGGACGCGCTGCACCTCGACGCGCTCATCGAGCGCTGCGCCCGTCCGGCCGGGGAACTGCTGGCGCTGCTCTGCGGGCTCGAGCTTTCCGGCGTCGCCGAGCAGCTTCCGGGGCGGCGGTTCCGGCGGATCTGACGTCGGCGTCTCACCCGCCCGGGTGCATATTTCGGGATGCACGTCTACATCCACGTCCCTTTCTGCGGCCGCCGCTGCAGTTACTGCGACTTCGCCATTGCGGTCAGGCGGAACGTGCCGACGAAGCGGTTCGTGGAGGCGGTGCGGCGGGAGTGGCTGGGCTGGCAGGATCACCCGGTCTGGGCAGAGGCCGGCCAGGTGCGCACCGTCTACTTCGGCGGCGGAACGCCGTCGCGGCTGGATCCGACCGGCATCGCCGAGCTGATGGACGCGATCCGGGAGGCGCGTCCCCTGTCCGCTGACGCCGAGGTCACGCTCGAGGCCAACCCCGACGACGTGACGGCGGCGCGCGCCTCGGCCTGGCAGGCGGCGGGAGTGAACCGGATATCACTTGGAGTGCAGTCGTTCGATCCCGCGGTGCTTCAGTGGATGCACCGCACCCATGGCGCGGAGCAGGTCGCGCCGGCGGTGGCCGCCATCCGCGAGGCCGGGATCGACGACGTCTCACTCGACCTCATCTTCGGCCTGCCTGCCGCGCAGGGTAGAAACTGGGAGCGCGACCTCTCGCTCGCCTTCGCCCTGGCCCCGACGCATCTCTCGTTCTACGGCCTGACGGTCGAGCCGCACACCGCGCTTGGCCGGTGGACCGAGCGCGGCGAGGTCACCCCGGTGGACGAGGACCGCTATGCCGCGGAATTCCTTCGGGCGCACGGGGCGCTGGCGGCCCAGGGATTCGAGCATTACGAGGTCTCCAACGCCGCGCTTCCCGGCCGGCGTGCACGTCACAACAGCGCTTATTGGCGCCGCGCCGCTTTCCTCGGGCTGGGCCCGTCCGCCCACAGCGGGTTCGGTCGGACGCGCCGGTGGAACCTGCGCGACTGGTCCGCCTACGAGCGGGCGAGTGCGGCGGGCTCGAGTGTCCAGGACGGAGCCGAGGAGCTCTCTGAGGAGGCGATTGCGCTGGAGGAGCTCTACCTGGGGTTGCGCACGGCCGATGGGCTGCCCGCCGTGCGGCTGCCGGAGGATACGATCACAGCGTGGACGGAGGCGGGATGGGCACGGCTCACCCCGACGTGCCGGGTCCGGCTGACGGCGGAGGGCTGGCTGCGACTCGACGCGCTGGTTGCTGCCGCTACCGCATAGCGGCCGACATTTCCCGGCACGACTGGGCGCAGCGGCGGCAGATCTCGGCGCAGGCGGCCATGTAAGGGTTCTCGCCCATCCGGTCACACTCGTCCGCGCAGTGCTCGCAGATGGCGGCACAGGCACCACAGGTGTGTCCGTGCATGTCGGATCCGCGCATCATGAAGTCAGCGCTGGTCGCGCAGATCTGCGCACAGTCGATCAGCAGCCGGACGTGGGACTCCTCGAGCTTGGGGGTGCTCTCCCCGCGGAAGTGCCGGGCGGCCGTCTCGAGGCAGGTGCGGTGACAATTGGTACAGTTTTCGATGCACCGCTCCATCGCATGGGTACGTTCGGTAGTCGTACTCGGCATGTGCTCTCCAGTCGCTCACAGGTTCTCGGACTCGTCTCAGCGTATCTCCAGGGTAGGCCGCGTCCGTCGCCCGGTCAACCGAACCCGGCCCGATGCTACCTCCAGGCCCCGTAAGTCAATAGATTTCTTAGCTATGCCCATGATGGATCAGTTGAGCGAGCGCGAGCTTCGGGTGCTCCAGGCGGTCGTGCAGACCTACATCGAGACGGCCGAGCCCGCCGGGAGCCAGACGATCGCCCGGAGGTTCGGTCTGGGCGTGTCGCCCGCCACCATTCGGAGCACGATGAGCGAGCTGGAGGACAAGGGATACCTGTTCCACCCGCACACCTCCGCGGGCCGGATTCCGACGGACCGGGCGTACCGGGTTTACGTCAACGAGATCATGCGACTGGCGCCGCCGAGCGACGAGGCGCGGCACGCGCTGCACGAACACCTCCTTGGAGCGCGGAGCGCGGTCGACGAGGTGCTCCGCCGGGCCGCCCAGGTGCTGGGGGTCCTGACCCAGGAGCTCGGCGTGGCCGTGGCGCCGGCGCTCGACGAGATGGTGCTCGAGCGGCTCGAGCTGGTGTCGGTCAGCACCGAGCGGCTGCTGCTGGTGTTCAATCTGCGCAGCGGCCTCGTGCGCACCATCTTCGTCGAGGTGCCGGCGCGAGTCCGCCCGGCTACGGTGCAGGACGTCTCGCGGGTGCTGAACGAACGGCTCTCGGGGCACACGCTGCAGCAGATTCGCGCCACGCTTCCTGAGCGCCTGCGGGATGCCGCCGCGGACGGCGGCCGCGAGCTGCTCAACATCTTTCTTGCCGAAGGCGAGGAGATCTTCTCGGGCGAGCAGGACACGGTGGTGCTGGGGAGCGCGCAGATGCTGGCCGACCAGCCCGAGTTCGCGTCCAACGCGCGAATGCGCGATCTGCTGCGGCTCACCGAGGGTCGCGACCTGCTCAAGCAGGCGCTCGCTTCGCGGCGGCAGACCGGGCTCTCGATCACGATCGGCGCCGAGAATCCCGATGCCCGGCTCACCGAGTTCACGCTGGTGACGGCCTCGTACGAGGCGGGTGACCTCAAGGGAGTGATCGGGGTCATGGGCCCGACCCGCATGCCGTACGACAAGATCATCGGACTGGTGGAGCACACCAGCCGCCTGGTGGAGGATCTTCTGGAGTGAGCGAATACTACGCCCTGCTCGGCGTGTCGCGTGACGCGACCGAGACCGACATCAAGAAGGCCTATCGCAAGCTGGCGATGGACTTCCACCCGGACCGGAACCCCGCGCCCGAGGCGGAGGCCCGGTTCAAGGAGATCACCGAGGCCTACGAGGTGCTCCGCGACCCGCAGAAGCGCTCGGCGTACGACCGCTACGGGAAGGCGGGCGTGGGTGCCGGCGCCGGCGGCGGGTTCCACCACGTGGACCTGAGCGAAGCCCTCAACATCTTCATGCGCGACTTCGGCGGCATGGGCGGCTTCGAATCGCTGTTCGGGGGCGGGCGTTCGCGCGCGGATGTGCGCCGGGGGCAGGACGTGCGGGTCACCGTCAAGCTCACGCTGGCCGAAGTGGCAACCGGGGTGAAGAAGACGGTGCGCTTCAAGGCGGCGGGCCGCTGCACCGCGTGCGAGGGCACGGGAGCCAGGCCGGGGAGCAAGCCCTCGCCCTGTTCCACGTGCGGCGGCACCGGCGAGGTGCGGCGCGCCGCGCGCAGCATGTTCGGGCAGTTCGTGTCGGTGTCCCCGTGCCCCACCTGCGCCGGTGAGGGCGTCGTGGTGCTGGACCCCTGCGAAGTCTGCCGCGGCGAAGGCCGGGTGCGGACCGACCGAACCGTCACCGTGGACATCCCGGCGGGCGTGTCGGGCAACAACTACCTGACGCTCCGGGGCCAGGGCGCCGCCGGCCCGCGCAACGGCCCCGCGGGCGACCTGCTCGTCATGCTCGACATCCGGGACGACGAGCGATTCGAGCGTCAGGGAAACGATCTCGTCTTCGATCTCGCGCTGTCGTTCTCGCAGGCCGCGCTGGGCGGGGATTTCACCGTGCCCACCCCGTATGGCGACGAGGAGATCCGGGTGCAGGCGGGAACCCAGCCCGAGACCATCATCCGCCTCCGCGGGCGCGGTCTTCCCGTGCTCGGCCAGAACAGCAAGGGGGACCTGATCGTCCGGGTCCACGTCTGGACGCCCGAGCGGCTGACGACGGAACAGGAGCGGCTCTTCCGGGAGCTCGCTGCGCTCGAGGGCGAGGCGCCCAAGCGCTCGCCGGGCTTCTGGTCCAAGCTGAAGGAAGCGCTCGGCGCATGAGCTGGTGGGCCGTCGACGTGCGCGCGGCGCCGGCGCGCCGCGAGTGGGTCGGCGCATGGCTCGTGGCGCGGACAGGGCACGCCGTGGAAGAGCGCGCGGACGGCACGCTCGTCACGTTCGCCGAGGATGAGCGTGCGGCGGACGAGCTCGTGGCCGCGCTTGCCGCGGCCGACGGATCGACGCTCGAGACGTCGCGCCGCCGGATCGAGCCGGTGGACTGGGCCACGCGCTGGCGCACCGGTCTGGGCGCCCGGCGCTTCGGACGCCTCACCGTGATGCCGTCCTGGGTGGACCGGGCCGGGCAGGCGGACGGGCCCACCGTGGTCCTCGATCCGGAATCGGCCTTCGGCAGCGGCGAGCACGGCTCCACCCGCGCCGCGCTCACGCTGCTCGAGCGCCACCTGCGCCCCGGCGAGTCGGTGCTGGACCTCGGCAGCGGGAGCGGGATCCTGGCGATCGCCGCCGTTACGCTCGGCGCCGCGCGCGCGGTCGGGATCGAGAACGACGCCGACGCCACCCCCGTCGCCCGCCGCAACGCGGAGCGGAACGGTGTCGCGGGCGCGGTGGAGTTCGTCGACGGCGAGGCCGGAGATCTCGCGCCGCTGCTCGGTCCCGTCGACCTCCTCCTTTCGAACATTCTGCGGACCGTCAACACGGCGCTGCTGCCGGCCATCCGCGCCGCGCTCCGCCCGGGCGGCCTCGCGATCTTTTCCGGCATGGAGCAGCCCGAGGCGGACGATTTCAGGCGCGCGCTCGGGTCGGCGGGTCTCGAGCTGCGCGACGAGGTCGTGGACGCGGGCTGGTGGGCGGCGGCGGCGGAGCGGCCGTGATCACGGTGCTCGTTCCGCGCGGTGTCACACCGGGCCGGCGCGAGCAGGTGGACGAGGGCGAGGGGCACCATCTTCGGGTCCGCCGCGCGCGGGTGGGCGAGGTCGTGGCCCTCCGGGACGGCGCCGGACTCGTGGGCACCGGCCGGCTGGCCCTCTCGGGGCGCGAGTGGCTGGTGGACGTGGACACGGCGGAGCGGCACGCGCGGCCCGCGGAGCTCCGGCTGGCCGTTGGCGCGGGCGACCGCGACCGGTTCGCCTGGGTGGTGGAGAAGGCCGCCGAACTCGGCGCCACGGCCGTGTCGCCGCTCGAGACCGAGCGTACCGGCGGCGTCGCCCATCGGGTGCGCGAGACTCATCTGACCCGCTTGCGCCGCCAGGCGCTCGAGGCCACCAAACAGTGCGGCGCCGCCTGGGCGATTGACGTGGATGCGCCTGCGAGCCTGGCCCAGTTCGCCACCCGCGTGCATCCGGGGCACATCTGGCTGGCCGACGCCGAAGGCCTGCCGCCGCCGCCGGTGCTGAACGGCGAAGCGGTCACCGTCGTGATCGGCCCCGAAGGCGGCCTGAGCACCGCCGAACGAGCCACGCTCCTCGCCGCCGGCTATCGACCCACGGCGCTTGGCCCACACACGCTCCGCTTCGACACCGCGGCGCTCGCGGCTGCCGCGGCGGTGACCGCGGCGAGACTCCGGGGGACACATGGCTGACTGCCTGTTCTGCAAGGTCGTGGCGGGAGAGATCCCGGCCAGAATCGCCAGGCGCACCGCGGATGCGGTGGCCTTTTACGACATCGATCCGAAGGCGCCCGTCCACGTGCTCGTGATTCCCACGCGGCACGTGCCCGCCGTGCGGAATGCTGTGGGTCCCGAGGGCGAGGCGCTGCTCGGCCGGCTGCTCGCCTTTTCAGCGGAAGTGGCGACTGAGCTCGGCCTGGATGAGCGCGGCTACCGGATCGTCACCAACACGGGGCCGGACGCGGGCCAGAGCGTGGACCACCTGCACCTGCACGTGCTGGGCGGACGGAGGCTGGGGTGGCCGCCAGGGTGAGTGGAAGGACGGAAGGACGGAAGGTTGGAAAGACGGAAGGACGGAAGGACGGAAGGACGGGAGGACGGGAGCTGGGAAGGCTGGGGGTGGGAAGACCGCGCGAGCGGGCGCAGGCAGGGTTGACTGCGTTGGAATGTAGCCAGACGAGGGTGACGGGTTAGGTCACTCGGAGTTTGCTGGCTAACGTCGGACCATGATGCCGTTCGAAAGATTGGAGGCGTGGCAGTCTTCGCACCTGCTCGCGCTGGAGGTCTACCGGGCCACGGACTCCTGGCCGCATCGGGAGCTGTACGGGCTCACGACGCAGGCCCGGCGTGCGGCCGTGTCGAGCGGGTCGAATATCGCCGAGGGCTCCCTCAAGCGAGGCCGGAGGGAGTTCGGCCGTTACCTGGACATGGCCCTCGGCTCCTTCTCCGAGCTGACCTATCTCCTCCTCTTGAGCCGCGATCTCGGGTTCATGAGCAAGGACGACAGTCAGGTCATCGAGCCCGTGCGATGCGAGGCCGGCAAGCTGCTGTGGGGCCTCTACCGCCGCGTGCGCCCCGAGATCGGAAGCCCACCCTGAAGCGGAATCCGCCCTTCCGTCTTTCCGCCCTTCCGTCCTTCCGTCTTTCCAACCTTCCCCCTAAATTCCCCCAACTTCTTCCGATTCCTGCCCTTACCGGGCTCGAGAGGGGTGAGACAGCGAATGCCAGAAGTCATCATCCACGATGACGAGAGCTTCGAGCGCGCGCTCAAGCGCTTCAAGAAGAAATGCGAGAAGGCCGGTATCCTCTCGGACCTGCGGAAGCACCGCCACTTCGAGAAGCCGAGCGAGAAGCGAAAGCGGAAGACGAACGCCGCCGCCCGCAAGACCCGCCGGGGGCCCCGTGTCGCCAGGGTCTAGTGTGAGCGAGGCCCTGCGGGCGGCCATGAATGCCTCCCGCAGGGCCCAGGACAAGGAGCGGACCCTGGTGCTGGGGACCATCCTCGCCAATCTGAAAAACCGCGAGATCGAGCTCCGGCGCCCGGGTACCGACGAGGAGGTGCTCGAGGTGCTGCGGAAGGGCATCAAGACCCGGCGGGAGTCGGCCGAGCAATATGCGGCGGCCAACCGTCCGGAGCTCGCTGACGTGGAGCGGTCGCAGATCAGGGTGTTGGAAGAGTTCCTGCCGCCGGCCGTGGACCCCGAGGAGATCCGGGGTGCGGTGCGGGCCGCCATCGCGGGGGGCGCCACCGAGATGGGCAAGGTCATGGGTCAGGTCCTGCCGAAGTTCCGCGGCCGGGCCGATGGCAAGGTGATCAACCAGATCGTGCGTGAGGAGCTGCAGCGGGGGTGATGGCGCAGTCGCTGTCCCTGTCTGATTCCGGGGTGCCGGCCCACGTGCAGGGCGGCACCCCGTCGTCATTGCCGGAGGCGCAGAGCGCGGACGCCCTCGAGACCATCGAATTCGCCGAGGTTCTCGAGCTGGTCGCCGGGCACGCGGTCGGGCCCCTCGGCGCCGCACGGGTCCGAGGCCGCCGGCCCGGCGACGACGTCGGGTGGATCGTGGGCGAGCTGGCGCGCGTGGGCGAGGTGGCCGCGCTCTTCCGCCGGGGCGACGCGCTGCTGGTCCAGCCCATTCCGGAAGTGCACCGTACGCTCGGCCGGCTCCGGATCGATGGCAGCGTGCTCGAGGGGGCGGAGCTGGCCGCGCTGCAGCGTGTGCTCGTCGCCGCCCGGTTGATCCAGGCCGACCTCCGCCGCGTCGCGGAGAGCGCGCCGCTCGCCAGTGGGTTGGCCCGGCCGCTGCCCGACAAACGTCTGGAGCGCCGGCTCGAGCAATCGCTCGATCCCGAGGGCACCCTGCTCGACACGGCGAGCCCGGGGCTGGCCGCCGCCAGGCGGGAAGTGCACGCCGCGCGGCAGCGGCTCATCCGGAAGCTGGAGTCGCTCCTCCGCGGGCTCGATGCCAACACCGCGCCGGGCGACGCGTCGGTGACGGTGCGCAACGGCCGCTACGTCATCCCCGTTCGGCGCGATTCGCGCAGCCGGCCGGGCGGCATCGTGCACGACGAGAGCGGTAGCGCGGGGACGCTCTTCATCGAGCCCGCGGAAGCCATCGAGCTCGGCAACGCGCTCCGGGAGGCGGAAGTGGAGGAGGAGCGCGAGGCGCTGCGCGTGCTTCGCGAGTTGACCGACCTGCTCCGTCCCGAGCTGAGCGTGCTCCGGGAGCTGGTCGAGATGTGCGTGGCGGTGGATGATCTCGTGGCCCGCGCGCGCTACGCCATCTCGGTCGAGGGCGAAGTCCCCGAGGTAACCCCGGCACCCGCGGACCTTGTCATCGTCAATGGGCGCCACCCGCTCCTGCTCGCCGGGACCGAGCCGGTGGTGCCGTTCGACCTCGAGCTTTCGGCTGCCGAGCGCACGCTGCTCATCAGCGGGCCGAACACCGGCGGGAAGACGGTGCTGCTCAAGGCGGTGGGGCTCGCCGCGGCGCTCGCCCAGTGCGGCATCGTGCCGCCCGTGGGCGCCGGGAGCCGGCTTCCGGTGTTCCGCCGCTTCTATGCCGACATCGGCGACCGCCAGAGCATCGCGGCGAGTCTCTCGACCTTCAGCGCCCACGTCAGGATGCTGCGGCGGCTCCTCGACGGAGCCGACGCCGCCACCCTCGTGCTGCTCGACGAAATCGGCAGCGGGACCGACCCGGCGGAGGGCGCGGCACTCGCCGCGGCGACGCTCGTTTCTCTAACCGGACGGGGGACGCTCACGCTCGCGACCACGCACCTCGGCTCGCTCAAGGAGGTGGCCAGCCATACGCCCGGTGTGGTGAACGCCTCCCTCCAGTTCGACGCAGCGACGCTCACCCCGAGCTACCGGTTTCTCAAGGGCGTGCCCGGCCGCTCCTACGGCCTGGCGATCGCCCGCCGGCTCGGTGTGGCGCCGGCGATCCTGGCCGACGCGGAGGCCCGCGTGCCCGATGCCGAGCGGAGTCTGGACGCGCTGCTCGCGACGGTCGAGGAGCGGCAGCACGAGCTGGCGGCAGCGCAGGCGGAGATGGCCGAGCGGACGGTCGAGCTCGACGCGCTCCAGGCCCGGCTCGTGGTGCAGCAGGAAGCGCAGGCCGCGCGCGAGGCCGAGCTCAGGCGCCGCGAGAAGGACGCCGAGCGGACCGGCCGGCAGCAGGCGCGGACCTATCTCCTCGAGGCCAGGCAGCGCGTCGAACAGGCCCTCGGCGCCGCGAAGACCGCCGCCGATGATGCGGCCGCTCGCGAGGCACGCCGCCTCGTGGAGGAGGGCATACGGCAGCAGGGAGAGGAGCTGGAGCGGTCGGATGAGACCGAACCGTTAGAGCGGGCGGAGCAGGGCGGCGGCATCGCCGTGGGAGACCGGGTGCGCCTGCTCAACGGCGGGGCGGGGCAGGTGCTCGAGATCCGGCCCGACGGGAAGCTCGTGGTCGCACTCGGGGCCATGAAGATCGTGGTGGATGCGGACCAGGCCACGCGCACGGCGAGCACCGGGCAGCCGGCCCCCGCGGCCGGCCATCCGCCGGCTCCCTCATCCCCCTCCTCGCTCGAGATCGACCTCCGCGGCTTCACCGGCGACGAGGCCGAGGTGGCCACCCTCGCCGCCGTGGATGCCGCGGTCCTGGCAGAGCAGCCGTACCTGCGCATCATTCACGGGATGGGAACCGGCGTGGTGCGGGAGCGGGTGCGCCGCGTGGTGGCGGGCGACCGGCGCATCGCGCGGTTCGGGTTCGCGCCGCGGAACCAGGGCGGCACCGGGGTCACGGTGGTGGAGTTCTCGGCGTGAGCATGATCCCCGAAGAGCTCGTCGACCAGGTGCGGGACGGCGCGGACCTGGTCGGGATCATCGGGGAGACAGTCGAGCTGAAACGCACCGGGTCGGACTATCGCGGGCCGTGTCCGTTCCACGGCGGCACCCACCGGAACTTCGCCGTCATCCCGAAGAAGGGTCGCTACTACTGCTTCGTCTGCCACGAGAGCGGCGATGTCTTCTCGTGGTTCATGAAGCGAGTCGGGATGGACTACCCGACGGCGGTGCGGGAAGTGGCGCGCCGATCGGGGATCGTGATCCCCGAGCGCGCCGAGCGCGCGGGTCCGGACCCACTCGAGCCGCTCTTCGGCGCGGCCGCGGTGGCACAGGACTGGTTCACCCGGCAGCTCGTCGAATCCGCGGACGCCGCGGGCGCGCGCGAGTACCTCCAGGGCCGCGACATCGCGCTCGACACCGCCGCGCTCCACGGGCTGGGCTACGCGCCCCCCGGTAAGGCGTTTCTCGGCGCCATGGCCCAGCTCGGACTGGAGCAGCCGGTGCTGGTCGAGGCCGGGCTCGCGGCCGTGCGCGACGACGGGAGCGTCGTACCCCGGTTCCGGAGCCGGCTGCTCTTTCCCATCCACGACCTCCGTGGCCGGGTGGTGGGCTTCGGCGGCCGGCTCCTCGGGCCGGGCGAGCCGAAATATCTCAATTCCCCCGAGAGCCCGATCTTTCACAAGGGCCGCCAGCTCTACAACCTGCACCAGGCCAAGGGACCCATCCGGCGTGAGGAGACGGTGATCCTGGTGGAAGGCTACTTCGACGTGCTCCGGCTGGTGCTGGCCGGTGTCGAGCACGTCGTGGCCCCGCTCGGCACCGCGCTCACCTCCGACCAGGCGACGCTGCTCCGCCGCTTTGCCCCCACCGCCACGCTGCTCTACGACAGCGACCAGGCCGGCCTGCGCGCCACCTTTCGCGCCGGCGACGAGCTGCTGCGACATGCGGTCCGGGTCCGCGTGGCCACGATGCCCCCCGGCGAAGATCCCGACACCCTCGTCCGTCGCGGCGGCGGCGCGGCGCTGGAGCCGATTCTCCGTGACGCGATCGACCTGCTGGAGCGGAAGCTTCAACTGCTCGAGCAGAAGGGCTGGTTCGAGGGCGTGGACCACCAGCGCGAGGCGCTCGACCGGCTGCTGCCCACCATCCGGGCCGCCGCCGACCCGCTCACCCGCGACCTCTACCTGAAGGAGGTCGCGCAGCGCACCGGCGTGAGCCGAGAGACACTGGTCCATCAGTTGGCCGACCGGCAGGAACCGGCCGCCCCCGCTCCCACTCCCGGCGAGGCGCAGCGGCAGCCCGCCGGCGGCGGAGTCCCTCGATCCCGGCCTCGGCCCGCGCGCCGGGTCGACGCTGCCGAGCGCGATCTCCTGCGCGTGCTGATCCGGGAGCGCGGGTGGCTGGAGCGGGCGGTGGCCGAAGTGCCGGTGGAATGGTTCGAGACCGCCGAGCTGCGCGAGGTGTACGAGGCGCTGCGCCGCAGTCCCGAAAACACCGGATCTACCCTATTCTTGGAACAACTGTCTCCCGGCGCGCGGCGGGCGTACGCGTGGCTCGACAGCATCGAGGCGAAATACGGCGCGCCCGACCCCGACCGCACCTACGTGGACGCCTGCCGGACACTCGAGGTTCGCCCGCTGCGCCGCCAGCTCGCCGCGCTCAACCGCCGGATCAAGGAGCAGGACCGGGTGATGACGCCGGAGGATTTCGACGCGCTCGTGCTGGAACGCGCGCGGCTCACCCGGGAGATCGCCACACGGCTGCCGGAGGAACTCCTGAAACGCTCCATTCGAAGAGGCGACGTCGATGCACGCTGATCTGGTCAAGCTCCTCGCGCTGCAATCCAAGGACACGGCGGTCGCCGACGTCGAGCGGCGGCTGCAGGAGCTGGACGCCGAGGTGGGCGTGCTCGATCGCGCCATCCAGCGGGCCCGCGATGCGCTCGACGCCGCCCGCCGCGCCGCGGCCGACGGGGTGCGCCGGCGCGACGAGCTGGAAGCGAAAGTGGAGAGCTATCGCGTCCTGCAGGACCGCCGGGTGCAGCGGCTGGAGACGGTGCGCAACCCCAAGGAGGCCTCGACGCTCATGGCCGAGCTCGAGCTGGCCCGGTCGGTGATGGTCAAGGAGGAGAACGACTGGGTACGGAGCGCCGAGGCGGTGACCGGACTCGAGGCCAGGGTCAGCGAGGAGGAGGCACGGGTGGCGGCCGCCGATCTGGAGCAGGCACCGGAACGGGCCCGGCTGGCGGAGCGCCGCCGCGTGCTCGAGGAGGAACGCGAGGCCGCTGCCCGCGAGCGCGAGGCCAGCGCGGAGCAGATCGACAAGCCGCTCCGCACCCGCTACAACCGGTTACGGCAATCGCGCGCGCGCGAGGTGGTCGTGCCGCTCGTCGGCGGGCACTGCAGCGCGTGCCATACCTCGGTGCCGCTCAACCGCCGGAGCCAGATCCGGAGCGGGGCCATCGTGGACGGCTGCGAAGGCTGCGGCGCGATCCTGTACCCCGCGGAAACGGCAGGGTCGTCGTGAGCGGACGCGCCGGCCGTACGTTCCCATGGTGAGCGTCTTCCCAGCCCCGACCCTGCGCTGGGTGGTCTCGCCGCGGCCCGATCCCGCCGTTGTCGGGCTGCTCGCGGCGCAGCTCGGCATTCCGCCCGCGCTCGCGGCACTGCTGGTCCAGCGCGGGCAGGGCGCCGAAGCGGCTGCGCGGCGGTTTCTCCGGCCCGCCGTCTCCGACCTGTCCGATCCCATGGCCCTGGCGGGCATGGCGGAAGCTGTAGACGCCATCGTGGCCACGGTCCGGGCCGGCGGCACCATCCTGGTGCACGGCGACTACGACGTGGACGGCCAGTGCGCCACGGCGCTCCTCACCCGCGCGCTCCGCGCCGCGGGTGCGCACGTCGCCGGGTTCGTGCCCCACCGGCTGCGCGACGGCTACGATTTCGGCCCCGCGGGCCTGCTCGAGGCCCGGCGGCTCGGCGCGTCGCTGGTGGTCACCTGTGATTGCGGCATCACCGCGGTGGACACGGTCCGGGCCGCGCGCGCCGCCGGGCTCGGCGTCGTGATCACCGATCACCATCTGCCCGGTCCGGAGCTTCCGGCCGCCCTCGCCGTCGTGGATCCGCAACGCGCGGACGATACGTCCGGCGCCCGCGTACTCTGCGGCACCGGCATCGCGTTCAAGCTGGTGCAGGCGCTCGTTCCGGCGCTCGGGCTCCCGCCCAACCTGCCGTATCACCTGCTCGATTACGTGGCCCTGGCCACGGTGGCCGATGTCGTGCCGCTCGCGGGCGAGAACCGGATCCTGGTCCGCCACGGGCTTCGCCTGCTCGCCGCCAGCCGCTGGCCGGGGCTCCGCGCGCTGGTGCAGGCCAGCGGGCTCGGCGCCCGCGAGCTCCGCGCCGCGCACATGGGGTACATCCTGGGCCCCCGGCTCAATGCGGCCGGCCGCGTCGGTGACGCGGCCGACGGGCTCCGTCTCCTGCTCACCGATGATCCCGCGGAAGCCGCAGAGCTGGCCCGCCGGCTCGAGGGGCTCAACGTGGAACGGCAGGCGCTCGACCACCGGATGCTCGAGGAGGCGCTCGCGCAGGTCGAACAGGTGGGAAGCCCGGAGCGGGACGCGGGGCTGGTGCTTGCCGGGGACGACTGGCATCCGGGCGTCGTCGGCATCGTCGCCTCACGGGTGGTGGAGCGCTATGGCCGGCCGGCGTTCCTCATCGCCTTCGACGGCGATATCGGTAAGGGCTCCGGGCGAAGCATCTCGCGGTTCGACCTGCACGCGGCGCTCCTCGCCTGCGGCGATCTGCTCGAGCGCTACGGCGGGCACCAGATGGCCGCGGGCCTCACCATCCGGCGGGACCGGCTCGCCGAGTTCCGCGCGCGGTTCGCCGAGCTCGCGCGCGACACGCTCGGTCCCGACGATCTCGGCCCCGAACAGCGGGTGGATCTGGAGCTTTCGCTGGGCGAGGCCACTCACGAGCTGGAGCGCATGTGCCGCTACCTCGAGCCCTGCGGGTCGGGGAATGCGAGCCCCGTCTTCGGCGTCCGCGGCGTCCGATTGACCGGCACCTCCCGTGTGGGCAACGGGCATCTGAAGGGCACGCTGGAGGATGGCACCACCCGGCTCGCCGCAATCGGCTTCCAGTGGGCCGACCGGGTGCCGTGGCTGGGCGAGGCGCTGGTGGACGCGGCGTTCCGGCTCGAGCTGAACGAATGGAACGGACATGCCACGCTCCAGGCCCGGCTCTGCGCGGTGTCGCCGCATGCCGGTGGGCAGTCGCCAGGCGTCAGTCCTCAGTCGTCGGGCTTGTGACTGACGACTAACGACCAACGACTGACGACTGCCATGAGAATCGTCTCCGGTGAATTCCGCGGACGCCGTCTCGTCGTTCCCAGGGACGCCCGCGTCCGCCCCACCGCCGACCGGGTCCGCGAAGCCTGGATGAGCATCCTGGCCGGCGCGCTGCCCGGGGCGCGCGTGCTCGATCTCTACGCCGGGAGCGGCGCGCTCGGGCTGGAGGCGCTCTCGCGAGGCGCCGAGTCGGGGACGTTCGTCGAGCTCAACCCGGCGTCGCTCCGGGCGCTCGAGGCCAATATCGAGGCGCTCGGCGTGGGCGGGCGGGCATCGGTCCGGCGGGGCGACGCGTTGCGCTTCGCGGCACGACTGCCGGCCGCCGCCTTCGACCTCGTGCTGGCCGATCCGCCCTACGCCCGGGACGACGCCGCCCGGCTGGTGGCGCTCTTCCGCCAGACCCCGTTCGCGCGCATTCTTTCGGTCGAGCATCGCGCCGGCGAGCGGCTGGACGGCGACGACACCCGGACCTACGGCGACACCGCCCTCACCTTCTGCCACGCGCCATGACCCGCATCGCGATCTATCCGGGCTCGTTCGACCCGCCGACCAGGGGTCACGAGGACCTGATCCGCCGGAGCCTGGCGCTCGCCGACCGCGTGATCGTGGCGGTAGCGGTGAATCCGCTCAAGCAGCCGCTCTTCACGGTGGCCGAGCGGCTTGCCATGCTGCAGGCGGCGATCGGCGACGAGCCCAGGGTGAACTACCAGTCGTTCGACGGGCTCCTGGTCGAGTTCGCCCGGCAGGTGGGCGCGACCATCGTGGTGCGCGGCCTTCGCGCGGTGAGCGACTTCGAGTACGAGTTCCAGATGGCGCTCATGAACCGCCAGCTCCATCCCTCGCTCGAGACGGTCTTCCTCGTGCCCGCGCTCGAGCTCACCTACCTGAGCTCGAGCCTCGTGCGCGAGGTGGCGCGGTTCGGCGGCGACGTGAGCGCCCTCGTCCAGCCCGGCGTGGCCGAGGCGCTTGCCCGGCGGTACGGCCGATGACTTTCCGCCAGTCGCTGCTCGAGCGCGCCGCCGCGCACCGCAAACGGATCGTGCTGTGCGAGGGGGAAGACCCGCGCGTCCACGTGGCCGCCGAGCGGCTCCGGCGCGAGCGGATCGCCGAGCCGATCGTGGTGGGCGGAGACGGCATCGATCCGGCCGCCGACCCGCGGCTCCCCGCCATCGCGCGCTACCTGCGCGAGCGGCGCCCCGACCGGGTAGTGGACGGCGTGCATGCGCTCGATCTCGCGGCGGTGCCCGCCAATTTCGGCGCGGCCCTCGTCGCCCTGGGAGAGGCGGACGCCGCGCTGGCCGGCGCCGTGTGCCCGACTCGCGACACGATCCGGGCCGCGCTCTGGGCCATCGGCACCGCGCCCGGCGTGGAGCTGGTGAGTTCCGCCTTCTACATGGTGCTCCCGGACGACACGGTGCTGACCTTCACCGACTGCGCGGTGGTGCCCGAGCCGACGCCGGAGCAACTGGCGCACATCGCCCAGGCCGCCGCGCGCGACCGGCCGCGCCTGGCCGGCGACTCCCCGCGGGTGGCGTTCCTGTCGTACAGCACCAAGGGGAGCGCCGAAGGTCCGCGCGTCGCCCGGGCCCGCGAGGCCGCGGCCCGGTTCCGGACCCTCCTGCCCGACGTCGTCAGCGACGGCGAGCTGCAGGGCGATGCCGCCCTGGTGCCGGAGGTGAGCGAGCGGAAGGCGTCCGGCTCGCCGCTGGGGGGACGGGCCAACGTGCTGGTCTTTCCCGATCTCGACGCGGGCAACATCGCGTACAAGCTGGTGCAGCGGCTCGCGGGCGCGGTCGCCATCGGCCCCATGCTCCAGGGACTGGCCCGGCCGATGGCCGACCTGTCGCGCGGGGCCACGGCCGATGATATTGTCGAGGTGGCCGCCATGCTGGCGCTGCAGTGCGACTAGAAATCCGACGGAGACAAGCCGATGGGCTTCAGCCAGACCAAGGACCCGAGCGGCGTGGCGGTGGTGCAGGTGGAGGGGCAGTTGATCGTGGGCAACCGCCAGGAGCTCAAGGACCTCGTCCAGGCCGCGGTGGCCGGCGGTGAGCGCCGGATCCTCATCGATTTCTCCCGCACCGGCTACATCGACTCCTCGGGGCTCGGCGCCCTCGTCTCCATCTCCAAGCGGATCCGCGAGGCGGGTGGAGAGCTCCGGCTCTCGGGACTCAACGAGGATCTCCGCTCGCTGTTCGAGCTGACCAAGCTCGATACGCTGTTCGCGATCGCAGGGACGCCCCAGCAGGCCCTCGCGAGCTTCTAGCCCGATCCCCTCGTGCCGTCGCCGCTCCGCCTCTGCGTCCGCCGCTCGCCGGCCCCGGGCGCGGGCGGCGCGGCCACGCTCGTGACCCTCCAGCTCCCGAGCGAGGTGGCGTGCATCGAGGAGGCGGTCGAGCTCGTCACCCGTCACTGCCTCGCAGGCCACGCCAGCTGCCGGCGGACGCGCTTCCGGCTCCAGGTGGTGCTCTCCGAAGCGCTCAGCAACGCCATCGTCCGGGGGAACGGCGAGGACGGCCGCAAGTCGGTTCACGTGCGCGCCGAGCTTCTGGCCGATGCCATCCGGCTGGTCGTAACCGACGAGGGGCCCGGGTTCGACCCCACGGCCGTGCCCGAGCCGATCCGGCCGGACCAGCTCGACGAGGCCAATGGCCGGGGACTCTATCTCATCCGCAAGCTGGTGGACGCCGTCCAATTCAATGAGCAGGGAAATTCCATCTGCATGACACTGCGCCGCCCATAGGCCGGCTCGAGCCCGTGCTCGACGGCCTCGGCGCGCTCGTCGGCGGGCGGGTGCGCCTGTGGCGCTTCGACGGGCGCGCGCTCCGTCTGGCCGCGGGACCGGACCCCGGCGAGGCGCCCGCCGTGCCGCGGAGCGTGGGACTCACCCCCGTGCCCTGGGGCACAGTCTGGCTCGAGCCGCTGGGCGAGGTCGACGGATTCTGGCTGGAAGTCGGCGGCCTGGCCGAGACGGCGCTCGAGACCGCGGCGGCGCGCACGCTGCCGCTGGTCGGAGCGCTGCTCGATGCGGAGCGGCAGCGCGCGTTCCTGGCGGACGAGCTCACGAGCCGGTACGAGGAGATCGACCTGCTCTACGCGATCAGCGAGATCCTGGGCCAGACGGTGCAGCTCGAAGAGGCCACCCAGATCATCGCCCGCGAGGTGAGCACCGTGGTGGGCGCCCGGCGCGCGTCCATCATGGTGTTCGACGAACCGGCCGGCGTGCTCCGCACCGTGGCGGCGCGCGGGTTCGACATGGACGGGCTTACCCCCGTGCCAGTGGACGACGAGTGCTCCGTGGCCGCACGAGTGTACCGCGAGCGCCGGGTGGTAGCGAACGATCCGTCGGCGCCGGACGTGGTGGCTACCGACTGCGGCGAGCCCCGCGGCTATCACGGCCAGGCGTTCCTGAGCGTGCCCATCTGCTACGGCGCGGCCGGCTCGCCGCTCCGCTGCGTCGGCGTCATCAACCTCACCGACCGACTCGGTGGTGACCGCTTCACTCCCGGCGACCGGAAGCTGGTGACCGCCGTGGCCAACCAGATCGGCGCCGCGGTGGAAAACGCGCGGCTGGTGGAGCGGGACCGGCGTCAGCAGCGGCTCCGGCACGAGCTCGAGTTGGCGCACGATCTCCAGCTCAAGCTGCTCCCGTCACCCGGCGTGCTCCAGGGTGACGCCGAGGTGGCGGCGCGCTGCTTCCCGGCCGAATCGGTGGGCGGCGATTTCTACACCTTCAGCCGCCTCGGCCGCGGCCGCGTCGGCGTCATGCTCGGCGACGTGGCCTCGCACGGCTTCTCGGCCGCGCTGGTGATGGCGCTCGTCATGTCGGCCGCCGGCATCCACGCGGCCGCCGCCGTCACCCCTGATGAGACCCTGGGCGCGCTGCTCGACAGCCTGTCGGCCGAACTCGGCACCACCGAGATGTATTTCAGCGTGTTCTATGGGGTGATCGACCCGCTCGCCGGACGGCTGTCGTATGCCAACGCCGGCCATCCGTACGCGTTTCGCGTGCCCCGCTTCGGCGCGCCCGAGCGGCTCGGGGCCACGGCTCCGCCGCTGGGGCTCGCGGCGGCGGGGGAGATCCAGCGGCGGCAGGTGCCGTGGGCGGTCCGCCACGATCTGCTGGTGCTCTGGACCGACGGCCTCGTCGACGCGCGGAACGAGGCGGGCGAGCCGTTCGGCGAACAGCGCCTCCTGGAGGAGGTCTGCGCGCACCGCACAGAGCCCGCCGATGTGATCGTGCGCGCCGTGCTCGACCAGGCGGCGGCGTTCGGCTCCCAGCCGGTGGACGACCGCACCCTGCTCGTCCTCCGGATTTAGCCGTGGCGCGGGCCAAGCGCCGGCTCAGCCAGCATTTTCTCACCGATCCCCGGCTCCTCGGACGAATCGCCGACGCGCTCGGCGCGGGGGCGGGGGATACCGTGCTCGAGATCGGCCCGGGCCCGGGGGGCCTCACCGCCGCGCTGGCGGAGCGCGCCGGCCGGCTCGTGGCAATTGAGAAGGACAGTGAGCTGGTGCCCGGGCTGCGCGAGCGCTTTCCCGGCGTCACCATCCTCGAGGCCGACGCGCTCGAGACGGACTGGCACGCCTTGGCTGGCAACCGCTTCCTGCTCGCCGGCAACATCCCCTACAACATTACCTCGCCGCTCATCGACAAGGCCTTGGAGCCGCCGGTGCCCGCACGGATCGTATTCCTGGTGCAGAAGGAAGTGGCCGACCGGGTCACGGCGCGCGCCGGCGAACGGGCCTATGGTGCTCTCAGCGCGGGCGTGCAGTCGGTCGTCCGGGCGGAGCGGCTCTTCACGATCCCGGCAGGCGCGTTCCACCCGCGGCCCAAAGTGGACTCGGCCGTGCTGCGGTTTACCCCGCTCGACGCGCCGCTGGTGCCGAACGTGGAGCAGCCGCGGTACCGCCGGCTCGTGGTCGGGCTGTTCGGCTTCCGTCGGAAGCAACTCGCGCGCGGTCTGCGCGAGCTGACCGGCTGGGACGCGCGGGCGGTGTCGGGCGTGCTCGCGCGAGCCGGCATTCCACCCGACGTGCGGCCCGAGGTGCTGGCGCCCGCGGCCTTCGCGGACCTGCTGCGCGTGCTCGTTGACGCGGGCTGGCCGGCGCGATAGCTTTGTGAAATGTTTCACAAAAATGGCCGATGATGCGCAAGGTTGCGGACTCCACCGTTCGACGCCTGTCGCTCTATCTGCGCTTTCTCGAGGAGTTCGAGGGACAGGGAGTGGCCACGGTCAGCTCCGGCGCCCTGGCCTCGCGGGGGAGCACCACCTCGGCGCAGGTGCGGAAGGACCTCTCGTTCTTCGGGTCGTTCGGCAAGCGGGGGCTCGGCTACCCGGTGCTGGAACTCGCCGACCGGCTGCGCGAGATCCTGGGGCTCCGGCAGCGCTATCGCGTGGGGATGATCGGGGCGGGGAAGATCGGCAGCGCGCTGGTGCAGTACCGCGGGTTCCGGCAGCGCGGCTTCGACATCGTGGCCATCTTCGACAACGATCCCGCCAAGATCGGCCGCCAGTGGAACGGCCTCACGATCCAGGACATCGCGCTGCTCGAGTCCGAGCTCGCCCGGCACCCGCTCGACATGGCGGTGCTGGTGACGCCCGCGGAGCCGGCACAGGGGGTGACCGACCGGCTGGTGAGGTTGGGCGTCAAGGCGATCCTCAATTTCGCGCCGGTGCAGCTCGTGGTGCCGGATGACGTGGTCGTCAAGACGGTCAATCTGGCTCTCGAGCTCGAGACGCTGAGCTACGCGCTCGCCAATCGCTGATCGTACGGGGCGCGTGCGGCAGCACCACATCTGCTATGCTTCGCGGTGAATCTCCCTGGCTTCCGTGGTTCCGTGGTGCATCCAGCGGATCGCGTCCCCGATGTTCGTCCGGAGCCTCCATGCGCCTCCCCCGCCGACTCGCAACCTCCCTTCTGCTCGCCGCGGTCCCGGTGGCGCTCGCCGCCCAGGAAGACGTCTACGATGTCCTGATCCGGAACGGGCGGATCATCGACGGGACCGGTTCGCCCTGGTACGCTGGAGACGTGGGGATCCGGGGTGGACGGATCGCGGCGATCGGCACCCTCGGCGGCGCGGCGCGGCGGACGGTGGATGCGGCGGGGATGGTGGTGGCTCCGGGCTTCATCGACATGCTGGGCCAGTCCGAGATGAGCATCCTGGTGGATCCGCGGCTGCCGTCGAAGATCTTTCAGGGGATCACGACCGAGATCACCGGCGAGGGCAGCTCCGCCGGCCCGCTCAACGACTCGATCGTCGCGGCCGACCGCGACGGCTACGCGCACTACGGGATCACGCCCGACTGGCGGACGCTCGGCGGCTACTTCGCTCGGCTCGAAAAGCAGGGGATCGGCATCAACCTCGCCAGCTATGTC
>JAICLE010000010.1 GCA_025927545.1 Gemmatimonadales bacterium
CCGGGCTCACCAGGTTGTTCTGCAGCGTCGTAATCGTCAGATAGACCGCGGGCGGGTGGGCGGCTTGGCCGAGGCTGTTGGCAGGAGCCACATCGCGACTCCCACCAGCAGCGCCTGCCCGGCATTGATGAGTGCGGTGGCCACCATGTAGCGGGAAACGGCGGCTTCCGTTTCGCTGGCGATCTCGAGGGCGGCGCGCTTCTCCCCTCTGAGACGCAGGACCTTGAGCAATTTCCTGAGGAACGTGTCGCCCGAGGCGAGCAGCAGGAACGTCAGAAGCACCACTTCGACGGCCGTGGCGAGCAGGCCCGTCGTCGTGCCGAACACCTTCGCAGCCACACCGAACTCGCCGGGCGCCGCGGGCTGGGCGACCGGGGGGGCGCCCTCCATCTTCTTGGCCACCGCGCTGATCTGGTCCATGGGTCGCCGCAGGGTCTCGAGCCGCCGGGTAGCCGCCGCGAGCGTCGAGGGTGCCTGCCCGATCCATCCCCGCACCGGATCCGCCAGCGCCAGGCCGGTCCCGAGGAGCGCGCCAACGAAGGCGACGAGGACGATCGTCGCTCCGACCGGCGGCGGAAGGCGAGCGCCCTCGAGCCACCGCACCACCGGCCGCAGCAGCCCCGTAAAGAGAATCGAGAGCGCGAGTGGAATGAAGAAGTCGCGGGCGAGGTAGAGCGCACAGCCGCCGGCGATGGTGGCCAGCACCAGGATGCCGGCCGAATGCGGGAGCGGAGATTCAGGGGGCGGCGCTGAAGTCATGGGCGACTCCGCCAGGCCGCCGGCGCTTGGCTAGGTTCGCCAGCTCCGTACGGCCAGCGTGACGTTGTGCCCGCCGAAGCCGAAGGAATTGGAGAGCGCCACATCCACCGCACGCTCGACCTTGTGGTTGGGCGCCGAATCCAGATCGCACTCGGGATCGGCGGTGAACTGGTTGATCGTCGGCGGGATGACGCCGCAGCGGGAAGCGAGCAGCGACACGGCGAACTCGAGTGCGCCGGCACCGCCCAGCAGGTGCCCGGTCATCGACTTGGTGGAACCGAAGATCAGCTTCCGCGCGTGCTCGCCGAACACAGCCTTCACCGCCTCGGTCTCCGCCACGTCACCCTGCTGCGTCGAGGTGCCGTGCGCGTTGATGTAGCCCACGTCGGCCGGCGAGACATTGCCGTCGGCCAGGCAGAGGCGCATGGCTCGCTGCGCCCCTTCGCCGTGCTCTGCCGGCGAGGTGATGTGATAGGCGTCGGAGCTGAGTCCGTAGCCCAGGACCTCGCCCAGGATCTCGGCGCCGCGCCGCTCGGCGTGCTCCAGACTTTCCAGCACGACGATCGCGCCGCCGTCGCCCAGGACGAAGCCGTCGCGGTCCCGGTCGAACGGCCGGCTCGCCGTCTCGGGCGAGTCGTTGCGGCTCGAGAGCGCCTTCATGTTCGAGAACGCGGCCACGGTGAGACCGGTGATGGCGGCCTCGGCGCCCCCCGTCACCATCGCGTCGGCCGTGCCGTTGCGGATCAGGTGGAACGAATCGCCGATGGCATGGGCCGAGGACGCACAGGCCGATACGGTGGCGTAGTTGGGCCCCTTCAGGCCATAGCGGATGGACACCAGGCCGGCGGCAATGTCCGGGATGAACATGGGCACGAAGAAGGGGGAGACCCGGTCGGGGCCCTTCAGCACGTACGCGGCGCAGTTCTCCTCGTACGTCTGCATCCCGCCGATGCCGCTGCCGATGACGACGCCGGTGCGCTCAGGCTCCGGAAATCGCCCCTCCAGCCCGGCCTGGCTCACGGCCTGGTGGGCCGCGGCGAGCGCAAACTGGGCGAACAGATCGTAGCGCCGCGCTTCCTTCCGGTCCATGTACTGCAGGGCGTCGAAGCCCTTGACCTCGCAGGCAAACCGGACCGACAGCCTGGCGGGATCGAACTTGGTAATCGGGGCCGCGCCGGGAGTGCCGGCGAGCAGCGCGGCCCAGGTGGAAGCGACATCGGTCCCGACGGGTGTCACCAGCCCCAGGCCGGTGACGACGACACGGTGCGCCAAGCTACTTCCCGATCTTCTCGTGGAGGTAGTTCATGGCATCGCCGACGGTGCGGAGCTTCTCCGCGTCCTCGTCCGGAATATCGATATCGAACTCCTTCTCGAACGCCATCACGAGCTCCACCGTGTCCAGGCTGTCGGCGCCGAGGTCCTCCATGAAGCTCGCTTCGCCGGTGAGCTTCTCGCGCTCGACGCCGAGCTCCTCGACGATGATATCCTTGACCTTCTCTTCGACGTTGCTCATGTCGTCCTCGATTGGGGTTTCACTGACAGAGGTCAGATGACCATGCCACCATCGACCACCAGCACCTGCCCGGTTACGTAGCCGGCCAGATCGGAGGCCAGAAAGAGTACCGCACCGGCCACGTCGTCGGGCTGCCCCAGCCGCCCCAGGGCAATGTCCTGTAATAATGTAGCCCTCGCGTCGTCGGGCAAGGCGGCGGTCATGTCGGTGGCGATGAAGCCCGGCGCCACACAGTTGGCCAGCACGCCCCGGCTGGCGTATTCCCGGGCGACCGACTTGGTGAACCCGATGAGCCCGGCCTTGCTCGCGGCGTAGTTGGCCTGCCCCTTGTTGCCGGTCAGCCCGACGACGCTGGTGATGTTCACGATGCGGCCGGCGCGCCGCTTCATCATTCCCTTGATCACCGCGCGGGTGGTGTGGAAGGCGCCCTTGAGATTGGCGTCGAGCACGGCGTCCCAGTCCGCGTCGGTCAGCCGGAGCAGGATGTTGTCCCGGGTGAGCCCCGCGTTGTTGACGAGGATGTCGATGGGCCCGAGCGCCTGCTCGGCCGCGGCCACGGCGGCCTGGACCTCGTCGGCCGATGTGACATCGCAACCGACGCCCGCCGCCCCCTCCCCCAGCTCGGCAGCCACGGCGCGGGCACGCTCGAGCGCACGGCCGACGACCGCCACCCGCGCCCCCGCCGCATGGAGCGCCCGCGCGATGGCCAGCCCGATCCCGCGGGTGCTGCCCGTGACAAAGGCGGTCCTGCCGGCGAGGGAGATGGTGGTCACGCGAGGAACGCCTCCACCTCGTCCGCCGTCCCCAGCGTCAGCGCCGCCGCGCCGGGGACGCTCCGCTTGAGAAGCCCCGTCAGCACGTTCCCCGGCCCGATCTCGAGGAAGGTGGCGCCCGGCGCCAGCTCGGCCGCCGCGCGCATGCAGCCGACCCAGCGGACCGGCGCCGTGAGCTGGTCGAGCAGCAGCCGCTTGGCGTCGAGGCCGGTGCGCACCGGCTGCGCGCTCGCATTGGCCACCACGGGGAACGCCGGGTCGTCGAAGTCCACATCGGTCAGCGCGTCGTGCAGGCCGTCCACGGCCGGCGCCATGAGGGGCGAATGGAACGCCCCGCTCACCTTGAGCGGCACGACCCGCCGGGCGCCGCGCGCGCGGCAGCCCTCGCCGGCGCGCGCGACGGCGGCCGGATCGCCGGAGATAACGGTCGGGTCGGGGGCGGTGGGGTTGGCGGCCACCGCCACGCCGTCGCTCGCGGAGGCCTCGTTGCAGGCCGCATCGACCAGTTCGGTGGCCAGCCCGAGCACCGCGGCCATGGCTCCGGGACGCTGCTGGCCGGCGGCGTACATCAGCTCACCCCGCTGGCGAACCAGGCGTGCGGCCGCGGTGGGGCCGAGCGAGCCGGCGGCCACGTGCGCGCTGTATTCGCCCAGGCTGTGGCCGGCCGCGGCCCGTACGCCGCTCGCGACCCGGTCTTTCACCACGGCCCAGACGGCCGCGGAGTGGGCGAGGATGGCGGGCTGGGTGTTGTGCGTCAGGGTAAGCTCGGTTTCCGGACCTTCCCACATGATGCGCGAGAGGGCGACGCCGAGCGCGTCGTCGATGGCCTCGAAGGTCTGGCGAGCGGCCGGGTAGCGCTCGGCCAGGTCGCGGCCCATGCCCACGCGCTGGGCACCCTGCCCGGGGCACATGAGCACGCTCACCATCGGATGACCGTGCTGCCCCAGGTAAAGCCCGCCCCAAACGCCACGAGCAGCACCACTGAACCCGGACCCACGCGCCCCTCGGCGAGCGCCTCCTCGAGCGCCAGCGGGATCGAGGCGGAGGACGTGTTGCCGTAACGATCGACGTTGACCATCACCTTGGACATCGGGATGCCGGCGTGCTTGGCGGTGGCCTCGATGATCCGCAGGTTTGCCTGGTGCGGGACGAGCAGGTCCACCTGGCCAGCGGTGATCCCCGCCCGGCGGAGGGCCTGGTCGCACGCCTCCGCCATGGCGAGCACGGCGGCCTTGAACACCTCCCGCCCGGCCATCTTCATGTAGTGCGACCGCTCGCAGACCACCTTCTCGCTGATCGGGTCGGCGGAGCCGCCGCCGGGACGATAGAGCAGCGGCGCGAGGCGCCCGTCCGACTTGATATAGGTGGAAAGGATGCCGCGGCCCGGCACTGTCGAGGGGCGGACCACCGATGCCCCCGCGCCATCGCCGAAGAGGATGGCGGTGGAGCGGTCCTCGAAGTCGGTAATCGTCGAGAGCTTCTCTGCCCCGACCACGAGCACGGTTCGGCTCTGTCCGGAGGCGATGAGCCCCTCCGCTACGGTGAGTGCGTAGATATAGCCGGGGCACGCGGCGCCGATGTCGAACGCCGCGGCGTTCTCGGCGCCGAGCAAGGCCTGCAGATCACACGCCGTCGAGGGGAGGAGCCGGTCGGGGCTCGCGGTGGCGAGGACGATCGCGTCGAGGTCGGCGGCGGAGGCGCCGGCGGCAGCCAGCGCGCGCGTGGCCGCGTCGTGGCTCAACATGGCGACCGATTGCTCGGCTGTCGCGATGTGCCGCTCGCGGATACCGGTGCGCTCGACGATCCATTCGTCCGACGTGTCGAGCACCCGGCTCAGGTCGGCGTTGGTGAGGATACCGGATGGGACGGCGACGCCAACGCTGGCCACCTCCGCGAACGGCCGCTCCATCATGACCGGGCTGCGGGCTCGCGCTGGGCGAACTCTGCTGCGATGTGGGCGTTGAGGCCGGCGTTGACCGCCTGGAGCGCCACCCGGATGCCGTTCTTGATGGCGTTGGGGCTGGAGGAGCCGTGGCAGATGATCGATACCCCGCGCACGCCGAGCAGCGGCGCCCCGCCGTAGCTGGAGTAGTCGAGCAGGCCCACCAGCTCGCGGAGGGCGGGACGCTCGAGCACGTCGGGTGCCCGTGCCGAGAGCATCGCGACGAAGAGACGGCCGGCCGATTCGTAGAACTTGAGGACGATGTTCCCCACGAATCCGTCGCAGACCACGACGTCCACGTGGGTGCGGCGCTGCGGGCCGGGGAGGATGTCGCGCCCCTCGACGTTGCCGGTGTAGCTGAGCCGAGGGGACTGCTTGAGGAGGTGATGTGCCTCGCGCACGACAGCGGTCCCCTTCTCCTCCTCCTCGCCGACGTTGAGCAGACCCACGACCGGGTTGGCGCGGCCGAGGATGTCGCGCATGTAGACGGTGCCGAGATAGGCGAATCCGACGAGCTCCCGGGCGGAGCAATCGAGGTTGGCGCCGCCGTCGAGGACGAGCACCGGGTCGGTGCCGGTCGGGAAGAGCGTGGCCACGGTGGCGCGCTCCACGCCGTTGTGCAGGCCGAAGATGACGGTGGAGGCGGCGAGGACCGCGCCGGTGTTGCCGGCGGAGAGGAAGGCGTCGGAGCGGCCCTGCTTCTGGAGGGTCAGACCGACGACGATGCTCGAGCGAGGCTTCCGCCGGACGGCCGCCAGCGGCTTTTCCCCCATGCCGATAACGTCAGCCGCCTCGTGGATCTCGAGGCGGCTCCGATCGGCGTCCGGGTGCTTGGCGAGCTCGGCTTCGATGATCTCGGAGCGGCCGACGAGCTGAACGACGAACTCATCCGGGAGGCCGGCGAGGGCCTGGAGCACTCCGGCGATCTCGGCCTCGGGCGCGCGGTCGCCTCCCATCGCGTCTACGGCGACGCGAATCACGCTCAGACGTCCTCGACCTCGACCTGCTTCTTGCCGCGGTAGTAGCCGCAGGAATCGCACACGCGGTGGGAAAGCTTGGGCGAGCCGCAACGCGGGCAGGCCTGGGTGGCTACCCCCGCGCCCGTGTGGTGCCCGCGCCTGAGCCGCTTCCGGGACTTCGAGGTCCGACGCTTCGGAACCGCCATGGTGTCCTCAAACAGGTTCGGCAGGGGTGTGGCACCCACACGGCCCCGCGTTCAGGTCCGCCCCGCAGCGGGGGCAGAGTCCGGCACAGTCGTCCCGGCAGAGTAACAGATCGGCCTGCGCGGCCAGGGCCAGCTCTTCCCGCACCACGTCGGTCACGTCCACGCTGGTGGCGCGGTCAGGGAGCGGATAGAACGCCGGATCGTCGGCCAGCTCGGGATTGGCGGAGAAGACCGCCGCATCCACGTCAATGTCCAGCTCATCGCGGACATCGGTCAGGCATCGGCGGCACTCACCGGTGACGACGCCGTGGACGTGCCCGCGCCACAGGTACTCGCCGTCTCCTGTAGCCTGGAGCTGCCCCTCGACCGTCACCGGCGCGGCCAGCGTGAGCCCCAGCCCCTCGAATGCGGGGTCCTCCGGGTCGAGCTGCCCGTCCGTGCGGACGGGCCCCCGCTGGAGGTCCCGAATATCCACTCGCAGCATAGCCGCTTAGAATAGTCGGGACAACGACTTGGGTCAAGGACGGGGAGCACCCGTCAGCTCACCGCTTACCGCATTCCCGCCAGCTCGCCCTCGGGGAAAAAGAACGCCACCTCGCGTGCTGCGTTCTCGTCGCTGTCGGAGGCGTGGATGGCGTTTCTCCCCTTCGACTCGGCGTAGAGCTTTCGGACGGTGCCTGGCGCAGCCTCGGCGGGGTCGGTCGCGCCGATGACGGTGCGGAGTGTGGCCACGGCATCCTCCCCCTCCAGGGCCATGGGGAGACAGGGACCGCTGGTCATGAAGGCCACGAGCTCCGGGTAAAAGGGGCGGCCGCGGTGGACGGCGTAGAAGGCACCCGCCTGCGCATCGGTAAGGCGGACCAGACGCGCGGCCCGAAGGGTGAACCCCGCCTCCTCGAGATGCGCCAGGATCTTCCCCGTCTTGCCGGTGGCGATGGCGTCCGGCTTCACGATGCCCAAGGTCAGCGAAACGGCCACGGTGCACTCCTTGAGAATACTGCTGGGTTAGCGGCCGGCGAGCAGCCGGCGCACGAGATCGGCGCGAGTGACGAACCCGCGGAGCACGCCTTCCCTCACCACGGGCACCCGCTCGACGTCGCGGGCGGCAAGAAGCTGGGCGGCATCGGCCAGCGTCTGATCCTCGGAGATGCAGAGAACGCTGCGCGCCATGGCGTCGCGAACCAGCGACTGGCGCGGCTCGGCCGCCGCGCCGGCGGCGGTGACCCGTTGCACGTAGCCGGGCACGAGGTGCCGGAGCAGCTCGCGATTCGAGAGCAGGCCGACGACCTCGCCCGCATCGCTCACCACCGGCAGCGCGTCCACTCCGTGGCGCTGCAGCAGGGCCGCGGCGGACTCGAGGGTTTCCTCCGGCCGGAGCGCCACCGCCTGGACGCGCATGATATCGCGGACGAGGAGCTGGCCCTGGAGCGCCACATCGCGGAGCGCGGGCAGCCCCAGGACCTCCGCCGGCGAGCGGGCGGCGAGCAACCCCGCCGCCACCTCGGGCCGCGCGAGCGCCCGGGCGAAGGCCGCGACCGTCTGCAGATACGCGGCGTTATCGCCCGGCGGCGCCACGATCAGCAGGATGAGCCGCGGGCCTGGCGCGTCCCGGGCGCCGGCGTCGCCGGCCCGCGTGATCGGCGCCGCCGCGATGCCCAGGGCCGAGACCAGCGCCGGCACGGCGTCGGTCCGGAAGTGCGGCAGCCACGCGTGCGGGCCGAGGGTCATCGTATCCTCGGGCCAGCTCCCCCGAATCGCGTCGCGCAGCCGGGCCGGATCGGCCACGCGTCCGTCGGCTTCGCAGGCGTCCACCAGGATGCGGATTCCTTCCTCCAGCGTGCCCGCGGCGAGGGGCACCACGACCCGGCGGCGGCTCAGGAGGTCGGTGAGTCTCACATCCTCGACCGAAGCAGGTCCACGACGTCGGCCGGCCGGCGCATGATCCCGATGCCCGCCGCCTCGAACGCCGCGAGCTTCTCTTCCGCGGTGCCCGATGAGCCGGAGATGATGGCCCCCGCGTGGCCCATGCGGCGGCCCTTCGGCGCCGTCTGACCGGCGATGAATCCGACCACCGGCTTGGTGACGTGTTCCCTGACGAACACGGCGGCGTTCTGCTCGTCGGTGCCGCCGATCTCGCCGATCATGACGATCGCGTCCGTTCCGGGATCGTTCTGGAAGGCGCGGAGGCAGTCGATGAAGTTGGTGCCGATGATCGGGTCACCGCCGATGCCGACGCAGGTGCTCTGGCCGATGCCGGCACGCGTGAGATGGTTGACGACCTCGTAGGTGAGCGTCCCGCTCCGGGAGACCATGCCCACCCGGCCCGGGCTGCAGATGTTGCCGGGGATGATCCCGACCTTGGCCCGGGCCTCGGGCGCGATCAGCCCGGGACAGTTGGGACCGATCAGGCGGACGCCACGGCCCCGGACAAAGGGCATGGTCCGGCTCATGTGCATGACCGGGATGCCCTCGGTGATGCACACGACGAGCGGCAGGCCGGCGTCGGCCGCCTCGACGACGGCGGCGGCCGCGGCCATCGGCGGCACGTAAATGACCGACACGTTGGCCCCGGTGGCCCGCACCGCCTCATCCACCGTGTTGAAGACCGGGACCCTGCTCTCGAACGTCTGGCCGCCCTTGCCGGGCGTCACGCCCGCCACGATCGCGGTGCCGTACTCGAGCATCTGACGCGAGTGGAACGAGCCTTCGCGGCCCGTGATGCCCTGGACCAGCAGCCTGGTGTCCCGGTCCACGAAGATGCTCACGCCGCCCCCCGGGCGAGCTGTACGACCTGCTGCACCGCCTGGTCCATGTCGCTGAGCGCGCGCATGCCGACACCCTCGAGGATCCGGATCGCCTCGACCTCGTTGGTGCCGGTGAGCCGGATGACGATCGGCACGTCCACCTTGAACTGCCGGGTGGCGGCGACGATGCCGTTGGCCACGTCATCGGTCCGGGTGATGCCGCCGAAGATATTGAACAGGATGGCCTTCACGTGCGGGTCGGCGGTGATGATCTTGAGCGCGTTGATGACCTTCTCCGGGCTCGAGCTGCCGCCGATGTCGAGGAAGTTGGCGGGCTCGCCGCCGTAGTACTTCACCAGATCCATCGTGGCCATCGCGAGGCCGGCGCCGTTCACGACGCAGCCGACGTTGCCGTCGAGCTTGATGAACGAGAGATTGGCGCGCCGCGCGGCCGCCTCGCTCGGCTCCTCGGCGGAGTCGTCGCGCAGCACACCAAGATCGGGACGCCAGAAGAGCTCGTTGTCGTCGATCACGACCTTGGCGTCGAGCGCGAGCACGCGGCCGTCGGGCGCCGTCACCAGCGGGTTGATCTCGGCCAGGGAGGCGCCGTTGTTGACGAACGCGGCGTAGAGCTGCTCCATGATCCGGGCCGCGGCCTTGACCTGGGTGAAGTCGCGGTAGAGAACGAAGGCGAGCCGGAGCGCCTGGTGCGGAAAGAGGCCGTACGTCGGATCCACGGGTAGCCGGACGATCTTCTCCGGGGTCTTCGCCGCCACCTCCTCGATGTCCACGCCCCCCGCGGCGCTCACCATGAACACGGGACACTGCGCCTCCCGGTCCATGATCAGGCCGACGTAGCTCTCGGTGACGATCTCGGCGGCCGGCACCACGAGCACCTTGTGCACGGTGAGGCCCTTGATCGTCATGCCCAGGATCTGGGCCGCCTCGTCCATGGCCTCCGCCGGGTTCCGGGCGAGCTTCACGCCACCCGCCTTGCCTCGGCCGCCGGCATGCACCTGTGCCTTGACCACGACCGTGCCGCCGATGCGGCGAGCGATCGCCTCCGCCTCGGTCGGGGTCGAGGCGACGTCGCCCTCGAACATCGGGATCCCCGCGGCCTTGAGCAGCGTGCGCGCCTGGTACTCGTGCAGGTTCACGTGTCCCTCGTGATCGTGGTTCCCGTCTGGCCGCGGAGCGCCGCGGGCCCGCCACTCAGCCGGGCGATGATGCCCCGGCCACCCGAGGCGCGGGCGAAGCCGGCCGCTGCCTCGACCTTGGGCCTCATGCCGCCCTCGTCCAGCCCACCGGCGGCGATCAGCGATTCGGCCTGCGCCACCGTCATTCGCGCGATCGGCCGCGCGGCCGGCGTCCCCCACCCTTCGAACACCGCGTCCACGTTGGTGAGGATCATCAGCACCTCCGCTCCGAGCTGCGAGGCCAGGATGGCGGCGACCCGATCCTTGTCGACCACCGCGTCCACGCCTTCGAGGCCGAGCAGCGGGTCGTCGTAGACCGGCGGGCCGCCGCCGCCCGCGGCAATCACGATGGTGCCCTGTTGCACCAGGGTCCGAACGACCGGGAGCTCGACCACGCCAAGAGGCATCGGGCTGGCCGTCATGCGACGCCAGTTGCCGGCACCGTCCCGGCCCACCGCGCGCTCCGCCTCGCGAAGCCGCGCCACTTCGACTTCCGTAAGCGCGTGGCCGATGGGTTTGGTGGGGCGGCCGAGCGCCGGATCGTAACGGTCCACCAGCGTCTGGGTGACGAGGGTGACCACATCGCGCCGGAGGCGCGCCGCCCCGAGCGCGTTCTGCAGCGACTGCTGCAGCATGTAGCCGATCCAGCCGGCCGTCTCCGCGACCAGCACCCCGAGCGGCAGCGGCTGCACCAGGCGGCGGGCGGCCTCGTTCCTCGCCAGCTCGTCGCCCACCTGGGGCCCGTTGCCGTGCACCAGGACGATCTGCCAGCCGGCCCGGGCCAGCTCCACCACCATCGCCATGCTCTCGCGCGCGCGCCGGAACTGATTGACCACCGTGGGCTCCTCGCCCTCGCACGCGAGCGCGTTGCCGCCAAGCGCCAGCACGGCGGTCCTCACGCCGGCCGCCCGGGGCAAAAGCCCCCGAAGGTAGTCCTGGCCTTCCGGGCGATCAAGCTCATGGCGCGGCCGAGTCGGGGGGGAGGCCAAGCGCGTTGCGGAGGTTGCCCCAGGCCCGGCCGAACGCCTCCCAGTCGGCGGCGCGGAGCGCCGAGTCGGCGCGCAGCAGCTCCCGCCGCGCGTCGTCGAGCCGGGTGGACTGCGGCTGCCCGGCGATCGCCGGCACCGTGGCTCCCATCAGATTGCTCCAGGCCTCGTTCAGCGTGTGCCCCGCGCCGAGCCGCTCGCCGGTGGCCACGGTGACCCACACGAGGACCGGCTTCCCGCTGGCGGCCGGGACGGACGCACCGGCGAAGTGCGACTGATAGGCTACCATGCCGTCAGGCCCGGTGTCGAATCGCACGGGGCCGCGCTCCAGCCGCCCCCCGTCGTCGCGGATCGAGTCGTTCAGCGCGTCGAAGGACGGGAAGCGGGACCAGCGGCTCTCGAGCGCACCCGCGGACGGCAGCGCGGCGGCGGAATCGAACCGCGCCAGCCGCAGCGCGTCGCTTCCCTCCTCCCGCGTGGCCAGGAGCAGCGCGCTCAGGCGGCGCTCGCCGGGCCGCTCGAACGTAACGGTGAGCGCCGGCCCCGTGGTGTCCCGAAGCCATGATGCCTCCACGCTCGGCAGCTCCGGCGACTCCGCCGCGGCGCGGCTTCCCGGGCTTCCGTACGACCGTTCCGAGCGCTCGAGGGCGCGCGCCTGCAGCCGAAACAGCTCCGCCGGGTACGGGGCGGCCCGCCAGAGTCCGTCCGGGATGGCAGAGGCCGGCTCGACCACCCCGCCGGCGATCGCGGCCCACGCGGCGGCCAACGCGTCGCTCCCGGGCCGCAGAAAGATCCGCGTTACGCCGCTCCGGGCCAGCACGACGCCGACCAGTCCGGCGCGGACCCCGGCCGTGCCGCGCCCGCGCCATTCGAGCCGCGAGGAGAGCGGGAAGGCGGCCGCCGGCAGGTAGCCATCCGCGAGCCACACGAGCTCGCCATCCACCACGCGCGCAACCGCGTCGCCCCATTCGGCGAAGGGCGCGAGGCGCGCCAGCCGCTGCGCCGGCGAGAGCTCCCAGTCCACCCGCATGCCGGGCGCGAGCGGGCTCAGAATCTCCGGCGCCTGCAGCGTCCAGGCGAGCGGGACGCGCCGGAGCCAGCTATCGAGCGCCACGCCCGGGTCGTCGTCGCGGCCGAGCCGGTAGGGGGGGGCCTGCGGATGGTAGGAGCGCTCGCCGAGCTCGAGCAACGGGAGCGCGGCGGGCACCGGGAGCGAATCCTGGCGACGATAGAACAGGGCCTCGCCGGCGGGGCCGGCGCGATCGTCAGCCTGGGCGGTGACCACGACGCGGTCCCGCGGCAGCACCCGCGCGACCAGCCAGACGGGGCGCCGCCGGCCTCCCACCGTGATGAGCGCGGGATCCGCCGAGATGACGTCCGCGGAGTCGCTCGCGACGAGGCGCGAGGCCATCGCCGGGTTCCAGAGCGACGGCACGGGCGGCGGGTACGTCCGTGTGCCGGTGGGCGCCGGCATCTCGCTGAGCGACTCGAGTCCGTACGCCATGCCCTGCAGCAGGTCGGTGATGCGCCGGTCCGCCGCCGGCTCGCCCTGGCCGCGGAGCGCGGGGGGCACCATCCAGTGGCCCACCATGGAGGCGAGCGGCAGCACGATCCAGCCGGCGGCCGCGAGCGCGTGGCGCGCGCGGACGGCCCACACCGCGGAGAGGAGCGCGGTGGCCAGCGCCACGCCGCCGAGGATCGGCGCCGTGAACCGGGTCGCCGTCCAGAGCGCGCGGTCCGGCGTGCCGGTCAGCCCGGCAACGAGCTCGTAGGGCTCGAGCATGTAGCCCCAGAAGAGCAGAAGGGCGAGCGCCACGAGCAGCCAGCCCAGATGGCTCCGCGCGTGCCCGTTGATCGCGGGGCGCCCGTCGATCCAGCGGATCGCCCCCACGAGCAGATAGAGGCCGAACACCAGGCCGAGCGCCAGAGAGACGAGGAGAAAGCAGAACCCGTGCGCCGCGAGCCAGAGCGGGAGCTGCGCGACGTACAGTCCCACGTCGCGCTGCATGAGCGGATCGGCAACGCCGTAGGTGACACCCTGCCAGGCGAGCGCCACGTCCGACGCGTAGCCGGCGAAGTTCCCGCCCACGAGGACGCCGAGGAGGGCGCCGGCCCCGACCGCCAGCACCAGCAGCGAGCCGGGGGTGAGCGCCTCGCGGAACTCGAGGTTGGCCACGTTCCGGCGGACCTGGACGGAGCCCACGGCGCGGTAGACGACCAGCAGGTGTCCGATGAACCACGCGGCGGCCACGGCGATGCCGGCCAGGCGGAGCGTGAGGTGGAGCAGGTCCCAGTTGGTGAGGAACTCGACGGCGGCGGGCGACGTCTCCGCGGCCCACCAGCGGTCGGCCAGGAACCGTGACAGCCACTGGCCCGCGAAGAGCAGCAGGACGACCGCCGTGAGCGCGAGGGTCAGCCGGCGCGCGCGGCGGGACACGAGGCTACGCGCGGACGCCCTGCCCCGCGAGCCAGCCGACGACCTCGCTGCGGGCGGCGTCCAGGGCCTGGGGGTCGCTGGCCTCGAAGCGGAGCACGAGAATGGGCTGGGTGTTCGAGGCGCGGAGCAATCCCCAGCCGTGCGGAAAGGTGATGCGAACGCCGTCGATGGTGTTGACCGGGTAGATGGCCGAGAAATGCTCGGCCGCTCGTTCCACGATCGGGAACTTCCGCTCTTCCGGGACGTCCACGCGGATCTCCGGCGTGGAGGTGGTCCGGGGCAGGTCGGCCAGGAGGGCGGCGAGGCCGAACGGGCCGCGGCTCACGATCTCGAGCAGCCGGGCCGCGGCGAACAGGGCGTCGTCGAAGCCCAGGTAGTCGCCGCCGAAGAACATGTGGCCGCTCATCTCGCCGGCGAGCGGCGCCTCCAGCTCCTTCATTCTGGCCTTGATCAGCGAGTGGCCCGTCTTCCACATGACCGGCCGCGCGCCCGCGTCGGTCAGGGCCGCCGGGAGCACCTCGGAACATTTCACGTCGAAGATCACCGGCGTGCCGGGGCCGAACCGGCGCACGGCATCGCGGCCCAGGACCACCAGCAGCAGATCGCCCCAGACGATCTCGCCGGTTTCGTCGACGGCGCCGATCCGGTCGGCATCGCCGTCGAAGGCGAGCCCCAGCTCCGCGCCGGTCCGGCGAACCTCCGCCTGCAGGTCGCGGAGGTTCGCGGGCACCGTCGGGTCGGGGTGGTGGTTGGGAAACGTGCCATCGGAGTCGCAAAAGAGCGGCGTGACCTCGGCGCCGAGCGCGCGCAGGGTGGCCACGGACACGAGGCTGCCGGCACCGTTGCCGCAGTCCACCACCACCCGCACGGCGCGCTCGAGATGGTGGCGGCTGACGATCGCCTCGCGATAGCGCTCGAGGACGGAGCCGTCGCTCGTCTCCCGGCCACTGCCGCTTCGGCACCGATCGGTGACGATCAGCTCCCACAGCTCGAGGATCTCGTCCCCATGAAAGGCGTCGCCACCCAGGACCAGCTTGAATCCGTTGAACTCGGGCGGGTTGTGCGAGCCGGTGACCTGCACGCCGCCATCGGCGCCAAGGGTGGGAACGGCGAAGTAGAGCGCGGGTGTGGGCAGCGTTCCCACGTCGACCGCGGTGCCGCCGGCCTCCACCACGCCGGCGCGCACCGCCCGGGCCAGCGCCGTGCCCGAGGGCCGGTTGTCGCGGCCCACCACGAGCACGGGCGCACGCCCCAGGCGCTCCCATCCGACGGTCGCGAAGGCGCGGCCAATGCCGCGCGCGAGCTCGGGGGTGAGCTCGGTCCCCACGAGCCCGCGGATGTCATACTGTCGGAAGATGGACCGGGGAACGTTCATCAGGGCCCGGCGAACGGCAGCCCCGTCTGGGTCAGCGTCAGGGCGCTCTGGCCCGCGACGTCGAGCAGCGGCCCCGGCCAGACCCCGAAGAGGAGCACCACGGCCACCGCGAGCGCGATGGCGCCGAGCGCCGCCGGGGCGAGCCGCACGCCGGCATAGCGCTCGCTGTCGGGCGCGGGACGCATGTACATCGCCATCACCACCGGCAGATAGTAGCCAGCGCTCACCACGCTGGTCAGCACCAGGATGACCGGCAGGATGTACTGCCGCTCGGCCGCAAGGGCCGAGATGATGTACCACTTTCCCATGAAGCCGAAGGTGCCGGGGAAGCCCAGCAGCGAGAACATGCAGACGCTGAACCCGAACGCCACCCAGGGCCGGCTGCGGGCCAGGCCGGCGATGTCGTCCAGCGACACGTCACGCTCCCCCCCTCGGCCGAATACGGAGAGAAACCCGAATGCCGCGAGCGTGACGAGGCTGTAGGCCAGCAGATAGAACAGCACCGCGCCGGCGCCCGCCTGCGTGCCGGCCCAGACGGCGGTGAGAAGATAGCCGGCGTGCGCGATGGAACTATAGGCCAGCATCCGCTTGAGCGAGCGCTGGACCAGCGCCGCCAGGTTGCCCACCACCATGGACGCGATGGCCAGGCCGGCGACGATCGGCTGCCAGAGGGACGTGGCCGACGGGAACGCCTCGAGCAGCACGCGGACCAGCGCGGCGAAGGCGGCCGCCTTGACGCCGGTGGCCATGAAACCGGTGACCGGCGTGGGCGAGCCATCGTAGACGTCCGGCGCCCACATGTGGAACGGCACCGCCGCCACCTTGAACCCGAGGCCGATGAGCAGGAGCCCGAGGCCGAGGGCCGCCATGAGCGGCAGCGGCCGGCCCGCGAGCTGCGCGCCCACCAGCGAAAGGTTGGTCGTGCCCGTGGCGCCGTAGACCAGCGCGATGCCGTAGAGCAGGAAGCCGGAGGCGAATGCGCCGATGAGGAAATACTTGAGCGCCGCTTCGGCGGACGCGGGGTTGTTCCGGTCGTAGCCCGCCAGCACGTACACCCCGACCGACATCACCTCGAGGCCGAGGAACAGGACGATCAGGTCTTCCGCCCCGGCGAGGAACAGCATGCCGGCGGTGGACAGCAGCACCAGGGGGTAGTACTCCGGCGCCAGCAGCGACTCACGCTCGAGATAGCCGAGGGAGAGCAGGATCGTGCCGCCGGCGGCAATCAACGCCACGGCGTCGGCGCCGTAGCGGAAGGGGTCGAGCGCCACCATCTGCGCCAGGCCGGCGGGCGTGGCGCCATTGACCCAGAGCGCCGCCAGCCCGGCCGCGCTGACCGCCACGCCCGCGAAGCTGAGCCAGCCCGCGAGCCGGCTGTCCTCGGCCGTCCGGTGGCGCCAGGCGACCACCAGCAGCACGAGGAGGGCCCATCCGGTGAGCAGGAGCTCCGGCAGGAGCGCCAGCATGATCCCGCCGGGGGTGCCGAGATCGAGCTGGGTCATCGCCGCGCCTCCTCGACCACGTGTCGCAGGACGCCGAGCGCCGTCGTGGGGCCCGTGCGCGTGACGGCGGTGGCCTCGAGATACTGCCGAGTCGCGGGCTCCATCCGGCGGAGGATCGGCGCGGGATACAGCCCGATCCACACGATGCCGACCACCAGCGGCAGGATCACCGCCAGCTCCCGCGCGGTGAGGTCGCCGAAGCGCTCGTTCTCGGGGTCATCGAGCCGGTTGTAGATGATGCGCTGGATGGCCCACAGCAGGTACCCGGCGGCGAAGATGACGACGGTCGTGGCAATGACGGTGGCCCGCGGAAAGGCGGTGATGCTCCCCAGCAGGACGAGGAACTCGCCGACGAAGCCGTTGAGGCCGGGAAGCCCGATGGAGGAGAACGCCACCACCGTGAGCAGCAGGCTGAACACCGGCACCACCCGGGCGATCCCGCCGTACGCCTCGAGCAGCCGGGTGTGCCGGCGCTCGTACATCATGCCGATGAGGAGGAAGAGCGCGCCGGTGGAGAGACCATGGCTGATCATGACGATCAGGGCACCCTGCACGCTCTGCATCGTGCCCCCCCAGATCCCCAGCATGACCAGGCCGAGGTGACTCACCGAGGAGTAGGCCACCAGCTTCTTGAAGTCCGGCTGCACCAGCGCCACGAGCGCGCCGTAGATGACGCCGATGACGGCGAGCGTCACCATGAGGGCGCTTACGGCCGGGCTCAGCGCCACGCCGGGGAAGAACGGCACGGCGAACCGGAGGAAGCCGTAGGTTCCGATCTTCAGCATGACGGAGGCGAGCAGCACGCTACCGGCCGTGGGCGCCTCGACGTGCGCGTCGGGGAGCCAGGTGTGGAACGGGAAGATCGGGACCTTGATGGCGAAGGCGAGCGCAAAGGCGGCGAACAGCCAGGGCGCCGCGCTCCCGGCCGCGCCCGCATTCCGCAGCAGATGCTCGTACGCGAACGAGAGCTGGCCGGTGGCGGCCTGCACCTTCCACACCAGCACCACGATGGCCACCAGCATGAGCAGGGAGCCGGTCATGGTGTACACGAAGAACTTGATCGCCGCGTAGACCCGGTTGGTGCCGCCCCAGATCCCGATGATGAAGTACATCGGGATCAGCGTCAGCTCGAAGTAGACGTAGAACAGGAACAGGTCGAGCGCGATGAACACGCCGACGAGGGCGGTGAGCATCGTGAGCATGAGGGCGTAGAAGCCCCGCTCGCGGGTGGAGATGTAGTGCCAGCTCGCGAGCACGCTGAGGGGCATCAGCACGGTGGTGAGCAGCACCATCACGAGCGAGATGCCGTCGATCCCGACGCGGTAGCTGATCCCCCAGCTCGGGATCCAGGGGATGTTGGCGACGAGCTGGAGTCCCGCCTGTCCCGGCACCAGCGCCCACCAGAGGCCCAGGGAGAGCACGAGCTCCAGCGTGGTCACCACCAGCGCCGTCCGCCGGGCCGACTTCGGGTCGCCCAGGAGCACGGGGACCACGCCGAGCAGCGGCAGGACGATGAGGGCGTGAAGAATCCACTCCCCGTAATGGATCGACTGCAGGAACTGAGTCATGGCCTGCTCACCGGATCACGGCGCGCAGGATCCAGAGCGCGCCCACGAGGAACAGCACCACGTACGCTCCGACGTGCCCCGTCTGCAGCAGGCGCAAGCCCCCGCCGAACACGCGCGACGTCCACGCCGCGCCGTTGACCGCGGCCCCGTCCACCAGACCTTGGTCGACCCCGCGCCAGAGCACCACGCGGGAGAGCCAGAGCAGCGGCCGGACCACCACCGCCTCGTACAGCTCGTCGATGTAGTACTTGCGGTTGAGCACCAGGGCGAACCCGGTGTCCGGCGGCGCCTCGCGCGCCGGGAGGATCCCCCGACCCAGCGTGGCGCGGAACCCGAGCAGCAGGCCGATCACGCCGATGGCCACGGCGGCGCCGACGAGCAGGTATTCGGTGCTTCCCTCGGGCATGCTCAACCGCCCGACCGCGAGTCCCGGGGCCAGCACCGGCTCGAGCCACCGCTCCAGCGCCGAGTGGCCGCCGACGAGGTGCGGCAGATTGAGCGCGCCCCCCACGGTACTGAGCACCCCGAGCGCCAGGAGGGGGCCCGTCATGATCCACGGCGCCTCGTGCAGGTGGGTCCGCTCCCGCTCGCCGGTCCGGTTCGGGCCCAGGAACGTCATGGCCATGAGCCGCGCCATGTAGTAGGCGGTGAGGAGCGCCGCGAGAATGCCCATGGCGTAGAACAGGTAGTAGATCGGGGCCTCGCCGCCGCGGGCGAACGCCGCGGAAAGGATCTCGTCCTTGGAGAAGAACCCGGAGAACGGCGGGATGCCCGCGATGGCGAGGGTGGCCACCAGCATGAGGCCGAAGGTCCACGGCATCGCATGCCGGAGCCCGCCCATGTTGCGCATGTCCTGGGCATCCTCGTGCGAATGGGTGGCGTGATAGGCCTCGTGCATCGCGTGAATGACGCTGCCCGCGCCGAGGAAGAGGAGGGCCTTGAAGAAGGCGTGGGTCGCCAGATGGAACATGCCCGCGGCGTAGGCGCCGGTCCCGACACCGACGAACATGTAGCCGAGCTGGGAGACGGTCGAGTACGCCAGCACCTTCTTGATGTCGTACTGCCGGAGCGCGATCGTGGCCGCGAACAGCGCGGTGAGTGCCCCGATGCCGGCGACGATCGTGCTCGAGACCGGCGCCAGCGCGAACAGCACGTTCGTCCGCGCCACGAGATATACGCCGGCGGTGACCATCGTGGCCGCGTGAATCAGCGCGGAGACGGGCGTCGGACCGGCCATGGCGTCGGGCAACCAGGTATAGAGCGGAATCTGGGCCGACTTGCCGGTGCAGCCGAGAAAGAGGAACAGGGTGATCGCCGTGACCACCGCTCCGCCGGGCGCCAGCGTGTCGGCGGCGTGCCCGGTGACCCAGGTGAAGTCGAGGCTGCCGAAGGCGCGCCAGATGAGGAACATGGCCACCAGGAAGCCGACGTCGCCGATGCGGTTCATGATGAACGCCTTGAGGCCGGCGTCCGCGTTCACCTTGTCATTGAACCAGAACCCGATCAGCAGGTAGGAGCAGAGCCCCACGCCTTCCCAGCCGATGAACATCACGGGGAAACTGGAGCCGAGCACCAGGACCAGCATGAAAGCGACGAACAGGTTCATGTAGGCGAAGAACCGCGCGTAGCCCGGATCGGCCTTCATGTAGCCGACGCTGTACAGGTGGATCAGGCTCCCGACGCCGGTGACGATGAGCAGCATCACCGCCGAGAGCTGGTCCACCTGGAATGCGAGGTCCACCTGGAGCTGCCCCACCGGGAGCCAGGACCAGAGGCTCACGACGGTCGGAGCGTGGGGCGGCTCGCGCCACAGCTCGAGGAAGATCCCCGCAGCCACGACGAAGGCGGCGACGAGCACGCCGGGCCCCACCACCGACACCAGCCCAGTGGCCCGGGGGCGCCTGAGCGCGAGCGCGCCGTTCACGAGGAAGCCGGCGAGCGGAAGCGCGACGGCGAGCCAGACCGCATGCGAGAAGGTCATCAGCCCTGGAGGAGGTTGAGCTGCTTGAGGTCGACGGACTGCTTGAGACGGAAGATCGCGAGAATGATGGCCAGCCCCACCGCCGCCTCCGCCGCGGCCACCGTCATCACGAAGAGCACGATGATCTGGCCGCCGGAGCCGTGGAGCTGCGCCAGCGCGATGAAGGAGAGATTCACCGCGTTGAGCATCAGCTCGATGCACATGAACAGCACGATGGCGTTCCGGCGCAGGAGCACCCCGGCGACGCCCAGGCTGAACAGGATGGCCGAGAGCCCCAGCGAGGGCCCCAGCAGCGACGTGGCAGGCATCAGAGTCTCCGCTTGGCGAGCACGACCGCGCCGACCAGGGCGGTGAGCAGGAGGACGGAGGTGATCTCGAAGGGAACCAGGTACACCTGGAAGAGCGGGCCCGCCAGGCCGCCCACCACCCCGCGCACCGCCGTCTCGTGCCGGCTGAGCTCGCCGGCGGCGAAGACCGTCGCCGGGTCGGAGAGCGTGGGGGCCTGGGCCAGATCGGCCGCGAGCCGGGCCGGCGTATAGCGCCACAGCGTGAGGAGCTCGATCAGCAGCAGGCCGATGATGACCACCGTGGCCCCGATGCTCCCCGAGCCGCGCAGGTCGGTCGTCGCGCGCGTCAGGTTGAGCAGCATGATCACGAACAGGAACACCACCATGATCGCGCCGACGTACACCAGGATCTGGAGAATGCCGATCAGCTCCGCCCCGAGCAGGAAGAAGATGGCCGCCAGCGAGAACATGGTGGACATGAGCCACATGGCCGACGCGACCGGGTTGCGGTTGAGCACGCACAGCGTGGCCCCGAGCACCGCGGCGGCGGCGAAGACCCAGAATACGACCGCGGTCATCTACTCGCCCCGGGGGTCCGACGGGTCCCAGAGCGTCGAGACGGCGTGGGTCTGCGACTGCAGCCGCTCCAGGTCGTACACGAAACGCCCACGACTGTACTCCGAGTTCTCGAAGTGGACACCCACGTGAATGGCCTCCTCGGGGCAGACCTCCTGGCAATAGCCGCAGAAGATGCAGCGGAACTCGTCGATCTCGTAGATCAGGGGATAGCGGTTCCCGTGCTCGTCCTCACCCGGCACCAGCTTGATGCAGTTGGCCGGACAGATCTGGGGGCAGAGTCCGCAGGCCACGCACTTGGACCGGCCCTGCTCGTCGGTGAGCATCCGGTGGGTGCCGCGCCACCGCTGGGAGAGGCTCCAGTCGGGCGTGCTCTTCTGCTCCGGGTACTGCATCGTCACCCTGGGCTCGAACATGTGCTTGAAGGTGAGGGCCATCCCCTTGAGCGTGGCCCGCACGTAGCTGACCTGCCGCTCGGGACGCTTCATGACCTTGACGCCGATCGCCATCAGCCCGGCACCTCGAAAGTTTGCGGCCGCCGGCTGGCGGCCCCCTTGATGAAGAGCCCGCTGTCGAGCAGGCCGAAGACCAGGATGCCGAGCACGATGTTCACCCCGAAGAGGATGAGGGCGCTCAGCCTGGGGTCGGTGATGCCGGCGACGTGCTGAATGAGGTAGATCGCCGTGCAGATGACCATGATGTACACCAGCGCGAGCGGCATGAGCACCTTCCACCCGAGCGTCATCAGTTGATCGTAGCGGAACCGCGGCAGGGTCCACCGGATCCACATCACGAAGAAGATCCAGAACATCAGCTTGAGGAAGAAGAACCCGCCCGTGGCCAGTGTCTGAAGCACCCCGCCCTGCTCGTCCCATCGCCCCGGAATGTCCCAGCCGCCGAAGAAGAGCGTGGTCACCATGGCGCAGACCGTCACCACGTTGGCATACTCGGCGATGAAGAAGAAGGAGAACTTCATCGCGCTGTACTCGGTGTGATAGCCGGCGATCAGCTCCGATTCGGCCTCGGGCAGGTCGAAGGGCAGCCGGTTGGTCTCGGCGAAGCCCGAGACCAGAAAGATGAAGAATGAGAGAAACAGCGGGAGCACGTACCAGAGCCCGGCCTGCTGGCTCCGGATGATCGCCCCGAAGCTGACGTCTCCGCTCATGAGGAGGACGGGGATGAGGCTCAGCCCCATCGCCACCTCATAGGAGATCATCTGCGCGCTGGCGCGGAGGCCGCCCAGGAGAGCGTACTTGCTGTTGGACGACCACCCGGCGAGCGCGATCCCGTAGACGCCCATCGAGCTGATCGCCAGCACGAAGAGAAAACCGACGGGCACGTCGGCGACGACCATCGGCATGAGCCCGTGGTGGACGAAGCGGCCGAGCGGCCCGAGGGTGAAGTCGAAGTCCACCGGCAGCGGCGCCGCGAAGGGGATGACGGCGGAGAGGAGCAGCGCCGGAATGAACGACATCGCCGGCGCGAGCAGGAAGAGCCACTTGTTGGCCTGCGCCGGGTAGGTCTCCTCCTTGAGGATGTTCTTCACCCCGTCGGCGGCGGGCTGCAGCAGGCCGGCCCAGCCGACCCGGTTGGGCCCGAGCCGGTTCTGCATCCACGCGCTGACCTTCCGCTCCATCAGGGTGAGCATCGCCACGCCGATCATGACCACCGTGAAGACGAAGAGCATCTTCAGGACGCTGAGCAGGAGGAATCCCTTCATCTCGGGGGTCATCGGGCGACCTCCTCGCCCCCGGCCAGGGCGGGCGCCGGGGCCGTCGGCAGCACTCGGCCGGTGAAGCCGATATCCGCATAGGTCAGCCCCGCGAACACCGGCCACCGCTCGCCCAGCAGCTCGAACGCTTCAGCGGCGGTGGAGGGCGCGTCGGCGCTGGGCCCCGGCCCGGCCAGGACCTCGCCGGCCACCCACCACGCCGGCCGCGCCATGCCGGGCTGCGCCCTGGCCTGGAGATATCGCTGGGTCCGGCGGTCGCGATTCACATACGTGCCGTTCTCCTCGGCCATGGTGGTCACGGGGAGCACCAGCTCGGCGTTCCGGAGCCCGTCGGCGAACACGGTCCCCAGGAGGACGACGGCGCCGGGCGCGGCGGCCAGGGCGGCCTCGTCGGCCGCGTCGAGCTCGGGATCGAGGACGATCACGAGGGCGGCGGAGAGCGCCTGCCGCATCGCCGCTTCCCAGTGCCGGGTATACCCGAGCAGCTCGGCCCCTGCCAGGTTCGGCGCGCGCTCGCGCCGGAGCGCCAGGTTGGGCACGCCGGCCAGCGGCGCCTCGTCGCCCAGCGGCACCTGGACCGCGGCGGTCACGTCGAACCGGTCCACCAGCCGCCGGACCAGGCCGAGCGATTCGGTGGAGGCCCGGCCGGAGGCGAGCACCACGGCCGACCCGGCCGCGCCGCGGAGGAGCTGCTCGAGCCGGGCGAGCGCCGTGTCCCAGTCGGTGGCCACGTGCCGGGCGCCCTCGCGGACGAGCGGCGCCTCGATCCGGTCGCCGCGGTTCATCCAGCGGTAATTCATGCGGCCATAGTCACAGATGAAGTGGCGGTTGACGTCGAGGTTGGGCCGCGGCCGGAGCCGGACCACGATATCGTCGCGGGTGTCGATGTTGATGTTGCAACCCTGGGTGCAGCCGGGGCAGATGCTCGCGGTCTTGTCGAGGTCCCAGGCGCGCGCCTTGTGCAGGAAGTCCTTCGAGAGGAGCGAGCCGACCGGACAGAGGTCCACCACGTTGCCCGACCAGGGGTGGTCGAGCGACTGCTCCTCGGAGATCCCGATGTACGCCCGGTCGCCGCGCTCGCTGACATTGATCACGGGATCTTTGGCCACGTCCTCCATGAAGCGGACGCACCGGGTGCAGAGAATGCACCGGTTGGGCACGTAGAGAATGTCGGGCCCGAAGTCCTCGACCGGGTTGTAGCGTTTGGGGTAATCGGCGTACCGGCCGGCCGCGCGGCCTTCCTGGTAGGTGTAGTCCTGAAGCTCGCACTCGCCGGACTTGTCGCAGATGGGGCAGTCGAGCGGGTGGTTGATCAGCAGGAACTCGAGCACGCTCTCCCGCGCCGCCTTGGCGGCCGGGCTGTCCACGTGTACGACCTGGCCTTCGGCCACCGCCGTGACGCAGGCGGGCAGGAGCTTGGGCGCCTTCTCCACCTCGACCAGGCACATCCGGCAGGACCCGGGGCTCGGCAGGGACGGATGATAGCAGTAGTGCGGCACGAGGATGCCGCTCTGCTTGGCGGCCTCGATGATGGTGGTGCCCTTGGGCACGCTGACGGGCATGCCGTCGATCGTTACGGTGACCAGGTCGTCGGGCATCTGGCTTCCTTATCAGGCTCCGCGGCGGATCCGGCCGCGTGATTCACCACAGAGGCACCGAGGGCGCGGAGGGTTCACAGCAGAGGAGAGCTCCGTGGACCCGGACAACACCAACGACTTGATGCTGGCTCCGCTCCCCGGAAGGTTCCTCGTCCCAGGTGCCTCCGTGCCCTCCGTGCCTCTGTGGTGAACCATGACGAAACTCAAACGGCGGCCAGCGCCGGCTCGCGCGCGCCGGCAATATACGCCTCGAACTCGGACCGGAACTTCTGAATGCCGCTCACGACGGGCGCGGCGCAGGAGTCGCTCAGCACGCAGATGGTCTTGCCGGTCATGTTCTCCGCCAGGTCGAGCAGGAGCTGGTAGTCCTCCGGCTTGCCCTGCCCGGCCAGGATGCGCGCCAGGACGCGGGTGGTCCAGGCCGTGCCCTCCCGGCACTGGGTGCACTGGGCGCAGGACTCGTGGGCGTAGAACCGGGCCAGCCGCCAGATCTGGTACACCATGTCGGTGGTGTCGTCCATGACGATCATGCCGGCGGAGCCGAGCATGGAGCCCTGCTCGACGATTCCCTCGTAGTCGAACAGCGCCGCCTCGGCTTCCTCGCGCGTCATGATCGGCACCGAGCTGCCGCCGGGGATGATCGCCTTGAAGGTGTGGCCCGGCCGCGGCCCGCCCGCCATGTCGTAAAGGATCTCCCGGACCGGCGTCCCCATGGTGACCTCGTAGTTGCCCGGCCGCTGGATGTGGCCGCAGATCGAGATCAGCTTGGTTCCCGTGCTCTTCGGGTTCCCGAGGCAGAGCGACTTGTACCAGGCGGCGCCGCGGTTGAGGATGTGCGGCACCGCCGCCAGCGTCTCGACGTTGTTGATCGTGGTCGGCATCCCGAACAGGCCGGCCACGGCCGGGAACGGCGGCTTGATGCGGGGATTGCCGCGCTTCCCCTCGACCGAGTTCATCATCGCGGTCTCTTCGCCGCAGATGTAGGCGCCCGCGCCGCGGTGGAGCACCATGTCCACCCGCTTGCCGCTCCCGAACGCGTTCGCGCCGAGCGCGCCGTGGGCGTACGCCTCCTCGACCGCCGCACTCATCACGGCCCAGGGCTCGGTGAACTCGCCGCGGATGTAGATGTAGCAGCGCTCCGCCCCGATGGCGTACGCCGCGATGGCACACCCCTCGATCAGCGCGTGGGGCGTCCACCGCATGATCTCGCGGTCCTTGAACGTCCCGGGCTCCGATTCGTCGGCGTTGCACAGGAGGTAGTGCGGCTTCACGACCTCCTTGGGCATGAACGACCACTTGAGGCCGGTGGGAAAGCCCGCGCCTCCCCGTCCGCGGAGCCCCGAGGCCTTCACCTCCTCCACGATCGCCTCGCGCGTCATGCCCAGCGCCTTCCGCAGCGCCTCGTAGCCGCCCCGCTGGACCCAGCCATCGTAGGTCCGGGCCTCGGGGTCGCCGAAGTACCGCGAGAGCACCACCGTCTCCTTCGGGTGGCTTGGATAGGGATAGCCCATTACGGATACCTCTGCAGGATGCCGGGCACCTTGTCCGGGGTCACGTTCTCGATGAAGTCATCGTCCACGAGGATGGGCGTGGCGAACCCGCACGCCCCGAGGCACTCGACCTCGATCACGGTGAAGCGGCCGTCGGGGCTGGTGGCGCCCAGGTCGCCGCAGCCGCTGGCCGAGAGCACGGCCTTCACCACGTCTTCGGCGCCGCAGATGTTGCATGGCGTGGTGGTGCAGACCTGGATGAAGTGCCGGCCGACCGGGTGGGTGTGGTACATGGTGTAGAAGGTCACCACACCCTTTACGTACGCCGGGGTGATCCCGAGCGCCTCCGCCACCTCCCCGATGGCCGGCTCCGAGATCCAGCCGCGCACCTCCTGCACCATCCAGAGCGCCGGGAGGAGACACGCCTGCTTCGTGGGGTACAGGGCGAACAGCCGCTCCAGCCGTTCCCGCGCCTCTCCCACGAACACCGGCTCGTGGGGTACGGTGGTCGCGCTGCCATGGCCCCCGTGGGCGGAGTGTGCGTTCATCGGTCGACTTCCCCCATGACGATGTCCACGCTCGCGTTGATCGCGATGACGTCGGACAGGAGCGCGCCCTCGCACATCCGGGGCAGGCTCGCCAGGTTGATGAACGACGGCGGCCGGATGCGCCAGCGGACCGGCTTGGCGGTGCCGTCGGAGACGAAATAGTAGCCCAGCTCGCCCTTCGGGTTCTCGATGCCGACGTACGCTTCCCCGGCGGGCGGCTTGATCCCTTCCATCACCTGCTTGAAGTGGTGGATCATGGATTCCATGTCGCTCATCGCGAGCGCCTTGGGCGGCAGGATGACCCGCGGGTCGTCCACGTTGATCGGCGCGCCCTCGAGGCGGGCCAGCCGGTCGAGCGCCTGCTCCAGGATCCGGTTGGACTGCCCCATCTCCTCCAGCCGCACGCGGTAGCGGTCGTAGACGTCGCCATGCTCGCCGACGGGGACGTCGAAGTCGTAGGTCTCGTAGTCCAGGTACGGCCGGTCCTTCCGGACGTCGTAGTCCACGCCGCTGGCCCGGAGCATGGGGCCCGAGAGCGAGTAGTTGATGGCCTCCTCGGCCGTCAGCGCGCCCACTCCCTGCGTCCGCCCGATCCAGATCGCGTTCCGGGTGAACATCGTGTCCACTTCGGACAACGTCTTGGGGAACGTGCGGGTGAACTCGCGCAGACCGGCCGCGAAGCCGTCGGGCACGTCCGCCATGAGGCCGCCCACGCGGGTGACGCTGGTCGTGAGGCGCGCCCCGGTCCACATCTCCTGCAGGTTGTAGACGCGCTCCCGCTCCTGGAACGACCACAGGAACGGTGTGTAGGCGCCGAGGTCGATGCCGGTGGTGCCGAGCCAGACCAGGTGGGAGATGATCCGGCTCATCTCGCAGGCGATGACCCGGAGCACCCGGCAGCGCTCGGTCACCTCGATCCCCATGAGCTTCTCCGCCGCCATGGCCAGGCAGACGTTGTTGGCCATGGGCGAGAGATAGTCCGTGCGGTCGGTGAGCGGGATGATCTGGTTGTACTGGCGGTATTCGCCGAGCTTCTCGAAGCCGCTGTGCAGATATCCGATGTGCGGGATGCAGCGCTTGACGGTCTCGCCTTCGAGCTCGAGCACCAGCCGGAGCACGCCGTGCGTGGCCGGGTGCTGCGGGCCGATGTTCACCAGCATCGGCTCCGCGCCGGGCTCGGGCAGCGGCCCGTCGCCGTCCCCGGCGCCGAGGGGCACGCGGAGGGGGCGGCCCTCGGCGTCGACGCCCGGGGTGGCGAGTGCCATCTCCACGGTCCGCAGGCTCATTTCAGGAACCCTCGCTCGCCTCGCGCCAGCCGCGCCCGCATGTCGGCGGGCAGCTCCTGATACGCCTCGGCGATGGACAACTCTTCCAGGGAATAGTGGGCCTCGGGATTGGCGGCCAGCGCCTGCCGGGTCTGCTCCGACCGGCTGAAGTGCCCGCGCAGGGGAAAGTTCTTCCGCAGCGGATAGCCCTCGGCGTACGTCTCCCACATGAGGATGCGGCGGAGGTCGGGGTGGCCGGCGAAGACGATGCCGAACATGTCATAGACCTCGCGCTCGAGCCAGTCGGCGCCGCGCCAGAGATCCCACACCGACCGGACCTCCAGCGGCCCGGCCTGATCGAGCTCGACCTTGACGCGCAGATCCGCCTTCCGTCCCAGCGAGCGGAGCTGCCACACCACCTGGAGCGGCCGTTCGGGATCCCGGTACTCCACCGCGGTAATATCGGTCAAGTAGTTGAACTCCTGGCCGGGTGCATCCTTGAGCCAGGCGAGCACGTCATGCGCCCGCTCGCGATCCACGTGGACGATGGTATCGCCGCACGAGACCACGTGGCGCGTGATGGCCGCCCCGAATTCGGCGCGCAGCGGCGTAACGGACGGAGACAGCACCGGCGCACGCGCCGTCATGCGATCCTCCTCCGGCGAGCCCCGGTACCGGACAGTCCTCCGCGGGGGCGCCCCTCGGCCGAAGCCCGGCTCCGAAGCGCACGACCTCCGACACGCACCCACCCCCCCGCCCCGTGAGGCGCCGAGCATGTAGCCGCGTGCATCACGTAGACCGCGTCTGCGAAACGGAGTTGCCGAACGGCTCGGAGAGCTCGTCCACCCGCTCGGCCGGCAGGAAGAGCCCCGACGGCCCGACTGGATGCTCCTCCCGGAGCATGTCGTTGTCGATGCTCTCACCCATGATCTTCTTCTGCAGCAGCCGGATCCCGTAGATGAGCCCCTCGGGCCGAGGGGGGCAGCCCGGAACGTACACATCCACCGGAATGATGGTGTCGATCCCCTGCACCATCGAGTAGTTGTCGAAGATCCCTCCGGTGGAGGCGCAGGCGCCCATCGAGATGGACCACTTGGGCTGCGGCATCTGGTCCCAGATGCGCCGGATCACCGGCGCCAGCTTGAACGGCAGCCGCCCGGCGCAGATCAGCACATCCGCCTGCCGAGGCGAGAAGCTCTGGCGCTCCATCCCGAAGCGAGCGATGTCGAACCGGCTGGCGGCCGTCGCCATGTACTCGATGGCGCAGCAGGCGGTGCCGAACGGCATCGGCCAGAGCGAGTTGCTCCGCGCCCAGTTGGTGAGGAAATCGAGCCGGGTGGTGACCCAGTTCGGCGAGACCGACGTGACGGTCGTCCCCGAGTCGGCCCCGCGATATTCGGTGGCGGGATTGGTCAATCCCATTGCAGTGCTCCGCGCTTCCAGATATACACGTACCCCACCGCGAGAACCGCGATGAAGACGAACATTTCGACGATGAGCAGCCCCGCCATGTCGCCCAACTGGTGGAATGCCACCGCCCACGGGATCATGAACACGGCCTCGATGTCGAAAATGATGAACAGCATCGCGACCAGGTAGAACTTGATGGGGAACCGCTCGCGGGCGTCGCCCAGGACCGGCATCCCGGATTCGTAGGGGGCGATCTTGGTGGGGGTCCGGCGGTAGGTCGAGAGGAGGTGCGACAGCCCCAGCATCAGGATCGCGTTCGCCACGACGAAGACGATCAGGATCAGGATCGGAATGTAGGGCTGAAGCATACGCCTCGGCTTTCGTGAATTTTTTCACTTATCGTGCAGAAGGTAACCGACTTAGGAGGTCAATTCAACCCGCGCCGGATCCGACTATATTCCCCGCCCGACGACCCGGGCACGCCCACCATTTCGAGGCTGCATGACCATCAAGTCCGACCGCTGGATCCGCCGCATGGCCGCGGAGCGCGGGATGATCGAGCCGTTCGTGGATGCCCAGGTGCGGCAGACGGATGCGCAGGGCCGGCGGGTCATTTCCTACGGGGTGTCGAGCTACGGCTACGACATGCGGGTGGCCCCGGAGTTCAAGATCTTCACCAACGTGCTGAGCGCGGTTGTGGACCCCAAGGACTTCGACTCGCGCAGTTTCGTCGAGTTCGACGGCGAGGTCTGCATCGTCCCGCCCAACAGCTTTGCTCTGGCCCGCTCGGTGGAGTACTTCCGGATCCCCCGCGAGGTCCTCACCATCTGCGTCGGCAAGAGCACGTACGCGCGCTGCGGCATCATCACCAACGTGACCCCGTTCGAGCCCGAGTGGGAGGGGCACGTCACGCTCGAGATCAGCAACACCACGCCGCTGCCCGCCCGGATCTACGCCAACGAGGGGATCTGCCAGGTCCTCTTCTTCGAGGCGGACGCGGACGACATCTGCGAGACCAGCTACGCCGACAAAGCCGGCAAGTACCAGCGGCAGACCGGCGTTACGCTGCCGAAGCTCTAACCGCCGGGACCTCCATGCGCCATCTCGTGCTGCTCCTCGTGCTGGCCGCGCCTCTGGCCGCCCAGCAGCCGGACACGAACGCCCCCACGCAGCATGCGCGGCCGTTGAACCTGCAGCCGGCGCTCAAGCCGCCGGTGGCCGACACCGGCATCTTCAGCCCGGTGCCACTGCCGCCGCCGAACGCGATCCGGAGTCCCGACGGCGCGCCAGGACCCGGCTACTGGCAGCAGCGGGCCGATTACACGCTCAAGGCCACGCTCGATACCGCCGCCAAGCGGCTCACGGGGACGGAGCAGATCCGCTACACCAACAACTCGCCCGACACCCTGCGCTTCGTCTGGATGCAGCTCGACCAGAACCTGTTCCGGCCGGGGAGCGTCGGCTCGCTCCTGTTCCCGGCGGAGAGCCGCTTCGGCGGTGCCGGCTTTCCGGGCGGCTTCGATATCGCGAGCCTCACCCAGACGGCGGCCCCGGCGCGGCCGGCCGCGCGGCCGGCGAACCGCCGCCGTCCACCTCCCACGGCAGCCGCACCGGCCCCGCTCCGCTTCCGGGTGGACGACACCATGATGTACGTCGATCTCGCGACGCCGATCCCGCCGGGCGGCAGCACGACGTTCGACCTGGCCTATGCGTTCAACATCCCCGAGCACGGCGCCGACCGGATGGGCCGCGACGGCAGCCTCTACGAGATCGCCCAGTGGTATCCGCGGATGGCGGTCTACGACGATGTCCGCGGCTGGAACACCGATCCCTACCTCGGGCAGGGCGAGTTCTACCTCGAGTACGGCGACATCGACTACGAGGTGACGCTCCCCGCCGGCTACATCGTCGCCGGCAGCGGCACGCTGCAGAACCCCGAGGAGGTCCTGACCGCCGCGCAGCGGAGCCGCCTCGCGGCCGCGGTGAAGTCGGACAGCACCATGGCCATCGTGACGCCGGAGGAGCTGGCCTCGGGCGCCGCCCGCCCCCGCACCGACGGCACGCTCACCTGGCGGTTTCGCGCCCAGCGGGTGCGCGACGTGGCCTGGGCCGCGTCGCCCGAGTACCAGTGGGACGCGTCGGGCTGGGATGGAATCCTGGCGCAGGCCTACTATCGCCCGTCGGCGGACGCCACCTGGAAGGACGCGGCGAAGATGAGCCGCTACTCCATCCTCGAGTACAGCACCCGGTGGTACCGGTACGCCTACCCGCAGATCTCCGCCGTGGAGGGGCCGGTGTCCGGGATGGAGTATCCCATGGTCGCCATGGAAGCGCGCGGCGACGACCTGCCGGATCTGTACAACGTGGTGACCCACGAGATCGGCCACATGTGGTATCCCATGATGGTCGGTTCCAACGAGCGCCGCTACGCGTGGATGGACGAGGGATTCAATACCTTCATCAACACCTTCTCGGAAGAGGACTACTGGAAGCGCGACGACAGCGACGTCCGGCGCCATGAGACCCGGTTCGTCACCTCGCTGGACCAGACGCCGACGGCGCAGCCGATCATGACCCCCGCCAACCGGTATCGCAACGACGACAATCTGGGCAGCCTGGCCTACGTGAAGCCGTCCATCGTGCTGCTGGCGCTCAGGAACAAGGTCCTGGGGCCGGAGGTGTTCGACACTGCGTTCCGGGAGTACACCCGCCGCTGGGTCTTCAAGCACCCGCAGCCGGCGGACTTCTTCCGCACGATGGAAGAGGTCTCGGGGCGCGACCTCTCCTGGTTCTGGCGCGGGTTCTTCTTCACCACCGCGGCACTCGACCAGAGCGTGGAGACGGTGGGCCCGGGCCCGGACGGGAGCACGCTGGTCACCCTCCGCAGTCTCGGCGCGGCGGTCATGCCGGTCGAGCTGGCGCTGGCCTTCGCTGACGGCACTCACGAGACGGTCAAGCTGCCGGTGGAGATCTGGTACGGCGGCAACCGCTACGTCTACCGGGTCGAGCGCGGCAAACAGGTCGTGAGCGCGCGGGTCAACCCCGACGGGCGGTTCCCCGACGTGGTGCCGTCGAACGATGCCTGGACGGCGACGCCGCGGGCGACGCCGTGATGTTGTCCCGGTAGGATCGGGCACACCCAGGCCGGGCGCCGGCTGAGGGGCACCCCCGCTCCGGACAAGCCGACTGGCCTCCGCGGGGGTTGCCCCTCAGCCGGGCCCTCGCTACCGAGACGGCGGCGAGAGAGCAGCCGCCGCGATTTCATCACCCGCTGGAGGACGCGTCCCGTGCGATCGAGTTCCCTTTGCCTGCTCATGTCGCTCCTCGCCCAGCCGCTCGCCGCGCAGAGCACCGCGTCCGGTGATACCAGCGCCGCGGCGCGGTTCCAGCGGCTGGACCTGCCCACGCCGACGTCGATCCGCACCGGCAGCGGCGAGCCGGGGCCGGCGTACTGGCAGCAGCGCGCCGATTATGTCATTCGCGCCACGCTCGACACAGCCACGCGCTCGGTTCGGGGCGAGGAGCGGATCACCTACACCAACAACTCGCCCGACACGCTCCGCTACGTGTGGCTGCAGCTCGATCAGAACCTGTTCAACAACCAGAGCCGCGGGTACCGGGTGTTCGGGCAGGACCCGCGGTTCGGCACCAAGGGGGCCGAGGTGTCGGTGCGCCTGCTCAAGGTGGGCGAGCCGGCGATCGCCGCGGCGCGAGGAAGGAAGGCGTCGCCGGCGGCGGCGCTGCCATACCTGGTGAATGGCACGGTCATGCGGATCAATCTGGCCCGGCCGCTCCCGCCCAGAGGCCGCCAAGTGCTGGAGCTGGGCTGGTCCTTCCCGTTCGGTCCCAACAGCAGCCGGATGGGCATGGAAGACATCGACGGGGCGACGATCTACGAGGTGGCGCAGTGGTATCCGCGCATGGCGGTCTACGATGACGTGCGGGGCTGGAACACGGAGCAGTACCTCGGCCAGGGCGAGTTCTACCTCGAGTACGGCAGTTTCGACGTGAGCCTGACCGTGCCGGCCGACATGATCGTCGCGGCCACCGGCACGCTCAGAAATCCCGACGAGGTGCTCACGGCGGCGCAGCGCGCCCGGCTGGCGCGGGCCCGGACCAGCGACGAGACCGTGGTCATTCGCAGCAGGGACGAGATCGGCGACCCCGCCTCGCGGCCACCGACGGAATATCCGACGCTCACCTGGCGCTTCACCGCCGACAGCGTCCGCGACTTCGCCTGGGCGGCCGCGCGGCACTTCATCTGGGACGCGGCCGGCGTGAACGGCGGCAAGACGCTGGCGATGAGCTACTATCCGCCCTCCGCCGACTCCATCTGGAAGGATGCCACGCAGTACGCCAAGACGGCCATCGAGTATTACTCGAAGCAGTGGGCGCCCTTTCCCTACCCCGTAGCCAGCAACGTGAACGGGATCGAGGGCGGCATGGAGTACCCGATGATCGTCTTCTGCCACAACCGGACCGACCCGCAGGCGCTCTACAGCGTGACCGATCACGAGTTCGGCCATACCTGGTTTCCGATGGTGGTGGGAAGCAACGAGCGCCGCTACGGCTGGATGGACGAGGGCTTCAACAGCTTCATGAACCATTACAGCTTCCCGCGCAAATTCCCCAACACGGCGTTGCCGTCGGCGCGCGGGGTGCCGGAGACCTACATCAAGAACGCGCTCTCGGGCGACGAGCAGTCGATCATGACGCCCGCCGACCGGATGCGAAGCACCGAGAACTGGCGCCAGGCGCTGTACAACAAGCCGGCCGTGGGTCTGGTGCTGCTCCGTGACCATATCACCTCGCCCGAGCGGTTCGACCCGGTGTTCCGCGAGTACTTTCGCCGCTGGGCGTACAAGCATCCCACCCCGGCCGACTTCTTCCGCACCATGGAGGACGGCCTGGGCGAGGACCTGAGCTGGTTCTGGCGAAGCTGGTTCTACACCACCGAGCGCCTCGACCAGGCGGTGGACTCGGTGGCACTGTCGGATTCGGCGGGCGTGGTCTCGCGGGTCTACCTGCGGAACGCCGGCCAGATGCCGATGCCGGTCGAGCTCTCGCTCCTGATGGACGATGGCAGCACGCAGCGGCTCACGCTTCCGGTGGAAATCTGGGGCCAGGGCGACCGGTACACGGCGCTGATTCCAGGGCCGAAGAAGGTGAACGGCGTGACGATCGATCCGGACGGATGGTACCCTGACGTGGATCGGACGAATAATCGGTGGCCGGGACAGCGGTGAGCGAAAAGCGGTGAGCGGTGAGCGGTGAGCGGTGAGCGTGAGGAGCTGTCGACCAGGGATATCTGTCATCCCGAGCGAACGCGAGGGATCTCGCCCGGGAATGGGTCGAGGCTGGCCTGGTAAACCGGACCCCACTCGCGCACCTCTTACCGCTTACCGCTCACCGCAGTCATCTGCCACAACCCGCTCAGCATGTCACTCGCATAGAGCGACCCGCCCGCAAGCTGCACACCCCAGGTGTAGGTGTTCCCTGGGCCGCCCGGCTGCACCTGCGCGATCAGCCGGCTGGAGAGATCACCCGCCAGCGTGCCGGACACATCCAGCGCCACGACGCCCGCGTTGTAGTACGCGGCGTAGAGGATCTGCCGCGACTCGTCCATCCAGAAGTTGTGCGTGCCCGCGCCGTCGAGGTGAAAGAAGGCCACCTCCCGCGGCTGCGTCAGGTCGGCGACGTCCACCACATGGATGTCGCCGCTCGAGCGTGAGCCGAGGACGCCCGCACCCTCCTGGCCGATGAACAGGTAGCGGCGCTCGCCCGTGACGGGGTTGTGAAACCACCAGCCATTGTGCACGGCGGGACCGCCCGCGACGCCGTCGGCCGCGGTCACGAGGCGGCTCACCTCAACCGGCGCATCTGGCGTCCCGCCCCGCATGCCGTTCCCGACGTCGTAGATGATGGCGCCGGTGTTCCAGGCGAAAGCGAAGGCGAGCCCGTCGCGCACATAGGTGTCGTGGATGCCGTACGCCGGCGGGATCGGCATCGTGGCTCGAAGCGCGATCGCCGCCGGCTCGGTGATGTCGTAGACCAGCAGCGCGGGATCGGGCGGGTTTCGCGCGGCGAAGACGTAGCGCCGGCCACCGATATCCGCCACCGTGGCGGTATGGATCCCCTGGGCCACGAGGGCACTGTCGCGGAACGCCGGCCGGCGCGGGTCGGTGAGCCCGTACACGTAGAGCCCCGCGTTGGTTCCGAGTTCGGTGCTGAAGACGAGCACGGCACCGTCCTCGCTCACCTGCACATCACTCACGGTGCTGATCGAGGGCAGCACCACCGAATCCGCGAGCGAGGGCGCACCCGTCTGGTCGAGGGACCAGATTTTCACGACGTCGCCCGGCGTGCCGTTCCGCCTGGCCGCGCCCCAGGTGCCGGTGTATGCCCAGGGGCCGTGGACCCACAGATCGGAGCTGTACCGGTCGGGCACGTTGTCGCCACCACTCTCGACCAGGAAGCTGTCGCCGGGCGGTGGGCCGACGCCGGAGCGGTCGCCGTCGCCTCCGCCGCACGCGGCGAGCACCATCAGCACACCGCGCCAGGGCCCGCGTCCCACGCCACCCGTCCGCCTCATCGGTGCACGCCGCCGTGCTCCTGCATCGCAGCCTCGGTTTCCGCCGACGCGCCGTAGCGACCCATGCGGTGCATCGGCGCGCCGGCCGTGATACGCACGCCGAGCGTGACGGTCCAGACGTGCCTCCGGCCGTACAGCCCGGCCACGTCGAACAGCCCGCCGCCCACCTTGCCGATCCGGGCGTACGTCACCTCCGCGAGCGGCCGCACCTCGAGCCCCTCCCGTCGAAGCGCGACCAGGTCGTATCCCAGCGTGTGCGTGGTCCAGCGGGTGATGCCCAGGATGGAATTCTCCAGGTGTGGCCGGAGCGAACGGAATCGGGCGACCCGCTCCTCCTCGGGCCGCTCGGTGCGCTCGAAGCGATACTGGAGACGATGGCGCCCCGTGCCCCATGCACCCTCGGCCAGCAGGCTGTGGAAGACGAAGAACCCGTCAGCCTCCGAGGTCCGCGCCCATTCCAGCAGCCCGTACACCGGATGGCCGCCGAGCGGCCGCGACCACCGTGCCGAGAGGCTCCACTTTGCCTGATCCGTCCCGGCGCCCGGCCGGTGCTCGGGCGAATGCACCCGCGCGTGCGAGCCCTGCAGCGTCACGCCGGGCTCGAGCGTGCCGGTGAGGCGCGCACTCCACGAGTCGCCGAAGCGGCCGCCCACGCGGGGCCACTGGCCCGGCCGCTCGGGCTCGTCGCCGTTGAACAGGCCCAGCTCGGCGGCCACCGGCCCGGCCCGAAGTGCCGCGATGCCCACCGCCCGCTCGAGGATCTGCGCCAGGTGGTGATTCACGGGATAACGGAGGAACGGGCGCACCATCGGATCGTCAGTTCCGAACGGAGCGAAGCCCTTGCCGGCGCTGAGGGAGAGGCTGGCGGGCCCGTCCCGATTGCCAAACAGATCGTCGGCCGTAAGGACGAGCTCGTGCAGGTAGGTGTGCGGGTGGCGCCGGTCCACGAATCCCTCGCCCCAGTTACCGGGAGCGAGCTCGCCCTGGGGCATGGTGAGGCCCTCGAGGTCGAGCATGCCGGTAAGGCGAAACCGCCCAGGCGCGCCGGCGTGGAGGTACACGACCGGCTGAACCACCCGTAGCTCCCCCAGCGAGCCGCCGCCCGGTACGGGATCGGCCCGCGCAAAGGCAGCGACCGCCTGGGCGCCGACGTGCACCCAGGCGGTCTCCTGCGCCGCGATGCCGGCCGGGCCGGCGAGCAGCGCCAGCAGGGCCGCGGCGGCTCTCAGTCCGACTCGGCCGCCGCCGCGCGATCCGGCGCCGTCAGCGCCCGCAGGTAATCGCGGTTCATCCGGGTGATCGTGTCGATGCTGATCTCCTTCGGACACGCTTCCTGGCACTCGCCGTAGAGCGAGCATTGGCCGAAGCCCTCGATGTCCATCTGCTCCACCATCCGCCGTGCGCGCCGCCCCCGCTCGGGCTGCCCCTGCGGCAGGAGACCCAGGTGGGTGATCTTGGCCGCCGTGAACAGCGACGCCGACCCGTTGGGGCACGCGGCGACGCACGCCCCGCAGCCGATGCACTGGGCCGCGTCCATCGCCGTCTCGACGGCGTCCTTGGGGATCAGCGTGGCGTTTCCGTCGGGCGCGCTGCCGGTGGGCGCGCTCGCGTAGCCGCCCACGGCGATGATGCGGTCGAGCGCGGAGCGGTTGACGACGAGATCCTTCACCACCGGAAACGCCCGCGCCCGCCAGGGCTCCACGTGGATCTCCTGACCGTCCCGGAAACTCCGCATGTGCAGTTGGCAGCTGGCGGTGCCGAGCTCGGGCCCGTGGGCCACGCCGTTGATCATGAGGCTGCACGAGCCGCAGATTCCCTCTCGGCAGTCGTGGTCAAAGGCGATCGGCGCCTCGCCGGTTTCCATCAGCCGCTCGTTCACGACGTCGAGCATCTCGAGAAACGACATCTCGGGACTGATGTCGGCGGCCTGATAGCGGACCATGCGGCCGGGCGCGCCGGGACCCGGCTGGCGCCAGACGTGGAGGGTCAGGTTCATGGGGCTCCTCTGGCGGGTCGCGAGTCGCGGGTCGCGGGTCGCGGGTCTCGTCCGCGACTCGTGACTCGTGACTCGTGACCCACAATCATCTACTTGTAACTCCTCTGCGCCAGATGCACATACTCGAAATCGAGCGGCTCCTTGTGCAGCCGCGGGTGCCGCAGGTCGCCGGTGTATTCCCAGGCAGCAACGTAGGCGAAGTGCTCGTCATCGCGCTTCGCCTCGCCGTCGGCGGTCTGGTATTCCTCACGGAAATGGCCCCCGCACGACTCCTCGCGATCCAGCGCGTCGCGGCAGATGAGCTCGCCCAACTCGAGGAAATCCGCCACCCGGCCGGCCTTCTCCAGCGCCTGGTTGAGCTCGGCGTCGCTGCCGGGAACGTTCACGTTCCGCCAGAACTCCTCCCGCAGCTCGGGGATCTGCGCCAGCGCCTGCTCCAGGCCCGCGGCGGTTCGGGCCATCCCGCACTTCTCCCACAGGATGTGGCCGAGCTCCCGGTGGAACGAGTCCACGGTCCGCTTGCCCCCGATGGCGAGCAGCGTCCGCGTCCGCTCGGCGACCTCCGCCTCGAGCCGCCGGAACTCGGCGTGCGAGGTGTCCGCCGATGCCGGCGCGACCGAGGCGAGGTAATCGCTCACGGTACTCGGCAGCACGAAGTAGCCGTCCGCCAGGCCTTGCATCAACGCGCTGGCGCCGAGGCGGTTGGCGCCGTGGTCGGAGAAGTTGGCCTCGCCGATCACGTGCAGCCCGGGGATCGTGCTCATCAGGTTGTAGTCCACCCACAGGCCGCCCATGGTGTAGTGGACGGCCGGGTAGATCCGCATGGGCACTTCGTACGGGTTCTCGTCGGTGATCCGCTGGTACATCTCGAACAGGTTGCCGTAGCGCTCCCGGATCGTCTCCGCACCCACCCGGTGGATCGCGTCCGCGAAGTCGAGGTAGACGCCGCGCCCGCCGGGTCCGACGCCGCGGCCCTCGTCGCACACCATCTTGGCCGAACGGGAGGCGATGTCGCGCGGCGCCAGGTTGCCGAAGCTGGGATACCGGCGCTCCAGATAGTAGTCGCGCTCGGCCTCGGGGATCTCGAACGGCGGCCGGTTGTCGCCTTCGCGCTTCGGCACCCAGACGCGCCCGTCGTTCCGCAGCGACTCGCTCATCAGCGTGAGCTTCGACTGATATTCGCCGCTCACCGGAATGCAGGTGGGATGGATCTGGGTGTAACAGGGGTTGGCGAACGCCGCCCCGCGCTTGTGCGCGCGCCAGATGGCGGTGGCGTTGGAGCCCTTGGCGTTGGTGGAGAGATAGAACACGTTGCCGTAGCCGCCGGTGCCGAGCACCACGGCATCGGCCGCGTGGCTCTCGATCCGGCCGGTGATCATGTCGCGCACCACGATCCCGCGCGCCCGGCCGTCGATGACTACCAGATCGAGCATCTCGGTGCGGGGATACATCGTGACGCCGCCGCGGGCCACCTCCTTCTCGAGTGCCTGGTAGGCGCCGAGCAGGAGCTGCTGGCCCGTCTGGCCTCGCGCATAGAAGGTGCGCGACACCTGGGCGCCGCCGAACGAGCGGTTGGCCAGCAGGCCGCCGTACTCCCGCGCGAACGGCACGCCCTGGGCCACGCACTGATCGATGATCTCCACGCTGATCTGGGCCAGGCGGTAGACGTTGGCCTCACGGGAGCGGAAGTCCCCGCCCTTGACCGTATCGTAGAACAGGCGGTAGACGCTGTCGCCGTCGTTGCGGTAGTTCTTGGCGGCGTTGATGCCGCCCTGGGCCGCGATCGAGTGGGCCCGCCGGGGCGAGTCCTGGAAGCAGAAGCACTTCACATTGTAGCCCAGCTCGCTCAGCGTAGCCGCCGTGGACCCGCCGGCGAGCCCGCTGCCGACCACGATCACGGTGTACTTCCGCTTGTTGGCCGGGTTGACCAGCTTCATCTCGAAGCGGTGCTTGTCCCATTTCTGCTCGATGGGACCGCCGGGAACCTTCGAATTCAGCTCCATCGCAGTCTCCCGTTGCCCGCCGCTCGCCCCTTCACCGTAGCGCCCCCGCGGACACCGCGATCGGAATCACCGCGAACCCCGCCCAGATCAGCACCGACAGCACCGCCGCCAGTTGCCGCTTGAGCGGGTGCGGCGACGGCGGGCTCACGCCGAGGCTGCGCCCGCTGCTCCAGATCCCGTGGTACAGGTGGAGGCCGAGCGCGGCCAGCGCGAGCTCGTAGAAAACGACCACCAGCGGATTGCCGAACCCGGCGGCCACGTTGTGGTACGGATCACCCTCGACGAACGAAGGGTGCACGGTGCCCAGCGTGAAGTGGAGGAGATGATACACGATGAAGATCAGGATCAGCACGCCGCCCCAGCGGATGGTCCGCGACGCAAAGGTCGAGACCTGCGGCTCCCGCCCCGCCGCGTAGGCCACCGGCCGCGCCGCCCGCCGCCGGGCCGTGAACTGGGCGGCGGCCACCACGTGGAGCACGAGGGCCGCGATCAGCACCAGCCGCGCCACCCAGAGCGCCCCGCCGGTCCCGTGGAGGAACGCACTGTACGCGTTGATCTTCGCGGGGCCCTGGAAGACCGTGAGGTTGGCGAGCACGTGGGTGATCAGGTACGCCAGCATGATCAGGCCGGTCACCGCCATGACCGCCTTCTTGCCCACCGACGTGTCCCACAGCCCCTGCACCCGGTTCATGGCCTCTCCCCTCAGCTCGCGTCCACGACCGCCTGCGTGGCCCGCACCGCCTCCGCGGACTCGAGCAGCGCCGCGCGCTCGGCGTCGGTCAGGGCGATCTCGATCACCCGCTCGAGGCCGCCGCGCCCGAGCTTGCAGGGGACGCCGCAGAACACGTCGCGGATGCCGAACTCCCCCTGGAGCCATGCGGAGCACGGCAGGATCCGCCGCTTGTCGAGCGCGATCGCCTCCACCATCTGGACCGCCGCGGCGCTCGGCGCGTAATAGGCCGAGCCGGTCTTGAGGAAGGCGACGATCTCCGCGCCGCCGTTCCGCGTGCGCGTGACGATCGACTCGAGCGTGTCGGCGGGGAGGAGCTGGCTGACCGGAATCCCCGAGACGCTCGTGTAGGAGACCAGCGGCACCATGGTGTCCCCGTGGCCACCGAGCACCATGGCCTGGATGTCCTCGACGCTGACGTCCATCGCCTGGGCCAGGAACATCCGGTAGCGCGCAGTGTCGAGCACGCCGGCCATGCCGAGGACCCGTTCCCGCGGGAAGCCGCTGGCCCGCATGGCCACGTAGCACATGATGTCGAGCGGATTTGAGACCACGATGAGGATCGCCTTCGGCGACACGCGCGCGATCTCTCCCGCGACCGAGCGCACGATGCCGGCGTTGGTCTTGACCAGGTCGTCCCGGCTCATCCCCGGCTTCCGCGCGATGCCGGCCGTCACCACGAACAGCTCGGCCCCCGCGGCCTCGTCGTACCGGTTGGTGCCGAGCACGCGCGTGTCGAAGCCCTCGATGGGGGCGGACTGCCACTGATCGAGCGCCTTGCCCTGCGGGACACCCTCGACGACGTCGATCATTACGACGGTGCGGGCGAGCTGTTTCTCGGCCAGCCGCTGCGCCGCGGTCGCGCCGACATTGCCCGCTCCGACGACCGCCACTTTCTCGAGCATCAGGATCGCTCTCGTGCCTGCGGGTTGGGTGAGCCCCTCAAGTGGGCGAATGTAGCCGCTCAGGAATCCGCGGCCAACCCCGCCGGCAGCGTCAGACCGAGCTGCCGCAGCCCCTCGTACAACACCACGCTCACCGCGTTGGCGAGGTTGAGGCTCCGCACGTCACCGGGCATCGGAATGCGGAAGCAGCGCTCGGGATACTTCTCCAGGATGCGCGGCGGCATCCCCTCGGTCTCGTTGCCGAAGACGAGCACCCGCCCGGGACGAAAGGGGGCTGTGCGATAGTCGCGCTCCGCGTTGGCGGAGAAGTAGAGGCAGCGCTCGCGGCTGATTGCGTCCCGGAACGTGTACCAGTCCGGGTGCACCCAGAGGTCCGTCTTGTCCCAGTAGTCGAGGCCGGCGCGCCGCACCTCGCGCTCGTCCAGCGAGAAACCAAGCGGACCGATCAGGTGCAGCGGCGTATCGGTCGCCGCGCACAGCCGGGCGATGTTGCCGGTGTTGGGAGGGATCCGGGGCTGGATGAGCGCGACGTGCAGCGCCATCAGCCGCCGCGCGTGTGCATCTCGCGCCGGGGGTCGGCGCGCAGGCTGGCGATCTGGTGCAGCACCCCGCGGTCGGCCAGCGCGGCCCGGGCCTCCGCACCCCGGTCGGCACGCGCCGACCAGACTCCGCCGATCCGTCCGGCGATCTCCTCGTCCGAGGCGCCGAGCCGGAGCAGCTCGCGCATGTCAAGACCGTTCTCGCCGTAGAGGCAGAGCAGCAGCGTGCCGTCGGCGGTGAGCCGGGCCCGGTCGCAAGTGCGGCAGAACGGCGCCGTGGTGGAGGCGATGACGCCGAAGACCGTACCATCCTCGAGGCTGAACCGCTCGGCCGGCGCCCAGTCGTGCTCGCGGAGCGGGGTGACCTGGCCGTGGCGCGCCGCGACGGCGTCCAGGATCTCCCGCTGCGGGACGACCTTACCCATGTCCCACTGGGTGGCCCCACCCACGTCCATGTATTCGATGAACCGGATCTCCGCGCCGGTGGCGCGGGCAAACTCGAGCAGGTCGAGGAGCTCATCGTCATTGTACCCGCGGATGAGCACCGTATTGAGCTTGACCGAGGCGAACCCGGCCGCCTTCGCCGCCGCGATCCCCTCCAGCACGTCGCCGTGGCGTGCGCTCCGGGCAAACGCCACCATCCGCTCGGGCCGGAGCGTATCCAGGCTCACGGTGACCCGCCGGAGCCCCGCGGCATGGAGTGCCTCCGCCGCGCGGGCCAGCAGGATGCCATTGGTGGTGAGCGCGATGTCCTGGATGTCCTGGTGACGCGCCAGCCGCCGGACGAGCGAGGCGAGGTCGTGACGCAGCAGCGGCTCGCCGCCGGTGAGCCGGATCTTCCGGATCCCGAGACTCGCGAAGATCCCGGTCAGCCGGTCGAGCTCCTCGAAGGTGAGGATGGATTCGCGCGGGAGCCAGACGTACTCCGCCTCGGGCATGCAGTAGCGGCACCGCATGTTGCACCGGTCGGTGACCGAGATGCGCAGGTTCCGGAGCGGCCGGCCGAGCGTATCGCTGGGCATCAGGCGTGCTGCAGCGTCGCGGTGGGATCCACCCAGACCTCGGTGCCGTCGGCGTGGAACTCACGTTTCCAGATCGGTACGCGGCGCTTGACCTCCTCGATCACGTAGCGGCAGGCGGCGAACGCCGCCTCGCGATGCGCCGACGCGGCGGCCGCCGCGACCGCCACGTCACCCACGGCAAGCGACCCGACCCGGTGGCGGAGCGCCACCGACACCTGCCAGCGCCCTTCGGCTTCCGCCACGATGCGGGCGCACTCCGCCTCCGCCATGGGCGCGTAGGCCGAGTACTCCAGCCGTAGCACCGCGCGCCCGCCGTGGTGGTTGCGCACGAGTCCCAGAAACGAGGCGACGCCGCCCCGCTCGGGCGCCTGTACCGCGGCGATCAGCGGCGCCAGTTCGATCGGCTCGGCGGTGACGAAGCCCACGTCAGCCGCCCGCCAGCGGCGGAAGGATGGCGATCTCGTCGCCTGCGGCGACTGGCTCGTCGGCCGCGGCATGAGCCAGGTTGCGTGCGCACAGGGGTTTGGCCGGAAGTTGCTCGCCGCCGGGCAATGCCCGGAGGTGTTCGACGACCGTGGCCAACGTGGCCGGTGACGGAAGCGTCAAACTGACGGACTCGGCACCCAGCGCGTCGGCGTAGCTGGCGAAGAGAAGGACGCGAACCGTGAGGCTCGGTGTGATCGAGGCAGGCATGAATTAAACCTACTCCCAGACAGGCCCGCCCCGCGACCACGGCGCGAGACGGGTTGCGGCGACGAGGGCTACAAACCCGGGACCGGCTCCGCCTCGGGTTGTCCCTCATCGGCCACCAGCGCCCTCAACTCCTTGCTGGGCTTGAACACCGGGACCGGACGCGCCGCCACTTCGACCGGCTCGCCCGTGCGCGGATTGCGCGCCATGCGCGTCTTGCGACGGCGGATCTTGAAGGTCCCGAACCCGCGAACCTCGATGTTGTGCTGCTGCTTGAGCGCGTCCTTGACCGCCTCGAGGAAGGCGTCGACGACCCGGGCGCAGTCCTTCTTGGAGATCATCGGGCCCGCGGTCTTGGCGATCGTTTCGGTTACCTGTTCGACGAGATCAGCCTTGGTCATGCGTCCCCCAGACGGGTTACAGGCAGCGGAGCTGAGAGCCTCCCTTGCGCCGATACTATGAGCTTAAGTGTTGCCTGTCAAGGGGTTGCCTGTCCGGGCGGCGTTCGCGCGCCGGATCGAGGCCATGAATTCGGCGAAGTGGGGGAAGGCGTCATGCGGCCCCGGCGAGGCCTCGGGGTGGTACTGCACGGCGAACAGCGGCAGCTCGCGATGCCGCACGCCTTCGATGGTCCCGTCATTGAGATTCAGGTGCGTCACCTCGAGCGCGGGCGCGCCCGGCACGCCGTCGGCGTTGCCAACCACGGCAAACCCATGGTTTTGCGTCGTGATCAGCACTTGGCCGGATCGCAGGTCGCGCACCGGATGGTTCCCCCCGCGGTGGCCGTAGGGCAGCTTGGCCGTAGAGCCGCCGAACGCGAGGCCGACGAACTGATGGCCGAGACAGATGCCGAATGTCGGCAGCCCGGAGCCCGCCAGGTCGCGCAGGGTGGCGAGCGCGAACGCCACGGCGGCGGGATCGCCCGGACCATTCGAAAGGAAGAGCCCATCGGGATTTAGCGCGCGAACCGCGGCGGCTGGGGTCCCCGCGGGCACTACCGTCACCCGACAGCCGGCGCTCACCAGCATGCGGACGATGTTGCGCTTCATGCCGTAATCGTACGCCACGACGTGCGGGCCCGTCTGGCCCTCACTCCAGGGCTCGCGCACCGTGGCGCGCGAGGCAAGGTCGAGCCCTTCCATCGACGGTGAGGCCAGCAGTTGGGCCGAGAGCTCGCGGCTGGGCTGCCGGCCTTCGGCCACGACACCGCGCATGGCCCCACGCTCGCGCAGGTGCCGGGTCAGTCGGCGGGTGTCGATCTCCTCGAGCACCGGCACGCCCGCCTCTGCCAGCCAGTCGCCCAGGCTCCGCGTCGACCGCCAGTTGGAGGGATGCCGGCTCAGCTCGCGGACGACGACGCCCGTCACCTGCGGCCGCGCGGACTCCATGTCCTGCGCGTTCACGCCGTAGTTCCCGATCATCGGAGCAGTCATCACCACGATCTGCCCCAGGTAGCTCGGGTCGGTGAACGTCTCCTGGTAGCCGGTGAGATTGGTGGTGAAGACGACCTCGCCGAACGACGGGTCGATCGGGCGGGCGGTGGTGCCGGGAAACCAGGCGCCATCCTCCAGCAATACGAAAGCGGGGCGATCGGTCATCCGGTCACCCCGCGTTCGGCTGCCTTCACTTCTTCGGCTGGGCGGGGGCGGGAGCTCCCCGAGTGGGCGCCGGCGTGGTGGCCCCGGCGGGCGCTTTGGCGGCGGGCGCTTTGGCGGCGGGCGAATTCGCGCCGGCGGGTGCCTCTGCGGCCGGCGGGAGCGGCGTACCCCCGAGCGGCAGCGGCGCGTTCGTGGCCGGCTCGGGCGTCGTGGCGCGGAGGCGCTGCTGCAGCGAGCTCGGGTTGCCGCCGTGCGGCACGAGCGAGAGCGCGAGGGCCAGCACGAGGAAGATCCCGCCGCACCACCACGTGGCCTTGGTCAGCAGGGTCACCGCCTGCCGGCCGCCGAGCACCGTGTCGGTGGTGCCGCCCCCGCCGCCGAGCGACGCGAGTCCCCCGCCTTGGCCGGACTGGAGCAGCACGACGACCGAGAGCAGCAGCGCGTCGAGAATGAGCAGCGTGAGCAGAAACGCAAACATGTTGTCCCCTCCTGGGCAGCCGGGAAGTCTAGCCTGCGGCGCAGGTTGGGTCAACTACACCCGTTGCGCCGCGCGGGCGGAGAGGACCTTGCCGATGAGGCCACCGACCGCGCCCGTGAAGGCCGATCCGGCGGTGCCGAAGCCGAGCACCGTCGCCGGCACGTCGCCGAGGAGGTGCGACACCAGGATCCCCACGAAGGCGCAGATGCCACCGGCCACGGCCCCCTTGCCCGCCGCCGACCCGAGGGACGCCGGGCGGCTGGCCAGCGCGGCCAGTACGCCCACGAGGCCCGAGATCCCCATGCCGCCCGCCGCGAACATCTCCTTGACGGCGGGGGAGTAGTGGCCGACGACAACCATGAGCAGTTGAAGTCCCGTCCCGATGAGGGTCGGCCCGAGAATGGACCGCTCCGCGTCTCGACTGACATCCATGGAGCACCTCCGTCAAGGTTTACTCGGCCGCCTCCGCGTGCTTCCGCACGGTCCGCCCCACCAGGATCGTGATGTTGTCCGTCCCGCCGCCGTCCAAGGCGTCCTGGAGCAGCGACTCGCACACCTGCCGCGCCGAGGTCATCGTCCGCAACTGCTCCCCGATGCGCTCGTCCGAGACGTGCCGGGTCAGCCCGTCGGTGCAGAGCATCCCGACATTGCCCCACTCCTGGTCCAGCCGGGTGACGATCGGCTCGGTCTGCCGCCCGCCGATGGCGCTCGAGAGGGTGTTCGCCCATCGTGTGCGATTGGCCTCCGCTCGTGCGAGCACACCGGCGTCCACCAGCTCCTGCGCCATCGTCTGGTCGCGGGAGATCTGGGTGAGCTCGCCGTCGCGAAGGAGATAGCAGCGGCTGTCGCCCACCTGCAGCAGGTACGCGCGTGGCCACACGCCGAGCCAGAGCGTGAGCGTCGTCGCCAGACCGGCGAGCTCCGGCTGCTCCTGGCCCAGCGCGGAGACGTCCGCGTGGCACTGCATCGCCGCCTCCTGCAGCGCGTCCAGAAAGGCGGAGTCGCTCTGGCCGGCTGACGCGTAGTAGCACTGCATGCCGTGCGCGACGTAGCGTGACACCACCTCCACCGCCAGGCGGCTTGCGGTCTCGCCGGCGGCGCTCCCGCCTACGCCATCCGCCACCACGGCCAGGAAGGCGAGCCGCTCCGCGAGAGTCGGGAGCGTCGCGAGGTCCGGCAGGCTGGTGAGGTGGATCTCCATCTGCTTCCGGAGCGAGCTGATGAGGAAATGGTCCTGATTGGTCTTCCGCACCCTGCCCGGATGGGTGAGACCGTAGACGTCGAGCTCGTCGTCGGCGGGCTTCTCCACGGGCCGGGTCGCGATACTGGCGGAGGGCTGAGTCATGCGCACCTCGCATGGTTGGCGGCGTCGGGGGTATCCGCTTGCCAAGATGCGTTACCGCCCCGGTGTCCGCCAGCACCCGGTCGTCCGGTGCGGTTGTCCGCGCTCGCGGCCGCCGTCATGTTTCGAGCGTCCGGGTCTCTCCTCACGCGGAGCGTGCATGTCACATCGTCTTCCGGTCCTCCTGCTGGCGGCCCTCGCCGCCGCGACTCGCCTCCCCGCGCAGATCGCCCCCGGCGACTATGCCGCCCGGCGGGACACGGTCGCGGCCCACCTCCATGACGGGGTCGTGCTCGCGTTCGGCGCGCCGGCACCCGCCACGGACGAGGCCGATTTCCACCAGCTTCCATCGTTCGCCTACCTCACCGGCTACACCCGGATGGATGCCGCGTTCGTGATGGTGGTCCGTGAAGGGCGGCCGGTATTCCAGATGTTGTACGAGCCGCCCACGGACCCTCGCCTCGCGCTGTACAACGGCTTCCGGCCGGACTCGGCGGACCTGGCCCGACGCACGGGGCTGGGGCTGGCGCAACTCGCGGGGCTGCGCCCGATGCTGGACTCCACGCTTCGAAGCGGCACGCTGCACGTGGTCACCGACGTGCACTCCCGTGACGCCTTCGAGGAGGACTCCCTCACCCGCGGGCGGCGCTTCGTGGAGGACTTCTGGTCGGCCCACCCGCGGGTGACGGTGCGCAGCGCCGATCTCCTGCTCGACTCGCTCCGGGTGCGAAAGAGCCCGGCCGAGGTGGCGCTGCTCCGGAAGGCGGTGGCGATCAGCGTCGACGGGGAGCGCGCGGCCATGCGCGCCGTGCGTGCCGGCGTGAACGAGGGCGAGATCGCGGCGCTCACCGACTACACCTTCCGGATGGCCGGCGCGTCCGGGCCGTCCTTCCGCGCCATCATCGGTTCGGGGCCGAACTCGACCAGCTATCACTACCGCGCCAACGACAGGACAATGCGGGCGGGTGAGGTGGTGGTGATGGACATGGGCGCGCTCTACGCCGGGTACGCGGGCGACGTGACGCGGACGGTCCCCGTGAGCGGCCGGTTCTCCTCCGGGCAAGCGGCGATCTATCGCGCCGTACGCGCCGCGCAGGCCGCGGCGGAGCGGCTGGCCCGCCCGGGCGCGCCGGTCGCGGCCGGCGATTCGGCCGTCCGCGCGGTGGAGGCGCGGGAGCTCACGCGGCTCGGGCTCATCGAGTCACCGGAGGCCACCTTCGATCCGCCGTGGGCCGACTCGACGCGCTGCGCCGCCCTGCCGGCGCCGCTCCCGTGCCGGCAGGTGTTCCTCTATCAGGCGCACGGCCTCGGACACGGGATCGGCCTCGAAGTGCACGATGCCGGCGGCTACTCGTATTCGCCTACCGGCATCTTCCAGCCCGGCGAGGTGTTCACCATCGAGCCCGGCATCTACGTGAGCACGGCACTGCTCGACATGCTCGCCGATACGCCGAAGAACCGCGCGTTCATCGCCCACGTGCGCCCGGCGGTGGAGCGATACAATCACATCGGCGTGCGGATCGAGGACGATTACCTGATCACCGACACAGGCGTGGAGTGGCTGTCCCGCGCGCCGCGCGAGCTCGAAGAGGTCGAGGCGGCGACGCGCGCGGCGCCTCCGCGATCCGCGGCCCGGTGACCGCGGCCGGGACGCCTCCCGCGCTTCTCGACGTGGCGCGGCTCGAGCGCCTGTTTTACGAGGGCCGCCCCGACGTCGAGGACCCGGCCCAGCGGGTCAGCTTCGGCACGAGCGGTCACCGCGGCACCCCGCTCGACGGCAGCTTCACCGAAGGCCATATCCTGGCCATCAGCCAGGCGATCGCCGAGCACCGCCGGCGCGAAGGGATCACCGGCCCGCTCTACCTCGGCAAGGATACCCACGCCGTCTCGGGTCCCGCGGAGCGCGCCGCGCTCGAGGTGCTGGCCGCCAACGGCGTCACGGTCGTGCTGCAGCGGGAGGATGGCTATACCCCGACGCCGGCCGTCTCGCGCGCCATCCTCGCCTGGAACGAGGGGCGCACCGCCGCGCCGGCGGATGGGATCCTGATCACGCCCTCGCACAATCCGCCGGCGGACGGCGGCATCAAGTACAATCCCCCCGATGGGGGCCCGGCCGATACGGTGGTCACCGGCGGCATCGAGGCGCGCGCCAACGCGCTGCTCGCGGGCGGGAACCGGGAGGTGCGCCGAGTCGGCCTCGATGCGGCCCGGTCGGCCGCCACGACACACGAGGCGGATCTGCTCGAGCCCTACGTCGACGCGCTGGCCGAGGCGATCGACCTCGATGCCATCCGCGAGGCGGGCATCCGCATCGGAGTGGACCCGCTCGGGGGTGCGTCGCTGGCGTACTGGCCCCGGATCGCGGAGCGCTACCGGCTCGATCTCACCGTGGTGAACCCGGTGCTCGATCCGACGTTCAGCTTCATGCCGGTGGATCACGACGGCCGGATCCGCATGGACTGCTCGAGTCCGTGGGCCATGGCCGGGCTGGTGCAGCTCAAGGACCGGTTCGACGTGGCCTGGGGAAACGATCCCGACGCCGATCGGCACGGGATCGTGACGCCGTCGGCCGGGCTGCTCAATCCGAACCACTACCTGGCGGTCGCGATCCACTATCTGCTCACGCACCGCTCGGACTGGGCCCGCAGTTCGCGCGTCGGCAAGACGCTGGTCTCGAGCGCCCTGATCGACCGCGTGGTGGCCGAGCTCCGGCGCGAGCTGTACGAGGTGCCGGTGGGCTTCAAGTGGTTCGTGCCGGGATTGTACGATGGAAGCTGCTGCTTCGGCGGCGAGGAGAGCGCGGGCGCCAGTTTCCTTCGCCACGACGGGCGGGTCTGGACCACCGACAAGGATGGGCTCCTCCTCGGCCTGCTCGCCGCGGAGATCACCGCGGTCACGGGCCGGGACCCCGGGATTCACTACGTGGAGCTGACGGGGCGGCTGGGCGCGCCGCTCTATGCCAGGAGCGACACACCGTGCACACCGGCGGAGAAGGCGGCGTTCACGCGGCTCACGCCCGAGGCAGTGACGGCCACCATGCTGGCGGGCGACCCGATCGAGCGCCGGCTCACGCGCGCGCCGGGCAACGGCGCGCCCATCGGCGGACTCAAGGTGACGACGGCCCGGGGCTGGTTCGCCGCGCGGCCGAGCGGGACGGAGAACGTGTACAAGCTGTATGCGGAGAGCTTCCGGGATGCCGAGCACCTGGCGCGGCTGGTGGCCGAGGCGCGGGAGATCGTGGGGCGGGTGCTGGGCACCTGAGGTGCCACGGCGGGCTATCTCACCGACTTGCCATCGACTTCCTGGAGCCAGTGCAACACGAAGTTGATCCGCCTGGGGCCGCCGCCGAAGACGGGCCGGGTCAGCAGAAAGCGCCGCCCGTCACTCGTGACGTCCTCCACATGGTCCGGCGTCCGGAGCGCCAGCGCCCCCGCTCCCGCCTTGCCCGAGCTCGGATCGAACGGCAGGCGCATCACGCTGTCTCCGCTCACGTAGAGCAGCTCTCTCCCCCGCTTCGTCCATCTGATCCACGCGCGGTCGACCGGGCTGATGGTGATGCCGCCCTCGGTCAACTGCCGCGATCCGTGGCCGGCCGAATCGAACGGAGCGACGCGCAGCTGCCAGCGACCCGACTCGTTGGAGGCGTACGCGAGCCAGCGGCCGTCGGGCGAGAGTGTCGGACTCTCCTGATCCACCGGGCGCGGGAGCAGCTCGTGGGGCGCGGCGCCGGCCGCGAGCGGGAGCAGGAGGATGCGCTCGTGGAGGCTGTCCTCCATCGCGACGAGCTCGCGCCCGTCAGGCGTGATCGCGCCGGGATACTTGTCGAACCGCGACGTGGCGACGAGCACCGCGCTGTCGCCGGCATCCGCCGCGCGGGCGTAGACGTCGAGCACGCCGTGCTCCTGCTGGTAGTAGAGCCGCCGTCCGTCCGGGCTCCAGATCGGGACCCGCTCGACGCCGGGGCCGCTGGTGATCCGCGTCCGGATGCCGGTCGCCAGGTCGGCCACCCAGACGTCCGGTGTCGGCGCGGTCAGGGTGAAGGCGACCCTCCGCTCATCGGGCGACAGGCGGACGTCGGCGTAGGCGCCCGGCTCGGCGAGCGCGGGGCTTTCATGACCCGCACCGTCCAGCCAGATCAGCCGCTTGGGCGTGGAGTACTCCGAGTCGGCGGCCCAGGCCAGCGTCCCGTCGCTGGAGACGGCGAACACCGGCGCGGCCGCGAGCCAGCCGATGGCCACGTGCTGGAGCAGCGGGAGAATTTCACCCGTGACCTTCAGGTGGCGGACATCGAACGGCACGGACAACATGTTGCCGCCGCGGAAGAATACCAGGCGGCCATCCGCGAGATAGCGGCCGTATATCCCGCCATCGACCAGCGTCTTCCGCTCCCCGGTCTGCAGGTTCAGCACCCGGATTCGGGAATGCTCCGCCGTGGTGCCGTAGGCCGTGTACAGCACCGCTTGGCTGCCGGGAAGCATCTCCGGCCACCAGTGACCCAACTCGCCCCCGGCGGTGTCCGGCGTCGTGAGCGATTGGGGCGCACCACCTTCCGCGGCAATCCGCCACAGCCCTTCGTTGTATTTGCGATTGAAGATGATCGTGTGATCGTCGGCCCAGGCGACACCGAGTCCCGACGAGGGCGTGAGCGGAATCGGCGTGCCGCTCCCGACCCCGACCTTCACCAGGTTGGAGCCCTGAACGAACGCGAGCCAGCGACCGTCCGGGGAGAAGGCAGGCGGCCGGGCATCGCCCGCGCCCGGAATGGGTGCGGGCCGACCCGAGGCGAGCCGAAGCAGATACAGGTGGTTGTCGCCGTTCACGTCGGCGCTGATCGCCAGGGCCTTGCCGTCCGGCGAAAATGTCAGGGCCGGAGCGATCGGACTGAGCTGAGCCGGGGCCGGCAGATCGACTCCGAAGCGAATCACGGCCGGGCTCGACTCCCGGGGCGCCTGGTGTCGGAACGCCACTGCACCCGCGACCAGGAGCGCCAGAACTCCGGCGATCCATCCGACTGCTGGCAGCCCCACTGCGCTCGCGACCCGACCGCCGGCCGCCACCGAGGTCCGGGTGCCAGCCGGATGCTCCGACACGAGCGCTCGGCCGAAGTCGGCGGCGCTGGCGAACCGGTCTGCCGGCAGCTTCTGGAGCGCGACGAGCACCGCGGCTTCGACGGACTCGGGCACGGTGGGGCGGCGGGCGTGGATGGACGGCGGCGGGTCGGTCATGGCTCTGACCACCACGGCTTGCGCCGTCGGCCCGGTGAACGGCGGCTCGCCCGTCAGCATCTCGTACACGACCGCCCCCAGCGCGTACACGTCCGACCGCGGAGTGATGTCGCGGTCTCCCGTCGCCTGCTCGGGGCTCATGTACTGCGGCGTGCCCAGGCTCAGGCCGGTTTCCGTCAAGCGGCTGTCGCCGGCGCGTGCAACGGCGAGCGCGATCCCGAAGTCCGCCACCAAGGCGTGGCCGTCGTGCAGGAGGATGTTGTCGGGCTTGATGTCCCGGTGGATTACACCGTGACGATGGGCATAGTCGAGCGCCGAGGCGACTTCGGTCGCGATGCCGAGCGCATCCGGAATCGGGAGCTGCGTCTCGCGGTGCAGTCGTGCGCGGAGCGACTCGCCCTCGACGAACGGCATCACGTAATAGAGGAACCCGCCGGCCTCGCCCGAGTCGTGCAGCGGCAGGATGTGAGGATGCTGCAGATTGGCGGTGAGTTTGATCTCGCTCAGGAAGCGTTCGGCGCCCAGCATGGCCGCGAGCTCCGGACGCAGCACCTTGATCGCCACGCGCCGGTCGTGCCGAAGGTCGGTCGCGAGGTAGACCGTGGCCATCCCGCCTTGCCCGAGCTCTCGCTCGAGGCGGTAGCGGGCAGCCAGGGCCCGCACCAGGCGTTCAAGCGCGGTGGTCACGAGTGTCCGGGCGTGGGATTCCCAATCATAGGATTGCGCCCATCGCTCCGCCAGCCGATCCCTCCGGTGATTCGCCGCCAACCATCCGCGAGGCGGCGACCAGCGTGCCCGCGTCCATCCGCCGATCCACCGCCGTGAACAACCAGACCGCCGCCGCCGCGAACCCGAACAGCGAGCCGGTGGCCAGCGCCGCCGGCCAGCCAAGCCACTCGACCGTGAGCGGGACCGCGACGGCGCCCATGCCGCCGACGAGGTTGCCGCCGGTGTTGAGCACGCCGCACGCCGCGGACGCTCGCCGGCCGGACACCGCGATCGTTCCGGCCCAGTAGATCGGATCGGTGAACTGTTGCGCGCCCAGACAGAGCGACAGCAGGATCACGACGGCAAGCGGGCCGGGCGCCACGGCCGCCCCCGCCAGAAACACACCCGAGAGCGCCATCCCCACGGCTCCCGGAATCCGGCAGGCCCACCGAGCCCCGAGCCGGCGCCAAAGGCGATCGCACACCCACCCGCCGGACACCGCGCCGAAGGCGCCGGTGATCCAGGGGGCCGCCGCGTAGACGCCGCCCTCGAGCAGCTTGAGCCCTCGGCTCTCGATGAGGTAGATGAACAGCCAGTTGAAGAAGAAGTAGAAGACGTAGTTGCTGCAGAAGTACCCGAACGTGAGCCGCAGGACCTGAGGGTCCCGGAGAACGGCGCGCCACGCGCCGGCTTCCGCCGGCTCGGCGTCCGCCGGGGGGCGGCCGGCATCGATCAGCTCCCGCTCCGCCCGATTTACTCGCGGATGCTGTGCCGGATGATCGCGCCCGTACCACCACCAGATCACCGCGAGCAGCAATGCCAGAGGCGCCGTCAGCAGGAAGGACTGCCGCCAGCCGTAGCGCTGCGTGAGCGCGGCGATCACCACGCCCGTGGCGGCGCTCCCGAAGGTGAGGCCGGCATTCTGGAGCGAGTTGGGAAGCGCCCAGCCCGAGAGGGGGAACCAGTTGCAGGTGGTGCCGCCGCCGATGACCGGAAAGAGCGGCGCCTGCGCTGCACCCATCAGGAACCGGAGCGCGAGCAGCAGGAGCACCACCACGGTGGTCGAGAGCGCCGCCGCCGCGGGCACGAGGCCGACGAGGAGGTTGAGCACGCCCCAGAGCACCGCCATCCCCGCCAGCGCGCGCCGCGCGCCGATCCGGTCGCCGATCACGCCGCCGGGAAACTGGAAGAGGGCGTAACCCCACGCGAAGCTGCCGAGCACGACGCCGAGCTGCACCGGGGTGAGCCCGAGATCGGCGGCCATCGGTGCGCCGGCGATGCTCATGTTGGTGCGCAGCAGATAGGCCACGAAGCTCGCGATGGTGAGCAGCGCGCAGATGTTCCAGCGGATGGCGGTGGGCCGCTCGACCGTCGGTGCGGCGGGCATCGAGGCCATGGCGACTATTCTACCTCGTCGATCGATCGGGGCCAGTCTTCGCGCAGGATACGCGAGAGCGCCCGATCCGCGAGCAGCCGGCCGCCGGTCTGGCAGCGGGCGCAGTAGTTGGTCTCGTTGGCCGCGTAGCGGATCCGCTGCACTGGCGTGCCGCAGTCGGGGCACGGCTTACCGTACCGGCCGTGCACCGCCATCCCCTCGCGGAACGCCGTCACTTTTTCGGGGAAGCCTTCACCCACCTCGGCGCGGAGCCGCGCCGTCCAGTCGCGGAGGGTGGACTGCGTGGCGGCGAACAGCCGGTCGGTCGCCTCGGCATCGAGCTTCCGCGTGAGCGCGAGCGGGGAGAGCCGGGCGCGGTGCAGGATCTCGTCCGAGTACGCGTTGCCGATTCCGCTGAAGAGGCGCGGGTCGGTCAGTGCGCGCTTGAGCGTGTGGTTCTCCGCTACCAGCCGGCCGGCGAAGGCCTCGCGCTCCGCCTCGAGCACCTCGAGTCCCCCCCGGTCGAAAGCCTGGAGCGCGTCCTCACCCGCGACCAGGTGCAGCGATGCGCGCCGGGTAGACCCTGCCTCGGTCAGCAGCAGCACGCCGGTAGGGAACTCGAGCACCGCGAGCGCCGCCTTGCCGGCCGCCCCCGCTCCCGCAGGCCGCCAGCGGAGGCGCCCCGCGATCATGAGGTGGATGACGACGAACCGCTTGCCCTCGAGCTCGAGTACGATCCGCTTCCCCATCCGCCGCAATCCGATCACCCGCAGCCCCTGGAGCTCCGCCGGCGCCGGCGTGACTGAGCGCAGCACAAACGGATTCGTGATCCGGAGCTGCTCGAGCCGCTGCCCGCCGACGCGCGGGGCGAGGCAGTCGAGATCGACGGAGATGTCGGGCAGCTCGGGCATCGGGCACCTGCGGAGCTCAGGAGGCGCGAACGTTCGTCGGCAGCAGACTCTCATCCCGAGCGGAGCGAGAGATCCAGCCGGGCCGGGTTCGAGCGAGGCGGAGTAGATCCCTCGCTCCGCTCGGGATGACAGTCCCGCTCACCGCCACCCTCTCACCTCTCCCCTCTCACCCCTTACCGCTCCCCCGCCCCCTCCACCTCCCCCCCACAAACGTCCCCGCGATCACCTCGTTCCCCGCCCCGAACACCAGCGCCTCCAGCAGCCGCGTCCGCGGCACCTCGGCGAGTGCCGGCGCGTCCAGGTCCACTGCCGCGAAGTCCGCCCAGCACCCCTGGGCGATCCGCCCCGCGGCAATCCGGAGCGCACGGGCGCCGCCCGAGGTGGCCGCGTCCAGCAGCGTGGGCGCGACGTTTCCGGCCGGATCGGGCAGCGCCCCTCGGAGCTCATCCCGGAGCCGCTGGCCGTACTCGAGCCAGCGCATCTCCTCGAGCATGGCGAGCCGGTTGTTGCTGTCCGTGCCGATGGCCAGGCGGCCCCCCGCCGCGTGCGCCCGCGAAAGCCGTGGGATGCCGTCTCCCAGGTTCGCTTCGGTGAGCGGGCAGAGGCAGGCGCTGCCGCCCGACGCCAGAAAGCGCTGCAGGTCATCGTCCGACGTGTGGGTACAGTGCACCGCGGTGATCGGCTGCCCCTCGACCGCGTCCAGGATCAGGGCCATCGGAGTCCGTCCGTAGGCGGCGAGCGACTCCTCGATCTCGCGGCGCTGCTCCTCGACGTGCAGGTGCACCGGCAGCCCCCGGC
>JAICLE010000064.1 GCA_025927545.1 Gemmatimonadales bacterium
GTGCGCTACGACCTCGAGTACATCCGGCGCAAGAGCCTGCGCGAGGACCTGCGCATCATGCTCCGCACCATCCCCGTCATCCTGCTCCGCAAGGGCGGGTGGTGAGCCGGCCCGGACCCGCGATCCTCTCCACCTGTTGCAACTGAGCGGCATCCGAGCGGCACCCCGGCATTAGCGGCGGTGCCGCTCGCGCCTGTACGGCCCGTTGCCGCGGAACGGGCATTGCTGGAAGCGTGGCGATCAACCGCCTATCTTCAGAGGCCCATGAGCACTCCCGATCTGTCCGTCGTGGCTCCGCTGTACAACGAGGCGGACAACGTCGGCCCCTTGGTGGACTGGATCCTCGAAGCCCTGGCGTCCTATCCGGGCAGCGTCGAGGTCATCCTGGTGGACGACGGCAGCCGGGATGGTACGTGGCAGCGCATCGTCGCGGCGGCGGCCGCGCACCCGCCGATCCACGGGCTCCGGCTGGGCCGGAACGTCGGGCAGACCGCGGCGATGATGGCGGGGTTCGACCACGCCGCGGGCCGGGTGGTGGTGAGCCTCGATGGCGATCTCCAGAACGACCCCCGGGACATCCCGATGCTCGTGGCCAAGCTCGACGAGGGATACGACCTCGTCTGCGGCTGGAGGCAGCAGCGGCAGGACAAGCTGATCCTCCGCAAGGTGCCGTCGTGGGTGGCCAACCGGCTCATCCGCCGACTCACGGGCGTGCAGATCACCGACAACGGCTGCTCGCTCAAGGCCTACCGGCGCGAGCTGCTGGAGCGGATCTCGCTCTACGCCGAGCAGCACCGGTTCATTCCCGCACTCTCGGCGAGTGTGGGCGCGCGGATCACCGAGCTGCCCGTGCGCCACCACGCCCGCCGGTTCGGCGAGAGCAAATACGGAATCAGCCGAACCGTGAAGGTCCTGGTCGACCTGATCACCCTGAAGATGATCACGACATTCCGGTCTCGGCCCCTCGCCGGGTTCGCGGTGGCCGCGGCGCCGATGGTGCTGGCGGCGCTGATCTTCGGTTGCCTCTGGCTCTACGCCGCCACCCACTTCGCGCCGGTCAAGTCCGAGGCGCTCGTGTTCCCGGGGGCCGCCCTCCTCTGGCTCGGAGCCGCCTTCTACCTGATCATGCTCGGGCTCGTAGCGGAGGTGGCGCTCAACAGCGAGCGCGAGCGCGCGCGACAGGCTCCGACCGCCTGGGAGGTTCGCTGACCATGACTGTCGAGGGTACCCTCATGGAGGCCACCATCGAGCGCTCGGGTCCCGACAGTGCCGGCGCCACGGGGCTGATCTCCGTCGTCGTGCCGGTCGTCGAGCGGGTGGATGACCTCCTGGCCCTCCGCCGTGCCTTCGGTGCGGAACTGGACCGGCGGGGCGAGGAGCACGAGTTCCTGTTCATCTTCGACGGCGGATTCACTCCGCCGCCGGCGCTGGTCGCCCTGAGCCACGAGGACCCGTCGGTGCGGCTCTTCACGTTCGCCCGGGTGTTCGGCGAGACGGCGGCGCTCCGGCTGGGCATCGAGCGGAGCCGCGGCGCGGTCATCGTCACGCTGCCGGCCTACTTCCAGGTGAAGGCGGAGGGCATGGGCCCGCTGCTCGACGCGCTGACAGCCGGCGCCGACGTGGTCGTGGCCAGCCGGTCGCCGCGGGTGGACAGTTGGCTCAATCGGCTCCAGTCCCGCGCCTTTCATCGCATGCTCGGCAGCGTGACCGAGCGCCGGTTCCACGACATCGCCTGCGGAGTGCGGGTCATGCGGCGGTCCGTCGCCGAGACCCTTCCACTCTACGGCGACCTGCACCGGTTCATCCCCGCGCTCGCGCTGCGGGAGGGGCATCGGGTGGAGGAAGTCCCGGTGCCGCAGCACCCGAACGATGCGGCCATGCGAGTCTACGGGCCGGGCGTCTATCTGCGCCGGCTGCTGGATGTGGCGGCGTTCTTCTTTCTGGCGAAGTTCACGGAAAAGCCGCTCCGGTTCTTCGGCCTGGTAGGTTCGGTGTTCTTCGGACTCGGCGCCCTCACTGGGCTGGTCTTGCTGGTGGAACGGGTCGCGGGCCAGGGAATCGCAAACCGCCCCCTCCTGCTGCTCGCGGTGCTGTTGCTCGCGCTCGGCGTGCAGTTCATGGGACTCGGGCTGGTGGGTGAGATCATCGTGCATCTGCGGTCGCCGCACCGGCGCGCGTATCGCGTGCGCGAGCAGGTCTGACCGCAGGCCCGCTCGCCGGGCGCATGGAACGCGACCTGACCTCCCTGGCCGACACGGCGTACGACGTCGTGGTGGTGGGCGGGGGCATCCACGGCGCGTGCATTGCCTGGGATGCGGCACTTCGTGGCCTCCGGGTCGCGCTCGTCGAACGCGATGACTTCGGGGCCGCGACCTCCGCTAACAGCCTCCGGATTGTGCATGGTGGCCTTCGCTATCTCGCCCGCGGTGACCTGACCCGCATGCGCGAGTCGATCCGCGAGCGATCGACGCTGCTCCGCATCGCGCCGACGCTGGTCGAGCCGCTCCCCGTCCTGGTGCCGACGACCGGAGCCGGCACTCGGGGGCGGGCGGCGCTGCGCGCGGCGCTCGCGCTCAATGATCTGCTGTCGCTCGATCGCAACCGGGAGCTCCAGCCGGGGCGCCGCCTGCCGCCGGGCCGTCTAATTTCCACGGCGGAGTGTCACCGGCTCTTTCCCGCCTTCCCGTCGGCCGACACCAGCGGAGGTGCGCTCTGGTACGACGCGCGCCTCCTGCGGCCGGAGCGGCTCACGCTGGCATTCGTCCGCGCGGCGGCGAGGCGCGGCGCCGCCGTAGCCAACTACTGCCGGGTGGACCGCGTGGTAAGCGAAGCCGGCAGGGTACGGGGCGTGATGGTCACCGACCTCGAGGGCGGCGGTGCCTTCGAGGTGCGGGGTCGCTCAGTGGTGGTGGCGGCGGGGCCGTGGACTCGGGAGCTGGTCGCGCCCGGACACGTCGGGGCGCACGCCTTCGCCCTCAACCTCGAGATCGGCCGGCGCCTGGCGGAGACCGCCGTGGGCGTCCGCGCAGCCACCGGGCCCGCGGACGACCCGATCATCGGCGGCCACCGATTCATCTTCCTGGTGCCGCAGGGCGGGACGACGCTGCTCGGGACCTGGTACGCCCCTGCGACGGGCGCGTCGCCCCGCGCCACGGCTCAGCGCGGGGAGGCGGCCCTGCTGGCGGAACTCGGGGCGGCCTGCCCCGCGCTGCAACTCACGTCCGCCGATGTGGTGCGCCGCCAATGGGGGTTGCTCCCCCTCAAGGACGGGCGCGAGCCGGGGCGGCGTGACGCCCTGGCCGAGCGCCCCGGTGTGACAGACCACGGAGTGGCCGGCGGGGCCAGGGGTATGTTCTCCCTCGAGGGCGTGAAGTACACGACGGCACGCGGCGTGGCCGAACACGTGGTAGACCGCGTCGTGGCGGAACTGGGCCTCGCCGCCTCCGCGTGCCGCACCGCACGGGTACGGGTGGACGAAGGACTGGGCGATCTCGGCGCCCCGCTCGAGACCCGGGCGCGGGAGGCCGTGCGGAGCGAAATGGCAGTGCGGCTGTCCGATATCGTGCTCCGCCGAACCACCCTCGGCGATCCGCCCGGCCCCGGCCGAGAGCAGGTGGTGGGGGCGGGGCGGATCGTTGCGGGTGAGCTCGGATGGACGGCCTCGCGCGAAGAGACCGAGATCGAGGAGGTCATGCGGCAACTCCGAGGGCTCGGCTCCACGATGGAGCCGGCGGCGTGAAGATCCTGATGCTGGCCCCCCACCCCTTCTTCCAGGCGCGGGGGACGCCGCTGGCCGTCCGCGCGGTCCTCGAGTTCCTGAGCACGCGGGGGCACGAGGTGGACCTGCTCACGCTGCACGAGGGCGAAGACGTCGACATCCGGGGGTGCCGGATTTACCGGATCCCGCCGATCCCGGGCGTGCATAACGTGCGACCGGGTTTCTCGTTCAAGAAGCTGGCCTGCGACGCGGTGATGTTCCGCGAGTGCCTGCGGATGGTCCGGCGCAACCGGTACGACCTCATCCACGCCGTCGAGGAGGCGGCCTTCATTGCCGCCGCCGCCCGTGCGGTCTCCGGCGTCCCCTACATCTATGACATGGACTCCTCGCTCGCGGAGCAGATGGTCGAGGCCTATCCGTTGCTCGGCCTGGCGCTCCCGGTGCTGCGCTATTGCGAGTCCGTGGCGGTGCGACGGAGTCTAGGCGTGCTCACCGTCTGTGCCGCGCTCGAGGACGTGGCACGCGGTCATGACCCGGCGAAGCCGGTAGGCCGGGTCGAGGACAGCACGCTGCTGCGCTCCGGCAACGACGAGGGCAACGGCAGGGGCCGCCTGCCGGAGTCGGTGCTCCGGGAAGGCCCGATCGCCATGTACGTCGGCAATCTGGAGCGGTACCAGGGCATCGACCTGCTGCTCGAGGGCTTCCAACACACGCTGCAGCGTGTACCGAGCGCGAGCCTGGTGATCGTCGGCGGACGGGCGGAGGACATCCGGCGCTACCAGGCCATGGCCGACGGACTCGGGATCCTTCCGCGGGTCCACTTTCTCGGTCCGCACCCGCTGGCGATGCTCCCCGGTCTCCTCAGCCAGGCCGACGTGCTGGTGTCGCCCCGGCTCAAAGGCCTCAACACGCCCATGAAGATCTATTCCTATTTGGACTCCGGGACCGCAGTGCTGGCCACACGCCTGCGCACCCACACGCAGGTGCTGGACGATCGCACGGCGTTTCTGGTGGACGCCGAGCCCGAGCCCCTTGGGGCCGGGCTGGCAACCCTCCTCAGTGACGGGCCGCTTCGCCAACGCCTGGCCGCCCACGCCAAGGAATACGTCCAGGAGGAATTCACCCCCGAAGCCGCCCGTCGGAAGCTCGCGACATTCTACGATCAGATGGAGGCGAGGGCCGGCAGGGCGCAGGCGTGAAGGGGCTCTGGTACTCGCCCACCCTGCGCAGCATGGTGGTCTATGGCGCCTCCGGCGTGGGCTTCTCCGGCGCCAACCTCATCCTCGCCCGCGTGCTGCCGACCGAGCCATACGCCCTGTTCACGCTGGTCATCGCGCTCGGCAATCTCGGCTATTCGCTCGCGCCGGCCGGGCTCGACGGCGTGGTGAACCGGCGCCACCTCGACGCCGGCCCCTCCCTCCTCCGCCTGGTGCTCCGCACCTCCACGCTGGCCGGCGTGCTCTTCGCGATCATCGGGATGGTCGCCTACGACATGTCGTGGCCGCTGGCTGCCATGCTGTTCGCCTCCACCGTCGCCGGCGGAGCGATGATGGTGGCCGGTGCGCGGTTTCAGAGCGAGCAGCGGTTCGGCGTCTCGCTCGCACTGCTGCAGAGCCCCAACATCGTCCTGCTCGTCGCCGCGGCCGTGACGGCAGCCGCGCACCTGACGGGGGCGTGGCTCCCGGTGCTGATCTCCACGCTCGGATTCGTGGCGGCCGCGATCTGGGGGTGGGTGGTGCTGCTGCGGGAGCGGCCCGGGAAGCCGCCAAATCCGACCACTTTCCTCTGGGGTGAGGCGCTGTCGTTCGCCGGCTTGAGCGCCTCGGGCCTGCTGCTCATCCAGCTCGAGCGTTTGGTGATTCCCCACGCGCTCCCGATCGCGGACCTCGCGCTCTACGGGGTGCTCGGCGCCATCGTGGGCTCGCTGTTCCGGGTGCTGCAGATGGGCGTGGGTTTCAGCCTCCTGCCCCGGCTCCGCGCGGCCGGTTCGGTACGGCAACGCCGCCGGCTCGTCGCGCGGGAGGGGCAACTGGTCGGCGCCATCGTGCTGGGCGGGTCGCTCCTCATCTGGTTCGTGACGCCGCTGGTGGAGCGCTGGTTCCTGGCGGGCAAGTATCACCTGGGCGCCTCGCTCGTCGCCGCGGCGATCGTGAGCGGCATCGGCAAGATCGCAAACGCCTTCACCAAGGCCATCGCCGCCGCGCTCGCGGAGCCACGGGAGCTCTCCCTGGTCAACGCCTGCGGCTGGGTATCGGTGGCCGCGTCCGTGGCGGGTGCACTGGTGGGCGCGCGCTGGGGCCTGCCGGGGCTGATCTATGGCGTGGCGATCGGCTGGTTCCTCAGGGCGGTGTTCGCCGGGGTGCTGATGGTCCGGCATCTCCGCCTGCCGAGCTCGGTCCCGGTCACCGCCCCCTGAGAGGCGCCCGCAGACCGGCTTGCTGAATCACTTCAGAGTCTGGACGTGCCCATGGGAGCAATCTACGGCATCCTCGGCGATGCCGATCACGAGGAATTGGCGGGGATGGATGCGCGGCTTCGGCACCGGGGCGCGGCGGGCGCCTCCTGGTCGCCGGCGCCGGGCGTGCACCTCGGCCTCCGGGGCAGCGCGGGGGCGGTCGAACGACTTTCGGGCGGCCACCTGGTGTTCGACGGCGCCGTCGACAACCGGCGGGAGATCGCCCGGCGCGCGGGACGTCCACCGGCGTTCGTGCCGGAGCCGGCGGACGACGGACCGCTTCTGCTCGAGCTGCTCCACCGTCTCGGGCCCGACGGAATGGAACTGGTGGCGGGCCAGATGGCCGTGGCGTTCTGGGAGCCGGCACGGCGAGCGTTGCTCCTGGGTCGCGACCGCATCGGCTACGGCCCACTCCACTACACCCTCGACCGGAAGGGTCGATTCATCTTCGCGAGCGAGTACAAGGCACTCCTCGCGCTGAACACCGTCGAGGCGCAGCCTGACCGCGACGCCATCCAGGTCATCCAGAGCACCAAATGGACGAAGCCCGGCGCCACCTGCCTCGCGGGCGTCTATCCCGTTGCCCCGGGCACCTGGCTGGAAGTGGACGCCGAGCGGATCCACACCGCCCGCTACTGGAACATTCCAGTCCGGGTCGAGCACTACGATGAGGCGCGCCACGCCGCGGCACTCCGGGAGACCTTCCTGGAAACGATGCGCCAGCAGATCGAGCCCTACGAGCGCATCGGTGTCTCCCTGAGCGGCGGGCTCGACTCCGCCGTCATGGCGGCGGGCGCCCGGCACCTGGCCGGCGACCGGGAGGTCCATACCTTCAGCGCCGGCTACGGTCCCGACGACCGCGAGCTGGTGAACGCCGAGACGGTGGCGCGCGTTCTCGGCACGACCCACCACCCGCTGATCCTGAGTCCGGCCGACCTCCCGGAGCTCCTGCCCTGGATGGTGTGGCACATCGAGGAGCCGATCGGCCGGGAGGACGTAGCGTATCTCTACGTCGCGGCCCGCGAGGCGGCGCGCCATGTGGACGTGGTGCTGGCGGGGTTCGGGTTCGACGGGCTGTTCGCCGGGCTGCCGCGGCACCGCCTGGTGGACCTCGGGCTCAAGCTCCCACCCGCCCGCGGCGCGCTCGAGGAGTTCTACGACTACACGTTTCGCAGCGTGGAGCCGAGGTCGCTGGCGGGGCGGGCGCTGCGACGGGCCTATTTCCGCGGCCGCGACTGGCCCGGTCCGCGGGTAATGGGTGCTCGGCCGATGCCGCCGTTCTCCGGCTTCCCCCGCGATGCCGATCAGCCGCTGACCAACTTCCTGCGGCGCGGGTTCCTGGTGTCGCCGTACCAGTCCGCCGTGGAGCATCTGTACAGCGCGGTGGGCGTGCGGATGAACGCCCACCACACCGATCCCGCGTTCCTCGCGGCGGCGTTCTCCATTCCGGACGAGCTGAAGATCCACGGGCGCACGCAGAAGTACATCCTGCGGAAGGCGTGCGCGGGACTGCTGCCGGAGCGGATGCTGGCGTTCGGCAAGAGCTTCAACCGGCTCAAGCACGACACCGAGATGAGCGAGGTGCTCGACCGCATGGCGGACGAGCTGCTCTCGCAGGACGCCGTCAAGGCCCGGGGGCTGTTCCAGCCCTCCTACGTCGCGGACCTCCGCCGCCGCGCGCCGGGCAAGCCGTACGCCCAGGAGCGCGCGTACCGCCTCTGGTCGCTGCTGCTCATGGAAATGTGGGCGCGGATGTATCTGGACCGGCGCGGGGCGCCGCCGAAGGCGGAGCCGATGGCGACGCGGTGAGCGGCAGGCGGTGAGCCGCCTGCACACCGGTTCGCCACTTACGGCTTACCGCCTGTCGCCGCCAGGTACCCCATCTCCCGATACCATTCTCCCGTCCGCCGGAGCCCCTCGTCGAGCGGGATTTGTGGAGCGTAGCCGAGCTCGCGTTTGGCACGGGTGATATCGAAGGCACGATTCTGACGGTACCAGTCGACCCGGCGCGGAAAGATCGGCGGCGTGAGGCCGAAGGGCTTGCATAGTTTTTCCACGACATGCCCCAGCACAAGTACCGGCAGCACCGGATAGTGGGGAATCCGGACCGGCACCTTGAGCGCCCGTCCGACTTCTTCGACGATCTCCTGGATCGGATAGTAGTGCTCGTCGGCGATGAGGTACTCCCGGCCGTTCCCCGCCCCCCTGGGGAGACACAGCATGAAGGCGTCCACCAGGTTGTCGATGTAGAGCGGATGGTAGAGCGTCCGTCCGCTGCCGAACATCGGGAACGAGCCCCGGGCGACGCGCTTGAAAATCATGAAAAAGCGCTCGGGATCGCCGGGCCCGTAAATGGCGGCGGGCCGCAGAATGACGGTTTCCATCGAGGCGGGCGCGAGGGCCTTCACGAGCGGCTCGGCCTCGTACTTCGTGCGCTGGTAGTAGTCGGCCGGCTGGATCGGGGCGTCCTCGCCGGCAGGCGGATGATCGACGTTCCCGTGCACGCCGCAGGTGCTGCAGTAGACGAACTTCCAGGCGCCTTCCCGGATGGCGGCCTCGAGAACGGTGCGGGTGCCGCCGACGTTCACCTCGTCGTAGAACGAATTCGGCACGTTGAGCTCGCGGAACGCCGCCGCCAGGTGGAAGACGAACTCCACCCCCCGCATGCTGCGCTCGACGGCCGCCCGATCCGTCACCGATCCGATGACCACCTCGGCGCCCATCGCCCGGAGGGCGTCGCACTGCAGGCCCTCCTTGTAATCGAGCGCCACCACCGAGTGCCCGTCCTCACGCAGGCGCCTCACCAGGGCCGTGCCGGTGAACCCGGTGCCGCCAGTAACCAAAATCCGCATCCGTATCCTCCTCAACGGCCAGAGACAGGAGCCGGTCGACCAGATCCGGCTCGCTATGCGCGGCACCGACGGCGACCGCGATCAAGTGGCGCCCCGTGGTACGCCACCCCAGCAGGGCGGCCACGCGGCCGCCCCGAAGTGCGCGGCCGTGCCCGCGCGCCAGTGATCCCACGAGTCGCAGACCTACGTCACCGGGAGATCGGACGCCGGCACCGGCCTTGAACGCCGCCTCCCGGCAGCCCCAGACCACCACGAAGGCGCGAGCCGGATCGGCCTGCCGCCGGCACCACGCCTGCTCGGGACCATCAAGCCAGCGGCGGACCAACCGGTCCGCCGCGCCGTCGAAGCGCGCCAGCGCATCGAGGTCCTCGAGGTCCACGCCGACGCCGTCAGCCACCGGATCGGTGCCGGGCGACGGTTTCGACGATTCGGTCGAAGGACGTGAGCTGGCGAATCTGCTCGTTGCTGAGAAACAGCCCGAACTCGGATTCGAGCTGCGAGACCAGCATCAGATGGTTGAGCGAGGTCCAGCTCGCCGTGCTCGCCTCGGTGAACCCGGGGCCGACGTCGGACGCGGGCACATCGAGCACCTGCGCCAGCAGCTCCCGGACACGCCCTTCCACGTCAGCCGTACCGCTCACCGTGAGTCTCCCGCCGCCGCGGGCGCAGAGCCGGCGGCATCAGTGATCCACTCCGGCCACTCGGGACCGCCGTCCGCGAGCGCCCGTTGCCAACGGCCGTGGCCCACCGCGGCAAATCCATGACGGCCGAGGAACGCCTCGGCGACCTGGTTCCGGCCGGAGTCGATGAACTCGGCCGTGAGGCCATCCGCACCCGCGGCCCGGGCCTCGGCGGCGATCCGTGTCAGCAGTGCCGACTCCACCGATTTGCCGATGACCCGGCAGCTCATCAGGAACGACTCCAGATGCCACTGCCGGCCGCCGGGTGCCACGATCGCGACGCCCGTCAGACCGAAGTCTCCGAAGCGGTCGGCCACGCACATCGTGTATACCCGCCATTCGCCGGCGGCGACCCGCCGCCGGAGCGTGGCCTCGTCGTGCCGCCGCGTCGTCAGATTGAACTGGTTGGTCTTGGCGAGGAGCTGCACTACGCGCGTCGTACTCGCGTCGGTTACCGGCTCGACCAGCACGCGGAGCTCGAGGCCGCGGAGAAAGTCGGTCATGGACGCGGCCGAGGCCTGATAGGCCTCCCGGCTCCGGCTCTCCTGATACTGCCGGGTGCGCCGGGAATCCTCGGCCGTCTGCTGCAGCACGAGCAGCGATGGCAGCGAGCCGACCCAGTCGGCGTACAGCGACGGATCGGCCGGCACCTCGGGCACCAGCAGCTCGGGGATCTGCTCACGGACCCAGGCCCGCTCGTGCGGGCTGTCGTCGATGAACAGCATGTGGTCCAGCCCGATGTTCAACTCGCGCGCGAGCGCGCGGATATTGGCTGCCTTGTCGTCCCAGTTGATCCGGTGTCCGGCCAGGTGCTCCTCGCGGATCAGCATGAACGGGTGCTCGCGCAGCACGGCGAGCACCTCGGGCTCGTTGTTCTTGCTGGCGAGCGCGAGGAGGATACCCTGGCGCTGCAGGTCGAGCAACTCCCGCTGGAAGTCGAGAAATTCCTGCCCGGGCCAGTCCGGCCCCAGCGCGATCCCGCTCGGCCCCTCCTCGCCCAGCACCCCGCCCCAGAGGGTGTTGTCGAGGTCCAGCACGATGCATTTGGTGGCCCGGCCGAGGCTCGCGAGCGCGAAACCGGCGTAGCGGCGTGCGACCGCGCCCATGAGCGCATCCGACCAGGTGACATGCCCGCGGTAGTGTGTGCGCCAGTTGAAGGCGTGGGTCCGCCCGACCTGAGCCACCACGTCGGCGAGCGGGAAGAGAAAGGTGCTGTCCCGTTTGGTGAGCCGAAGGCGCAGGTGCTTGTTCGCGTGGGCGACGGTGTGCGCGAACGTCCCCTTGTTCCGGAACGCGTTGACCCCCTCGGTGCTCCGGCGCGGGAGGACGAAGTCGTTTACCACTACCAGGCCGGTGCCGGCGTGCTCGAAAGCGTCCAATCCGGCGAAGAGCGGCGTCAGCAGGCCTCCGACGACCGGCTCACTGGGCAGCGGCGGGTTCTCGGCCCAGCGCTGATTCCACAGGACGTCGGCGTCGATCAGAATGAAGGTGACGTGCGGCTGAAACTCGTACAGGCCGGACCCGGGATCGATCAGCTCGCCCAGGTACTGACCGTAGGGCGCGCGATACACGTCGAGCCACAACCCGGCGCGCGCGCCCTCGACGCGAAGCACCGGGACGAAGGGATCGAGCGTGAAGGAGCCGAGCAGGGCGACGCGCGCGCGCTGCCGCGGCGGCACCGCATCCGGCGGCAGACGATCGAGCGCGTGCGCCGCGGCCTGGTAGGCGGCCCAGGAGCCGCCGTGCGGCACCGCGCTCGCGATCTCGGTCAACGCCCGACTGCCGGGCGGATTGGTCAGGCTCATGGACTACCGTCGGGTAAAGATGACTTTTGCCGGGTTGCCCTGCACGATGCTGCGCGGAGGGATGCTCCCGCTCACGATGGAGCCGGCGGACACGATGCAGTCGTCACCGATCTCGGCGCCGTCCAGCACCACCGAGTTGGCGCCGAGCCACACCCGGTGGCCGATCCGGACGCCTTTGCTCTCGGTGCCCTGCTCCTGCAGCGGTATCCCGATCCGGTCGAAGCGGTAATTGCTCGTGAGGATGGTGCAGTTCGGGCTCACGAGCACGTCGTCACCCAGCGTGAGACCGGCGCCTCCCGCCCCGATGAAGCACCCGGTGCCGATCTGCACCCGGCGCCCCATGACGAACCGCCCGCTGATCTTCACCTTGGTGAACGCCGAGATCACGCATCCGGGCCCCCAGTCGGTCGAGCCGACCAGGTCGACCTCGGCGCGACCGCTCACGACCGCACGGTGCCGCTTCAGGTAGTACAGCCGCACAGCCGATGACGGCACCAGCGCCCGGCGGATCAGCTTCCATGATTTCCCGGGCAAGGCTGGCTCGCGACTCCGCGGTTGAGGTCGTCCGGCTCTGAAGCCTCCAATATAGACCCGAATGGACGCGGGCCCGGACTCCGGCTAGCTTACTCCGCATCCCGCTCCCTCCGGATTGCTACCCGCCGATGGCATCACACTCTCAGGCCGGGCCACTGGGTCCCCTCACGGTGCATGAGACCGCGGACGTGGACTCCTCGTCGGAGCAATACGCGCACCGGTTCAGCGGACGGGTGGGCCGCTGGTTCCTTCGGGTGCAGACCCAAGCCACGCTGGCGTGTCTGGCAGGGCTGGCCGACGGCGCTACGGTGCTCGATGTGGGGGGCGGCCACGCCCAGATCGCGCCCCCGCTCATCGACGCCGGGTACCAGGTGACGGTCGCCGGCAGTGCGCCGGTCTGCGGGGCCCGCCTGGAGCCCTGGACCTCGACTGGCCGCTGCCGCTTCGATGTGGCCGATCTGCAACACCTCCCCTACGACAATGCCACTTTCGACGCGGTCGTCTGCTACCGGCTGCTCGCCCACAGCGTGAACTGGACCTCGCTCATCCGCGAGCTCTGCCGGGTGGCAAGGCACCGCGTGATCCTGGACTACCCCGCCCGCCGGAGCGTCAACATCGTCTCCCGGCGCCTGTTCGACCTCAAGCGCTCCATCGAAGGCATCATGACGCGGCGCTTCTCGCTGTATGGCCGGGAGGAGGTCGCGCAGGCCTTCGAGGCGGCAGGGTTCCGCGTGGCGGACGAGCAGCCGCAGTTTCTGCTCCCCATGGCGCTCCACCGCCTGACGCGCTCGGCCACGTTCGCCCGGGCGGCGGAGTGGCCGGGGCGCAGGACGGGGCTGACGCGAGTCCTCGGCTCGCCGGTCATCGTCCGGGCCGACCGCCGGCCACAGGGCTGACGAGGAGGTGGGCCGGCGACGACGAGTGGGGCGCGGCCTGGCACTCGCGGGACTCGCGCTCGTCGCGGTGGCCACGCTGACGCCGGCGTCGGATCCCCGTCATCTGGAGCTCAGCACGCCGCTGTGGTGCCTGGTCTGCGGCGATGAGGGCGGCGCCGACGTGGCGGCCAACCTCCTGCTCTTCCTCCCACTCGCCATCGGTCTCCGGCTCTCGGGCTGGTCGTGGCGCCGAACGGTGGCAACCGCGGCCGCCATCTCGTTCACCGTCGAACTGCTGCAGCTCACCGTCGTCCCGGGCCGGGATGCCAGCCTGAGCGACGTCCTCACCAATACGACCAGTGGCGCCATCGGAGCCACGCTTGCGCCGTTTCTTCCGCGCGTGCTCTGGCCCACGCCGCCCGGGGCGCGCGTGCTGCTGGCCGGCGGTGCCGTCGTCTGGCTCGCGGCGCTCTCGATCTCGGCATGGCTGCTCGCGCCCGGGCTTCCCGCCGGCCGGATAACGAGCCGCTGGGCGCACGAGGTTCGCGCGCCCGACGCGTTCGACGGCCGGGTGCGCTCCGTTCACCTCGACGGCGCGCCCATGCCTCGACGAGGACCTCCGCCCGGCTGGGCCGCGCTCCGGCGCCGACTCGAGGGTGGCACGTTCTCGCTGGACGCCGAGGTGCTCTCGGGCAATCCAATCGGGAACCGCTCGTTCATGTATCAGCTCGGGGCCGGGCCCCGCGGCGCGCTCACGTTGTATCAAGACGGTCGCGAAGCCGGGCTCGTGGTGCCCGCCCGAGGACTCCGGTTCGGCCTCCGGCCCGTGGCGCTCACCCTCCCCGACGGGATGCCACCGGCCCCCGGTATTCCGGTGCAGCTCCAGGCGACGGTCCGCGGCCGGCAGCTCCGGCTGGCCTCGAGCTACGGCGGAGTGGAGCGCTCGATCGAGCTCGGCGTCTCGCCCGCGATGGGCTGGGTGCTGCTCACGCCGTTCAATCCGCCGGCGGGCACCACGCTCCGCTGGGTTACGGCGATGTGCCTGGCGGGCGCGCTGCTGCCGCTCGGATACTGGGCCAACCGCACCGGTCGCGGCGTCGCGGCCATCGGGCTGTTGACTGCGGCCTTCACGGCCGGCCTGGCGGTGCTGCCGGCGCTCGGGGGATTCCCGCCGGTGCACTGGTCGGAGTGGCTGGCCGGGGGCGCCGCCGCCGCCGCCGGGTGGGCCCTCGGCCCGGTCGCGGCTTATCTTGAGAGGCGATGCGTCTCGCCTTCCGACAGCGAATCCTCCTCATCCTGATCTGTCTCGGCGCGGTGCCTACCGCCGCCGCGATGCTTGGCTGGGCCCTGACCGTGCGCTCCACCACGCCGGCCAGCGGCGCGCTCCGCGCCATGGAAGGGGTCGGCACCTCCGGCCGCGTACTGATCGAAACACTCGATTCCACCCGGCTGACTCCCGCCGAGCGGCGGGCGCTGAACGCGCACGCCGAGCGGCTCAACAGCGCGCTCCTCCGGTTTCAGCGGGTTGAGACCTTCAGTCGATACTATTACGCGGGATTGGGCCTGATCGTCCTGCTGGCCGGCGCCGCCTTCCTGTACGCCTCCGTGCGGCTGGGCGGGCACCTCTCGCGCCAGCTCAGCCGTCCGATCGAGGAGCTGATCGGCTGGACCGGCCACATCCGGCGGATGGAGCCGCTGCCGCCGGACCGGCCGCGGCGCGGCGCGCCGGAGTTCGAGGCGCTGAGGACAGCGCTCCGCGAGATGGCCGCAGCACTCGAGCGCGCCCGCGCGCGCGAGATCGAGGCCGAACGCCTCCGCGCCTTCCGCGAGACCGCCCGCCGGGTCGCGCACGAGATGCGCAACCCGCTGACGCCGATTCGCTTGGCGATCGCGCAGTTGGCGCGCGCGGCGCCGCCGGCGCAGCAGGAGACGATCGAGGTGCTGGTGGCCGAGTCGGGGCGGCTGGAGCAGCTCGCGCGCGAGTTCACCGAGTTCGGCCGCCTGCCGGAGGGCCCCGCCGCGCCGGTGGACGTGGCGGAGCTGCTCACGGCGCTCGCGCGGAGCAGCGTGCCGCCCACGATGACCGTGCGGCTCGCGCTCGACCCCGACCTCCCCACGCTGCTGGGCCACTACGATCCGCTCCACCGCGCCTTCAGCAACATCGTCCGGAACGCCGTCGACGCGTGCGGCGCGGAAGGACTGGTCGAGCTCGCTGCCGTGCCCGAGGACGGTGGCGTACGGGTGGAGATCCGCGATCACGGCCCCGGCGTCGCGCCCGAGGTGACCGACACGCTGTTCGATCCCTACGTCACCGCGAAGCACGGCGGCACCGGGCTGGGGCTGGCGCTGGCCCGGCAGACGATCGAGATGCACCGTGGCTCCATCGTGCTGGAGGCGACGCCGGGCGGCGGTGCCACCTTCGTCGTGCGGATGCGGGGCCGGTGACCGCGCGCGCCCAGGTCCTGCTGGTGGATGACGAGGCCAACATCCGCCGCATGCTGGCCGCGCTGCTCCGGCAGGAGGGGTTCACGGTGGCGGAGGCACCCAACGGCAACGCCGCGCTGCTCCAGCTCGACGACGTCGATCCCGACGTGGTGCTGCTCGATCTGCTGATGCCGCCCGGCCCCGACGGCCTCGAGACGCTGACCCGGATGCGCGAGCGCGGGCGCGGCACACCGGTGATCATGATGAGCGGCAAGGCGCAACTCGCCGACGCGGTCCGGGCGGTCAAGCTCGGTGCGTTCCAGTTCCTGGAAAAGCCGCTCACCCCCGAGTCGGTGCTGGTGACGGTCCGGGCGGCGCTGGAGCTCAACCGCGCACGGGCGGAGAACCGCGCGCTCCATGCCGAGCTCGGGCGCCGGTCCGCCCTGGTCGGCGAGAGCGCCGCCATGCAGGACGTGCGCGGCCTGATCGACCGGGTGGCGCCGACCGAAGCGCGCGTGCTGCTCACTGGCGAGAGCGGCACCGGGAAGGAGCTGGCCGCGGCCGCCGTGCACGGGGCCAGTCGGCGGGCGGGCCGGCCGTTCGTGACGGTCAACTGCGCCGCCATTCCGCGCGACCTCGTGGAATCCGAGATGTTCGGCCACGAGCGCGGCGCCTTCACCGGCGCCACCGAGCGGAGGCTCGGCCGGTTCGAGCTGGCCCATACCGGCACGCTCTTCCTGGACGAGATCGGTGACCTGAGCGCCGACGCGCAGGCGAAGCTGCTGCGGACCCTCGAGACCGGCGAGATCCAGCGGCTCGGCGCGGAGGGCTCGCAGCGCGTGGACGTGCGGATCATCGCGGCCACCAATCAGCGGCTCGAGGAGTCGGTCGCCGAAGGGACGTTCCGCGAGGACCTCTTCTTCCGGCTGAACGTCGTCCCGATCCGGCTCCCGCCGCTCCGCGAGCGGCTCGCGGATCTGCCGGCCCTGGTGGCCCACCTCGCCGAGCGGGTGCGGCCCCGACAGGGGCTCGTGTTCACGCCCGAGGCGCTGGCGGCCCTGGCCCGCTACGCCTGGCCCGGCAACGTGCGCGAGCTGGCCAACCTGGTCGAGCGGCTCGGCATCCTGAGCGGCCCCACGGTGGGCGCCGACGCGGTGCGCGAGGTATTGCGGAGCGGCCCCGCCCCCGCCGCGACGGTGCTGCCGGAGCAGCCACTCAGCGACGCGCTGGACGAGTACGAGCGCGGCCTCATCCGCACCGCGCTCCGGCAGGCCCAGGGCAGCGTCGCCGAGGCCGCGCGGCTGCTGCGGACGGACCGGGCCAACCTATACCGCCGGATGCGGCGGCTGGGACTCGACTGGACCTAGCCCGGCCGCTCCGCTCCTCTTTCATCCGAGATCCGCATGCGACACCTGCTCGGCGGCCTTCTCGTCCTGCTCGCGATTCCCGCGCTCGCCCGGGCGCAGGACAGCGTGATCGTGATCGACCCCGATCTCCCGCCCGGCGATACCGCCGTGGTGCGCGGCGGGCCGCCGCCCGGGGTGGTGGCCGAGCTGCTCGACTTCTACAACGATTCCTCCACCACGCGGATGCAGGGCGACGTGCGCTTTCCCGCCGGCAGCGAGTTCACCGGCCGGCTCGCGCTCTTCCGCGGGGCGCTCCGGCTCGGCGGCCGGGTGCGGGGCGATGTCACCGTCATCAACGCCACGCTGTACCTCCTGCCCGGGGCCGACGTCGAAGGCGACGTGCTGGTCGTGGGAGGCCGGCTCATCCGGAGCGCGGGCGCCCGGCACGTGGGCCGCGAGCGGGTGCTGTGGGACGCGGCCCCGGTGCTCAGGGCCGCCGACGGCACCCTGATCGTTCGCGAGCGGCGGCGCGCGCTGCCCGAGCTCGCGGCCGCGCGAACGAGCTTCCGGACCGGACGCGTGCGCACCACACTGCTCCTGGCCACGGGCGGCACCTACACTCGCGTCGAGGGGCTCCCGATCGTCTTCGGGCCGACGTTCGATCTGCGCCCCACCCGGACCTCGTTCGCACGGCTCGACCTGCGCGGCATCCTCCGCACCGCCGGTGAAGGCAACCGCA
>JAICLE010000022.1 GCA_025927545.1 Gemmatimonadales bacterium
CCGTCGTCGCCTTGGTGAGCCGTTACCTCACCAACTAGCTGATAGGCCGCGAGGCACTCTTTCGGTGCATTGCTGCTTTCACCAACCGGGGATGTCCCCGAAAGGTCGTACGCGGTATTACCCGGCCGTTGGGCCGGCTATCCCCCGCCGAAAGACATGTTCCTCACGTGTTACGCACCCGTCCGCCACTGAACCGGAGTTGCCCCCGGTCCCGTTCGACTTGCATGTGTTAGGCACGCCGCCAGCGTTCGTCCTGAGCCAGGATCAAACTCTCCAATAGTTTGGAAACTTTGAACAGCTCGAGCCGAACGACCTGGTATTTCTGTCGTCCGAATCACTTGATGATCAGAGTAAACCCTATCCGACCGGTCTCTGTGCCCGTCCGGATCAGAGGGTCCGCACTCCATCACGTCTGACTCACATCACTTGTCAAAGAGCTTTGGACCGTGCCGGCATTACTTTTGCCGACAGCCACCAAGTATAACTAATTATGAAGTGGTGGTCAAGTGGGCTAAACCTCAAAGGGCAAACGGATTCGCCCAGCCTGCCCTCCCACGCTCCACAGGCGTTCGAGACGTGTGGAGAGCCCGGCAATATACCGAAACCAGGGCGCTTGTCAACTGGGGACGTACGGAGATCTTCTGGTCTTCGCCGCCCCGCCACCCCGCCCGATTTGTCCGGCCACCCCTCCGACCCGCACCACCCACTGACCCGCGCCCCTACTTCACAAGTGCCCACCGGGCGACGACATTTGGCGCGGGTCCGGTAGGTTTGAAGGACCGCAATCTTAACAGCCCTCCCCGCGCCACGCAAGGCAGTCAGCGAAGCCCAGGCTTCACCGCGCCACGATCTCGCCCGCGCGGTCGAGCCCTCGCCGGAAGAAGACCGGGCCAACCGACTCGTTCAGCGCAATGACGCCCACGATGAGTACCTGCATGGCCGCTCCCAGCCCGGGCAGCCGGTCCGCCACGATCGTAGCCAGTCCCAGCGCCACGCCTGCCTGGGAGACGAGTCCGGTCCATACGTGCCGTACGACGATCGGCTCCGCCTTCCCCAGGCGGGCACCCGTCCGGGAACCCACGTACACCGCCCCCAGCCGGACCACCGCCACGCCGAGGGCGAGCGGCCAGACCTGGGCGAAGGCTCCCAGGTGGAGCTCCGCGCCCGCCATGGCGAAGAAGATCACAAAGACCGGGACCGCCATCAGGTGGAGTGTCTCAACCAACGGCTCCGCGCGCACAGGGGCCACGTTCTCGACGAAGAATCCGGCCACGAGGAGGCTCAGGAGGAGCTCGAAACCCAGCGCCTGCGCCGCCGCCGCCGTCGCAAACACCACCACGACGGCGAAGACCACGAGCTCCCGCTTGACGTACTTGAGGTAAAGGCTCAGGACCCCGCCCACGAGCGCCCCGGCAAAGATGGACCCCAGCACTTCCCGCAGCAGCCCCAGGAGGATCTCCGGCGCTCCGGTCGTCTCGTTCCCGAGGCTCCCCTGAGCCAGACTGAAGGCCACCGTGAAGAGGAGGATTACCGCCACGTCCGCCACGAGAACGACGCCCAGTGTGGTTTTCGCCAGGGGCCCGCTCGCCCGGGTCTCGGTCAGGAGCGCGAGGGTGACCATGGGGGAGTTGACGGTCAGGGTCGCCGCGAAGAGCAGGGACACGAACACGAGCGGCGCGGCATCGAGGCCGGCGAGAAACGGAATCCAGTGCCGGGCGAGCAGCGCCGTTGCCCAAATGGCGAGCAGTACTCCGGCGCCCTGGAGGGCCAGGATCCAGAGAATCGCCCGGTGGCGCTGACGCAGGTCGGCGATCCGCAGTTCGGCGCCGGCCAGCAGCCCGATCAGGCCCACGGCAAGCCGCTTCATCATTCCGAGATCCTCGAGCACCCCGGCGGGCACGATGCCGGCGATCGACGGGCCGAGGGCGAGGCCGGCAAGCAGATAGCCGACAAGGCGGGGAAGGCCGGAATCGTGCGCCAGCGCGCCGAACGTGTCGGCCGTGAGGAGGAGGATTCCGAAGAGGAACAGGGAGCGCGGCGCGATGACACCCTCGGTCGGCACCCGGAGCGGCTCCAGCAGCACCGCGCCGCCCACCAGCAGCGCGAGCACGACGAGCCGCCGGATCACGGGACCTTACCCGCCGGCTCCGGCTGGGCCGGGTCCGGCAGCTTGGCCGCCTCGGGCTCCAGCGAGGTGAGGAATGCCGCGGATTCCCGGCTGGCCACCACCTCGAACAGCAGCACGGAAAGCAGTGTCGCCGTAAGCACGAGTCGCGGATTCAGATCGGGCCGCACCTGGGCGTAATTGACGGCGATCGCCACGCCGATGCCGCCCTGCGCCAGCAGTCCGCGGGCCAGCCCCGGCGTCCTCATCTCGGGCGGCGCTACGTGCATTCCCGCGAGGCGGCCCCCGAAGTACCGCGCGGCCAGCCGGATGGCCACGAACGCCGGGGCAATGAAGAGGAGGTCCACCGACCCGGGGCTCCAGGCGGCGCCGGCGAAGATCAGGAGCGCGAGGTAGACCGGCCGCTCGGTGGCCAGGAGAAGGCGGGTCACGTCGCGGTGCGAGCTCCCGCTGTTGGACAGGATGAAGCCCAGGATGAGGTTGGTATAGATCGGCGAGAGGTTGAGATAATAGCTCGCGCCGCTCGCCACCACGATCGCGCCGGCCAGGGCGACGAAGAGCCGACTGGCCCCTTCGGGCTCTTCCGCCGAGCCGCGGGGGCCGAGGAAGAGGTGGAAGAGCACCCCGCTGGCTACGCCAACGGCCAAATTGATCACCGCCCACTCCGTGGCGGTTGGCGTCCGGACGCCGGGCGCGACCTCGCCCTGGTGATAGATGGCGAGCACCAGGCCGAACGCGACGACAGCCACGAGCGCGTCGATGCGCGCCGTGAGCTGCAGAACCGGCAGGATCGGCGCCCGAACGCGCGCACGTCCGGCAAAGGCGTCGACCGCCGCGGGTGAGCTCAGCGTCGCGATGGCCGCCAGGGTGACGGCCTGCACCACGACGTCGGGCCAAGTCTGCCCGGCGACAAAGCGGAACAGGGCGAGCAGCGCTGCCAGCGCCGCGAGGAAGGTCGCCACGGCCTCGGCAAAGGCGGTGGCCACATGGCTCCGCGGCAGCAGCGCCAGGGTCGGCAGGCGGAAGTAGCTCCCGAGCAGCATGCCGAGCCACCCCGCGGCGAGGCTCACGATCGGGGTGAGATCCTGGACCTGAGCGGCACCGAGCAGTCCCGAAACCCGAGGGCCTAGGAGCACGCCGAGCAGCACGTACTCGGCCCCGCCGACGTAGCCATAGCGATCGCGCAGCCGATCGAACAGCACGTAGGCGAGGATGTACCCGACGGCGACGACGGCGAGCGCGGTCAGCGTGGTCTGCATCGTGGCGACACGTCCCGGTGTGAGCGACTGATGCTAGCCCCGTGCGGCGCGCCGGGCTAGATGGTGACGCAGGACACTGAGTGACCCGCGCGATCGCGGGTAGGTTGGTGCCCCTACTGCCGGCAGCACACCACGCGAAGGAGACACCGATGCCGAAGCTCGCCTCGCTGGACGATCTGCTCGTCCACGAACTGCAGGATATCTACAACGCAGAAGGTCAGATCCTGAAGGCGCTCCCGAAAATGATGAAGGCGGCCACGCACCCCGAGCTCAAGCAGGCCTTCGAGGAGCACCGGAAGCAGACGGAAGGACAGGTGCACCGCCTCGAGCAGGCCTTCAAGCTGCTCGGCGTACCGGCCAAGGGCCGGAAGTGCGAAGGCATGGCAGGCCTGATCGAGGAAGGCAAGAAGGTCATGGAACAGGACGCGGAGGCGCCGGTGATGGATGCGGCGCTGATCTCGGCGGCGCAGAAGGTGGAGCACTACGAGATCGCGAGCTATGGCTGCCTCTGCACCTACGCGGAGATGCTCGGCTACGACCAGGTGCACGAGCTGCTCGGACAGAACCTGGACGAGGAAGAGACAACCGACCAGAAGCTCACCGCGCTGGCCGAAAACGTGATCAATCAGGAAGCGGAAGACGCAGAGGAGGAAGAGGAAGAGGTCGAGCGCGAGGTCTGACGCCAGCGAGCAGTACGAGTCGCCCAGGCCAGGAGTCGCTGGCCGGGGCGACCACGCGCGGCGGCTTACGGCTCCCGGTGTGGATTCGCGAGCAGCCGCTCGGTGAAGTCCACGCGCTCGGCGAGCTCGGCGACCTGGGCACGGAGGCCATCGAGTTCGTCCAGGATCTCGCTCGGGATCACACCATGCTCCCCATGCTGCGCCTCTTCCGGATCCCACCGCCGGACCAGCCGACCCTCGGCATCCCTGAACGACCCACCGGCAATGAGTATGATGTCGTAGAGCCACCAGAGCCCGGCGCCGCCGAGGGTGAGCGCCATGAGCACGCCGGTGCCCGGCTTGTTGACGTAGAAGCGATGGCCGCCGAACGGTCCGAGGACGGCGGCGAGAGCGAGCGCCACGCCGCGCGACTTTGCCGAGACCGTGCGCGGCACGTCCAGGGTGTCGTGCATGGGGGCAATATCCGTGGTGAGACGGACCGTGTCCACGGGGAATTTCGGAGAGCGCGCCCGGCAGGATTCGAACCTGCGACCCACAGCTTAGAAGGCTGTTGCTCTATCCAGCTGAGCTACGGGCGCGAGAACGGTTGCAGGGTACGGCAGAGCTCCCGCCGGGGACAAGCTAGGCACGGACTGCGGCGCTCGGCAAGCCGCCGGAGACGCCCGGCGCCACGGGAGCGGGCGCGCCGGCCTGGTGAGTGGAATCACCGAGGAGCGCCGGTCGGGCAGATATCATCACTCTTCCGGGCGACGCCGGGCACGAAGACGATGCCCGACGCACCCGGTGTACAGGCGATGCCACCTATTCGACGGTGCCGCTCGAGCACCGCTGTGAGGCTTCATGCAAGTACTTTCGCCAACGCGCTTCGCCGTTCTTGCCGTGCTACTCGGCAGCCTGGCATGTGCTCGAAACAATGCTGAATCGGAGCAGGTGGGCGCGGCGCGGGACTCGACTGCCGCCACAGCCGACTCGGCCAATCCCAACCAGACCAAGTCCGGCGTGACCGACACGAAGACCGGCAAGTCAACGCTCGGTCCGAACGTCACCAAGACGCGCCCCGACCAGGGTCAGCCGGTGACCTCCAAGGGCGATACGATCAATCCGGGGGTCGACAGCTCGACGACAGCGAAGTAACCGGAGGATTTCGGCAAACGAGCGGGACGCGGACCGGGGTCCGCGTCCCGCTCGGCATTTCGCTCTCGGCCCTGACCGGGCCATCGGGGCGCCGGGATTCGAACCCGGGACCTCCTGCTCCCAAAGCAGGCGCGCTACCGGACTGCGCCACACCCCGTACAAATCGGCACGAGGTGCAACATAGCGGCGGCATCGGTTAGCCGGAACCAGTCACGATGGGGTCTCCTGCGGTCACATCGTGATCCTCACGGCAGCGTTACGCAGCCGGGCGCGTGGACGTCGAGCACCGCACCGGGCGGGGGCGGCGTGTCGCACGGGGCCAGCCGAAGATTTACCCTTGCTTGGCCGATCCGCCCGATCAGGTGCAGGTGGTTGCCCATGTCCACGACCCGCTCCGCGGTGAGCACGAAGCCGGGGGTACCGCGGCCGAGGTGCAGGCCGGAGGGCGGCACGGCCACGAGCCCGCCCCGGTGGGCGAGCACGGTATAGCCGAGGAGCTCGGCCACCTCGCGGTTACCTGGTGAGCGGTAGACCAGTGACTTCGGGCCGGCCGCGAGCACCACGCCGTCCACGAGGACTACCAGCTGATCGGCGAGGCGGAAGGCCTCCTCCCGGTCGTGGGTCACGAGGAGCGTGGTCGTGGCAAAGGTGGCCAGGAGCCGCGGCAGCTCGTCGAGAAGCTGGGTGCGGGCGATGCGGTCGATCCCCGAGAGCGGCTCGTCCAGCAGCGTGACCGGGGCACGGAGCGCCAGTGCGCGTGCGAGGTTGGCGCGCTGCGCCTCGCCGCTCGAGAGCTGCCGGGCCGGGCGGTCGAGCAGCGTGCCGATGCCGCATTCGGCGGCCGCCTCGGCAATCCTCCCGGCGCGGTCGGCGCGCGGCACCGCGCGAAGTTCCAGGGCGAGCTCCATGTTGCGGCGCACGCTCCCCCCGACGAAGACCTGTTCCTGGAAGGCGAGCGCCGATCTGGGCGGCCCGCGATCCCTGGCGGGCTCGGCGTTGCCGATCAGGACCCGCCCGCGCGCCGGCCGCTCGAGGCCGGCTACGACCCGGAGCAGCGTGGTCTTGCCGGCGCCGTTGGGGCCGAAGACGGCCGTGGTGGTGCCGCTCAGGAAGGAGAGCGCGGAGACGTCGAGCACGCACCGGCCCCCGCGGACCACGACGACCTGCTCCAGGGTCACGTCCATCAGCCCGCACGACGCTGCTGCAGCGCGGTCAGCACCAGATTGACCAGGAAGGCGAGCAGTAGCAGCACCAGCCCCAGCGCGAGGGCCACGGGGAGATTGCCGCGGCTGGTCTCGGTCACGATGGCGGTAGTAAGCACGCGGGTGCTGCCCCGCAGGTTGCCGCCGACCGTCATCGAGGCGCCGACCTCGGAGACGATCGCGCCAAACCCCGCCATCACGGCCGCGAGCAGGCCGAGCTTGGCCTCACGGCTCAGGATCCACAGTGTGCGGAGCCGGTTCGCGCCAAGCGAGGTGAGCAGGTCGGGAAGCTGCGGGGGCAGCGCCTGGACGGAGGCCGCGGTGAAGCCGATCACCAGCGGCGTCGCGATAAGGAACTGCGCCAGAACCATCGCGCGGCGGGTGTAGATGAGATCGAGCCCGCCGAAGGGGCCGCTCCGGGTGAGGAGCAGCCACACGACCAAGCCGACCACCACAGGCGGCATCCCCATGCCCGTATTGACCAAGGCGAGCAGGAACGTCTTGCCATGGAACCGGCCGCGGGCGAGCGCATAGCCCAGCGGCACGCCGGCCACCATCGCCAGCAGGGTGGCCGCGCCGGAAATGGCGAGGGTCCGGAGGACGATCGACCACAATTCCGGGTCGCCCCGGCCAAGGAGGCGCAGGGCTTCAGCGAAGCCCTGCGCCAGATCGCTCACCGGAGGTCCCGGGCCGGCCGAGGTCCGCCTCGGCCTTCCCCGCGTCGGGATAGAACAGCGGCTGTCCGAAACGGGCCCGGCCGAAGGCGCCGATGAGACGCTGGGTCGAGGGCGCGACCATGAAGGCGACAAACGCCCGCGCCTCGCGGAGGCGGACCGCCGGATGCTTCGTCGGGCTGACCACGTACGCGTGGTAGATGTTCAGGAGCGACGGCGCACCCTCGACCAGCGGCACCAGCGTCAGGCGGTCTCCGAGCGCGAGAAACGTCGCGCGGTCGGTGAGCGTATAGGCCTGCCGCTGCTCGGCCACGAGCAGCGTCGCGCCCATCCCCTGCCCGGTTTCCTCGCGATGCGCGACGGTCTTCGGATCGACGCCCGCCAGCTTCCACAGCTCCAGTTCCTTCTTCTCCGTGCCCGAGGCGTCACCCCGGGAAATGAACGGGCTGCTGCGGGCAATCCGAGCCAGCGCCTGGGCCGGGTCCGTGAGGCCGCGAATGCCGGCCGGGTCGGCCTTCGGGCCGACGAGCAGGAAGTCGTTGTGCATCACCAGCCGGCCCTCGACCAGATCGCCGGACGCGACGTACTTGCGCTCGCTGGCCGGGGCGTGGACGAGCACGGCGTCGGCATCGCCGCGGCGGGCCATCTCGAGCGCGGCCCCGGTGCCGACCGCGATGACCTTGACGCGGATGCCCGAATGCTCGAGGAACACCGGCAGAATGGAGTCGAGCAGCCCGCTGTCCTGCGTACTGGTGGTGGTGGCGAGGACGATATCTCCGGGCTGCTGCGCGGCGGCCGGGAGCGGCGCATGCAGCCACAGCAGGCTCGCCGCGAGCGCGGGAACGACGCGTTTCATCAGTATTTCACCTGTCCCTGCGCGAGCAGCCTTCCCCGGCGAACGCCGGGGTCCCCGGCGTTCCGCGAGAGGTACTCGAGCGTGAATCTGGTGGAGGGACCAAACGGGCGGACGTTGGCGCCCAGGCTCCATGCCCGGATCTTCGATTGCTCGGAGACACCGGGCCGCTCGAACTCCTCGTACCTGCACACAAGCTGGATCGCGGGCACCACGGCGGCCGCGCCGAGCAGATACCAGCCCTTGTCATCGGCAGTCCCGGCGAGGTCACGGGACTGCCCGAGGTATTCGCCGCGGGCGACGAACCGCTCATCGGCATACGCGGCCTCGGCGCCGTAGCGGGTGCTGTCGCCGAAGTAGCGCGCGGCGTTCAGACCCAGAGTCAGGTGAGCCACCGGCCGCACCGCCACCCGCGCCACGCCGAGCACGGTCGAGTCGACATTCGAGGTGAGATTCGTCCCCTCGCCGTTGAAGATTCCGGCGGAGGCGGTGACCAACGTGCCGGCCGCGTACTCCCCCATGAAACCGATGTCGCGCTTGGGCGCGAGCGAGTCCACCACCGCGGCCCGATCGGCCGTCTCGACGTCGGCGAGCGACATGATGTACTCGCCGGCGAACGGGGTCTTGAACTGTCCGGCCTGCACGGTCCACTGTGAGCGGGCGAACTTGACGTATGCGTCCGTGAGGCTGACGCTGGCGCGGCCGGTCCCGACCGCTCCGGTGCGGAACTCCGCCTGCAGCCGGTAGCTCACCGCCGGGGCCACGGTGCCCGCCGCACCGAGGCGGGCCCGGTTGATCGAGGCGGTGAGGCCGATGTGTTCCTGCCAGGTCTCGCGCGCCTGAAGGTAGCCGCTGAGCCGGACGGTGGGCGCCTCGGAAGACTGTGCGGCCAGGGGCCCCGCGGCGATGAGCGCGAGCAGTGTCGAGAAGGCGGAACGGATCAGCAAGCGCACCTCGGCTGGGGAGATGCCCGGCGGGGAACGCTCCCAACCTACGGGCGTCCGCACCGATAGGCAACAGCTTGCCTATCGGCTGAGATAGCGCGCGAACGATTCCCGGGTGAATGCTGCCACGGCTTTCTGCCAGCGCTCGAATCCTACCACGAGGCGGCGGGCCTCCGGTGTGAGGCGGGAGCCGCCGTGCGCGCTGCCGCCGCGCGCGGTGAGCAGCACCGGGCCGCCGAGCGCGCGCTCCATGCGCCGCACCCGATTGAGGCAGGTGCGGTAGCTCCAGCCCACCGCCTTCCCGGCGTCGCGGATGGTGCCGGTTTCCTCCACCGCACGGAGGAAACGCAGGTAATTCGGCCCCATCAGGAACAGATTGTCGCAGAGGAGCCAGACCTTGAGCCGCGGCGCGAGCCGGGCGGAGCGTGGCAATCGGGCGGGAGGCATACCGGCTCCGGGCGTTCAGCGGACGGCGGGCAGCGCGGCGGCCAGTGCGCGGAGCGCACGGCCGCGGTGACTGACGGCGTCCTTCTCCTCGGCCGTGGCCTCGCCGAAGGTGCGGTCGAGCTCATCGCTGAAGAAGAGCGGATCGTAGCCGAAGCCGCCGGTGCCGCGCGGCTCCTCCAGGATCCGGCCGCCGCAGACGCCTTCGAACCGCTCGGGCACGGCATCCGGGGTCCGCAACAGCACGAGCACGCAGCGGTAGCGGGCGCGGCGGCGTGCCTCCGGAGCGCCGTAGAGCCGGCGGAGCAGTTCCGCGTTGTTGGCGGCGTCCACGACCTCGCGGGGGCCGGTCGCACCGGCCCAGCGGCGTGAACGGACGCCGGGCGCGCCGCCCAGCGAGAACACCTCGAGTCCGGAGTCGTCGGCCAGCGTGGGAAGGCCGCTCAGGCGCGCGAAGTACTCCGCCTTGCGGCGGGCGTTCGCCTCGAAGGTCTCGCCGAGCTCGAGGGCATCCTCCGCGGGAGTCTCCCACAGCCCGATCTCCTCGGGGAAGACCACCTCGGTGCCGGCCGGCTCCAGCATCCGGCGGATCTCGGGCCGCTTCCCCGCGCTCCGGGTAGCCGCCAGCAGCTTCACCGGCCGAGCACCTGCCGCTGGGCGGTGAACAGCTCGGCGATGCCGCGCTCGGCCAGGTCCAGGAGCCGCTCGAGCTGGGCGCGCGAGAAGCTGTCGTGCTCGCCGGTGCCCTGGACCTCCACGAACCGGGCCGGATCGAGCATGACGATATTGGCGTCCACGTGGGCGTCCCGATCCTCCAGATAGGCCAGATCGAGCCGCTCCTCGCCCTCGACGACGCCGACCGACACCGCAGCGACGAGCTGCCCGAAGGGCGAGGGGATCCCGGTGCGCTCCGCCAGCCAGGCACATGCGTCAGCCAGCGCCACGCAGCCGCCGGTGATGCCGGCGGTACGGGTGCCGCCGTCGGCCTGAAGCACGTCGCAGTCGATCCGGATGGTGTGTTCGCCGAAGGCCATGGTGGCCATCGCGGCACGGAGTGAGCGGCCGATGAGTCGCTGAATTTCCTGGGTGCGGCCTCCGGGCCCGTTCCGCTCGCGGGAGGTGCGCTCGACCGTGGCGCGTGGAAGCATGGCGTATTCGGCGGTGACCCACCCTTCCCCGCTCCCCTTCTTGAAGCCCGGGACGCCGGCTTCGACCGAGGCGGTGCAGTGCACCAGCGTGCCGCCCATCCGGATCAGGCAGGAGCCTTCGGCGTAGGGATTGGCGTGGCGCTCGAGCACGAGCGGCCGAAGCTGGCTGTTGGCGCGACCATCAGGACGGGGCACGGAGACGCTCCACGAGGGAAGTCGTTGAAAAGCCCGGGAGAACGGGGACGCGGACCACGCGGCCGCCCCGAGACTCGATCCAGTCGGCACCGACGATCCGGTCGCGCGGATAATCGGCGCCCTTGACGAGCACGTCGGGCTCGAGGGCCTGGATGAGCCGGAGCGGCGTGTCGTCGCCGAAGATGACGACGCAATCGACAGCGGCCAGCGCTGCCAGGACCCGGGCGCGCGCGTCCTGCCCGACCACGGGGCGCGCCGCCCCCTTCGCGAGCCGGCGCACGGACGCGTCGCTGTTGAGCCCGACCACCAGCGCATCACCCTCCCGCCCGGCGGCCTCGAGCAGCTCGACGTGGCCGGGGTGCAGCAGGTCGAACACCCCATTGGTGAACACGAGAGGGCCGGGCTGGCCGGCTCGCCAGGCGACCGCGTCGCCGAGAGCCCGGACCTTGGACGCGCTGTCGAATGAGCTCATCGGGCGCCGGCTCCGGTCGAGCCGAACAGGGCCTTCAGCCAGGGCGGCGCGACGAACGTGGTCACCATGACCATGAGGAGCACGGCGCCGAAGACCGATTCGGTGAGGATCCCCGTTCGGAGCCCGATGTCGGCGAAGATCAGACCGACCTCGCCCCGCGGGACCATTCCGACGCCTACGACGAGCCGGCGCATCGGCACCCAGGGCGCCGCCCAGCCGGCCACCAGCTTGCCGACGATGGCGATCACCCCGAGGACGCCGGCCACGACGAGCGTCCCCCGCGCGGCGGGCGAGGTCGGGTCGAGCAGGCTGAGATCGACCGAGGCGCCGACGCTTACGAAGAAGATGGGCGTGAAGATCGAGGCGATGGGGCGCACCTCGTGCTCGATGGTGTCGAACTGGTTGGTGCCGGAGAGGATGATCCCCGCGGCGAAGGCGCCGATGATCAGCGCCGAGCCCGCCACGGCGGCCAGCGAGGAAAGCCCGAGCGCAAACGCGATGGCGAACACCGGTAGCACGTAGCGGACCCGCATCCGGACTATCAGGTCGAACAGCCGCGGCACCAGGAATCGTCCCACCAGCACCGCGGCGACCAGAAAGCCGACCGCCACCCCGAGCGTCCGTAGCACGCCGAGCGTCGTGATCGCGGCCCCGGCCGCGACGCCGGAGACGACACTCAGGATCACCAGCCCCAGCACGTCGTCGATCACCGCCGCCCCGATGATGACCCGCGCCTCCCGGGTCGTCATCCTCCCCAGGTCGGAGAGCACCCGGGCCGTGATGCCGACGGAGGTGGCGGTGAGGGTGGCGCCGACGAAGATCGCCGCGGTCGTGAGATCGCCCTCGCCGGTCGCGGGATGGGGGAGGTACGCCCAATATCCGAAGCCGAGTCCGAAGGGCACGACGACGCCCACCACCGCGACGGCGAGTGAGGCGGAGCCGACGCGGAACATCTCCTTGAGATCGGTCTCGAGCCCGATCTCGAAGAGGAGAAGCAGCACCCCGAGCTCGGCGAGAACGTGGATCAGCTCGCCCGGAACCCCGGCCTCGGGGACGACGCCGAGCCCGCTCCCGCCGAGCACCACGCCCGCAACGAGCTCGCCCAGCACCGCCGGCTGCCCTACGCGCTCGGCCAGCTCACCCAGCAGCTTGGCGACCACCAGGATCGTGGCGAGGGCGAGGAAGAAGCGCGGGATGTCCACCCCGCCCAACGCGGCGAGGGCGAGCACGTCAGAGCGGCGCCTCGGCACGGGGATGCAGCATGAATGTGTGCTTGAAGAGCGGGAGATCGACGGTCTCGGAGTACCGGGTCTCGATGCTGATGCCTTCCCGGCCGCGCCGGATCTGGAAGTCGGGCGATTGGCCGAGGAGCGAGTCGGACTGCGCCAGCAGGTGGGTCTCGATGGCGTCGTCGGAGTTCTGGCCGGCGAAGCGCGCCTGCTCGCGCATATCGTCGAGCAGCTCGTAATAGCGGAGATAGACGCTGCCGACGTGCACGCCGTAATAAGCCGCGCCTGCGAGCAGCGCGAGGGAGAAGAGGCAACCGAGGGCGCTGGCGCCCTGTCGGCGGCGGACGCTCACCATTGCGATTGCGCTCCTTCCACGATGTTGGTCACGAGCTTGTCGAGCGCCTTGTTGCGGCCGTCCAGCTCCTGGCCGGGATCGTATTCGCCCTCCAGCACCAGCCCGCTCCGCTGCCAGAGCGGCTTGCCCTGCTTCTGGTCCATGATCTCGACCGACACGGTGATCTGGACCAGCCGCCGGGTGACGCTCACCGCCTGGCCCTCACCGCCGGTGTACTGCACGGGGAGATCGGGCTCGTAGCGGACGATCGTGCCCCGCACCAGCGCGTCGGCCTGGGTCTCGGAGGCCTGGCGCAGTCCGAGACGGCTCTCGACCGCATCGCGCACGCGGTCGGAGACTTCCTTGGTCAGCGTGGGCTCCGCGGTCTGATTGTCGAAGGGAAGCAGCGCCACCGTTTTGATGGTCGGTGGGAGGCCGCCGCCGGCGAAGCCGTAGAGACATCCGGCGAGGCCGACTCCCGCGAGGAGTGGAGCGAGGAGCGGCGCGAGCAGCCGGCGGCGGGGGAGCCTACGGCCGGCGATCGGTCCAGAGATCAGGCGCAAAGGTGGCCCGGGCGGTGGAGAGAAAGGTCAGATCGAGCTTGGCCGGCACGCTGGGGACGACGAGTCGCGCGCGGAGCGGCGCACCGGTGCTGTCGAGCGTGGTCTCCGCGCGGCCGACGACCTCGCCGGCATGGCGCACCTCGGCGACGAGTCTGCGCGGCTGATCCTGTGTAAGAGCGTAGTTCACGGTATCGGTGGCGCCGGCGTACTGCCACGCGGTCACGGCGCGCTCACTTATGCCTCGGAGCGCGGCTCCGTCGTCCGGGAGCCGTGCGATGCCGAACATTGCCCACATGAGAAAGTAGTTGGGTACCAGCTTCCTGACCGCGTCCGGAGGCTCGGCCCAGAGCGGGGTCGCTCCGATGACAACCGCGGCCGCCGGATTCGAGCCGAACGGCCCCGCGGCGTCGAAGCGCAGCGAATCGGGCGGCGCGATTCGCGCGCTGCCCCGCCCCCCGGCGCTGGAGCGCTCATCCTGGAAGAGCCACTTGAAGCGATGCAGCCGGTGGTCAGGCGGGACGGTGGCCTCGACCCACCGGGCGACCTGCTCTCCGCTGACCGGCGCCGCGCCGGCCGGCAGGACCGCGCCCGGGGCGCCGTGGCATCCGGCGAGCACGAGGACAACATAGGCGGCGCGGATCCGACGGTCAACGAAAAGGCGTTGCGGCATCAATAGTTATAGCCGAAGAAGAAGCTGACGAACCCGGGGTCCTTCTGGGGGGCGGTAAGGCTGTAGCCCTGGAACCGGTCGTTGCTGAACCGGCGGCCCACATCGAGACGAAGCACCGTGAGGGGGCCAAGCGCCATGCGGAAGCTAACGCCGTAGCTCCCGAGGAGCGCGCGGTCGGTCGAGGTCGAGAAGCTGGCCTTGCCCACATCCGTGAAGAGGCCAGCCTGAATTTCGGGGAGGTCCAGGTCGCCGAAGGGCGTGCCGAGGGTGAGGTGGGTGAGCAGCGGCACCCGGAGCTCCTGATTGAACATGAATGCCTCGGAGCCCACGATGTAGCCGAACTGCGGGTAGCCGCGGAGCGCAAGCGTGCCGCCGAGATTTACCCGGCGCGGTCGGTCGCCGGCGCTGTAGAAGCCGAAGGCCCGGAGCGCCCACGCGCTCCGCTGGCCAAGGCGGAAGTAGCGGCGCCAGTCGCCCGAGAGCAGGTAGTCGTCGAAGCGGCCATTGGAGAAATCGCTGGAGATGCCCGCGGTGAGCGCGAGCCGGCCGCCGTCGATGGGCCCGCTCGGGATCCAGAGGGCGTTGTCGCGAACGTAGCTGAGGTAATTCGATGCGATCCAGCCGACCCGGCGGGGCTCGTCGACGGGCAGCGTGAAGTCCACGCGATCGGAGTGCTCGAGCACGACAGTGCCCTCGATCCGGGTGAACCGCGTCAGCGGGTAGCGGAGCAGGCCAAGCGCGCCGTAGGCCGTCTCGTTGTAGGCGATGACCTGGTCACCTTCGAAGTTGCGGCTCTTGGTCCGGTACGCGCCGAAGCCCCAGTTGACCCGGCGGGACTGGTTGAGGTACACCGCGCTGCCGCTCAGGTTGGTCAGGATGCTGCCGAGCTGGCGACCCTGATAGGACGAGAGCGAACCGTAGAGCACGTTGTCGCCCAGCAGATCGCTCGCGACGAAGTAGACGCCCTGAGCGCCGCCGTAGCCCGGAATGATCACCGCGTCGCCCGCGGCGAAGTCGAGGGTGAGCCGCCGGTGGTACGGTTCGCCGTGGGCGACGGTGCCGGACGCCGAGTCGCCGGGGATCGCCCAGTTCCACCGTGCCGCCGGCTCCGGCGCCGTGGCCACGAAGCGGTCCGCACGCGCCGCGGAATCCACCGGAATCCGGTAGAGATTCCAGCTCAGATCGTGAAAGCCCCCCACCACCAGGCCGCCTTCCGGCAGCGGCACCGCGTCGAACGCCCCGGTCCAGGCGGAGGTCTCGCGGCGGCCCGCGCCGGCCGAGTCCACGGAGAAGACGTTCAGCACTCCGTCGCGATCAGAGGTGAAGTAGATCCGGCCGTCCGCGGCCCAGAGCGGCGATTCGTCCACCCACTGGCCGGCGGTGAGTTGCGAGGTGCGGCCGGTCGCGAGGTCGAGCATGAAGAGGTTCACCGCGCCCTCGGGACCTCCCGACGCCCGGTCGGAGGCAAAGACCAGCCGCCGCCCGTCGGCGCTCGGGCTCGGGTCGAGGTCCTGGTACCGGTCGGAGGTGAGCGGCTCGAGTGTCCCGCCGGGGAGCTGGATGCGATAGAGATCGGACACCCCGCTCTCCGACAGTCCGCTCACCACGATGCTCTGGCCGTCGGGCATCCAGTGAGGTGAGAGGAGCGAGACCAGCGCGGGAAACTGATATCGTCCCGCCACCCGCCCCCGGTCGAGGTCCCAGACGATGAGTGCGTCCCGATCGCCGTAGCGGGCCGTGAAGAGCAAGAGCCCCGGACGGGACGCGTCCATCCGCGACTCGAAGGCGTGGAACGATTCCAGATCGGCCGAGCGGCCACCGGTGACGATCGAGCGCGCCTTGCCACCCTCCAGCGGCTTCCGGTAGATCGAGACGTACCCGCCCGTCGGCGAGAGATAGACTACCTGCCCGCGGCTGTCGCCGCCCGTGGTATCGGGCAGCACGGCGGCCTTCACGCCCGGGCGCGCGAGCTCGGTGCCGAGCACGTTGAGGGGTGCCAGGCTGTCCACCGACGGGTAATACCGGCGGCGCATGGCGAGCTGGAACGCGTCGCTCAACTGGCCGAGCGTGCGGCCGTAGATGGCCTCGACGGCCGCCTCGAAGCTCTCGTGCCGGTTGAGCTCCTTGTACATGAGGGCGGCTCGCCAGTCGCCGTAGGTATCGGCGAGCCAGCGGTGGATCTGGCCGCCGAGCGGGTAGACGATGCCACCAGTGACGTAGGTGAGCTGCTTGAGCGGCGGCAGCCGGCCGGTCAGGGTCAAGTCCCGCATCACCATTTCGTCACGCGCGTCCTGGCCCGCCGACCAGAGCTCGGCGAGTCCTTCGCTCCACCAGAGCGGAAAGGCGAACCGGCGGGAGCGCGGAGCCAGGTTGTAGCTCTCGGTCATCATGTCGAGCTGGAAGACGTGCACCATCTCGTGGCGCATCGTGTGCCGGAACTCGGAGAAATTGCCGCGGAACGGCAGCGCGACGCGGCGCTTCTGGTAGTCGGTGGCGCCGAGCAGCTCTTCGGGCGGGGTAAACGGGAGGATGTTGGTCTGCTCGAAGTCGGTATGCGAGGCGTAGACGATGAGCGGGACCCGGCTGGCCACCGCGTGGCCGAACTGGATGCTCAGGGTATCGTAGCTCGCCTCGGCGTAGGCGAGCGCGGGGGGGGCGAGGGCGGCCTCCGCCGGGTAGTAGTAGAGATCGACGTGCGGCCCCTTGAGCACGCGCCAGTCGAGCTTCCGGTACTGGATCTTGTTCTGGCCGAACGCGAAGAACTGAGCGTGCGCCGGGAGGGCCGAGAGGCCGGCAAGGAGGGCGGCCACCAGGAAGGCCGCGGCGCGTGCGCTCCACCTGGAGGGTCCGGTGGATCCGCCGGTCACCCTGCGCGGCTCGCGGTCGAGATGGGGGCGCGCCCCGGGCTGTCTCACTCGAATTCTCTCCGGCGTCGGGCCCTATTGCCGGGCGATGGTCCGGATCACGTCACCCTGCGTGATCCGCACCAGGGCGCCGGTGCCGCCGACGACTTTGCCGAACACGGTGTAGGTCCCATCGAGGTGCGGCTGCGGGCTCAGGTTGATGAACCACTGGCTCATGCCGGTATCGGGTCCGGAAAGCGCCATGCCGAGCATCGGGTCGTCGTAGCGATTGAGGTTGATCTCGTCCCGGATGGCGCCGCCGGGGCCGCCGAAGCCGTCGCCCCGGGGATCGCCATCCTGCACGACGAAGTTGGGAACGACGCGGTGCCAGCGGTTGCCGTCGAAGAAGCGGCGCTCGACCAGCCGCAGGAAGTTGTCCACCGTGAGCGGGGCGTCGGGCCCGAGGAGCTCGATCTCCAACTGCCCCCGGCCCTCCGTATCGATGATGACGTGCGGCCGGGCGACCGAATCCGGCGCGGTCAGGTATCGGCGGACGAGGTCGCGATAGTCCTCGAGCGAGCGACCGGTGGCCACCGGGTACGCAGGACCCCACCGGGCGGCGGCCTCGGGCCAGTGGTCCTCTGCCCAGCGCCGGATGAGGTAGTCGGCGGGACGGGCGGCGCGGGCGAGGAACTCTGCGTCCACCCGGGCCCTGGCCGCCGGTCCGGAGCGGCGGATGGCGAGAATGGCGCCGAGGGCGGAGAGTGCGGCATCGGGAAAGGAGTCCCGGCTGGTGCCGGCGTACATGCGCTCGAGGGCCGGAAGATCGGCAACATCCGCGGCGCGGGCCACGACATCCGCGGCCACGCTGCGAACGCCGGCGTCCCGGTGCGCCAGCAGCGGTCGAGCGGCCGCCAGCAGTGCGCGATCGGCGCCTTTCACCTCACCGGCCCACGCCTGCAGACCAGCGGCGACGACGCGTCCGTCGCGGTCGGCCAGAAAAACCGGCGTGGCTCCCGGGCCGGCGATCGCGCTGCCCTCCGCCGCGGCGGCGCGCTGGCGCCAGTCGGCGCTCCCCCGCCACGCGGGGGCCGCGCGGCCGAATGCAGCCGAGTCGGCTCGCGCGAGGCCCACGAGCGCGGTGCGCCGGAGCGCGAACGTGCCCTTCCCCGCCACGGCGCGCAGCAGCGCCTCCACCGCCTCGTGGCCGCCCAGCTCGCCCAGGGTCTCGGCGGCCTGCACCTGGGCGTTGGCTATGGGATCGTCGAGCAGTGACGTGATCTTGCCGGCGAGCGTCGAGTCCCGGTATTCCGCGAGCGACCGGAGTGCGTTGATCCGGACTTGCGGGGCCTCGTCGTCCACCGCGTGCACGAGCAGCGCGGCGACCGTCCCCGGCGCGATGCCGCCGGCCTCCGCGTAGCTCCGGGTGAGCGCGCGGGCAGCGAGCGAGCGGAGATAGGGCGAGGCGTCACGGAGGACGAGAAGCATCCGGTTCGCCGCCGCCGGCGCCCGGAGGCGGCCCAGGGAGTAGACCGCTCGCTGCCGCACCGCCGGGCTGGTGTCCTCCATGAACGGAAGCAGGCCGGTCACCGGGGCATCCGGGCCGAGTCGCCAGGCGTCTCCCACCATCCTCGCCATCGCCGGTGCGGAGTCGTCCTGGGACAGCACCCGCGTGCCGCCGAGCACGGCCGAAAAGAACTCGCCCGTGCGTGGGCCGCCGATGGTCGCGAGCGCGGTGACGGCTTCGGCCGCGCTGACGGGATCGAGCGCGGGCAGGCCGGTGAGCCGGTCGATCAGGGGTTCCACCGCGGCCGAGTCGCGGAGCAGGCCGAGCGCGAAGGCCGCGGCCACCCGCACGGTGGTGTCGGGATCCATGAGGAGCGGCAGCAGGAGCGGTGTCGCGCGGGGATCGCCGATCCGGCCGGCACCGAAGGCGCCGACCCGGCGCACGAGCGAGTCCGGCGCGAGCAGCGCGGCGCGGAAGAGCTCCGGGCGGAAATCGCGCGCGTCCTCGGCGGCGAGCACCTGGGCAAGCTGCTCGACAGCCGCCTGCTCCTGGGCGCCGGCGGGCACACCGGCCAGGCCGTGGAGCAGCAGGACTCCCAGCACTACCAAACCTCTAGCTCGCATCGCGCTCCATCCTCGGTGATTCGGCGGGAACTCCGAGCCTGACGGGATCGGGGACGGCCCGCAGCACGCGGCGCACGTCCGCAGGAAGGCGGGTGAGCGCCAGCGAAGCGTCGAGTGCCATGAGGGCCACGACGCCGGTGGCCAGGAGGCCCTGGTCGTCGGCGTGCTCCATGGCGTAGCCGAAATCGACGCGCCGCGACGCCAGGGCCCGCACCCAGCAGCGGATCCGGACCGGATCATCGAACCGTGCGGGCCGCAGGTAGCGCAGGGCGACGCGACTCACCGCCAGGCGCAGCCCGCGCGCCTCCAGCTCGCGGTAGCTGGCGCCGCACAGGCGCAGATGCTCCGTTCGGGCGATATCCATCCAGACGAGATAGCGCGCGTGATAGGCCACGCCCATCTGGTCGGTCTCGGAGTAGTTGACCCGTATGAGGGTCTCGGAGACGCTCGGGACCGTCATGACGGCCTCACGGGGTTGGTGACGCTCGGGAGGGCGGCGGAGTGACACACGGCGGTTGCCCCGCCGTGGGGAGCGGCCCATCTTTGGCCGCGTGCTCGGCCATGCGCTCGTCGTCGTGTCCGACGCCCACCTGGGCGTCGCCCCTCCGGCCGTCGAGGAGGCGCTGCTGTCGTTCCTCGAGGCCGTGCCCACCCTCGGCGACTGCCTGCTGGTCAACGGCGACCTGTTCGACTTCTGGTTCTCCTACCGCCGGGTCATTCCCCGCCGCGGCTTCCATGTGGTCTCGGCGCTGGCCCAGCTCCGCCGCCGGATGCCGATCGTGATGGTCGGCGGCAACCACGACCGCTGGGGGGGTGACTTCTGGGAGCGCGACCTCGGGCTCCGCTTCGACCCGCATCGGGTGACGTTCGAGGTCGGGAGCCGGAAGGTAGCCGCGATCCACGGCGACGGCGTGAGCGAGCCGGGGTTCCGCGCGGCGCTGCTGCACCGGGCGATCAACCACCCTGCCACCGCGCTCGTCTATCGCGCCATCCACCCCGAGATCGGCCTGCGACTGGTGGACTACCTGAGCCCGCGGCTCGGCGACCACACGCCCGATCCGGCCGAACTGGCCGCGGCCGCCGAGCGCCAGGCACAGTGGGCGGCGGGGCTGCTCGAGGCCGAGCCGGACCTCGGGCTGGTCATCATGAGCCACACGCACCGGGCCGCGCTCACGGGGCCGGCGCCGGGACGGCAATATCTCAATCCGGGCGCGTGGTTCGACGGATTCCGCTACGCCGTGGCGACCGAACGCGGCGCCGAGCTGCGCCGCTTCAGTCCAGCGGCACCACCTCCGCCGGCCCCATCCGACTCCCGATGAACCGGATGCCGACCTTGCGGAACCGAGCCTCGTCGTCGCTCACGGCGAAACGGTGGGTGGCCGCGCTGTCAGGTGACGCGTCGAGCGCGGTCCGCCCGAGCACCTGCGCCACGACGGCGGCGGTCTCCTCGCCGCTGTCGATGAGCCGCACGTCCCCGCCCATCACGCGCTGAAGCAGGGGCTTGAGCAGCGGGTAGTGGGTGCAGCCGAGCACCAGGGTGTCCACACCGGTCCGCCGCAGGGGCTCGAGGTATTCGCGCGCGATCAGCTCGGCGGCCGGGTGCTCGAACCAGCCCTCCTCCACCAGCGGCACGAACAACGGGCAGGGCACCTGCTCGACCCGCGCGTCCGGTCGCCGCCGCTGGATGGCGCGGGCGTAGGCGTTGCTCGCGATGGTGCCGGCGGTTCCGATCACGCCGATCGGACCGCCCACCGACGCGGCGGCTGCGGCGCGGGCCCCCGGTTCGATGACGCCGATGACCGGCACCGGCGACGCGGCCTGCAGCGTCTCGAGTGCGTGGGCCGTGCTGGTATTGCACGCGATCACCACCGCCTTCACCCCCTGCCCCAGCAGCCACTCGAGGATCTCGAGACTGTAGCGCCGCACCGTCTCGGGCGACTTGGGCCCGTAGGGGACGCGCGCCGTGTCGCCGAAATAGACCGTGGACTCATGCGGGAGCCGCTCGTAGACCGCCCGCGCCACCGTGAGCCCGCCGATGCCGGAGTCGAAGATGCCGATCGGGGAGGAGTTCATCGCAACCGGAACGGGACGGAGATGCTGCCGCCGAAACCGCCGGGGAACGCCTGGAGGTGGAGGTCCCCGGGGAAGTCGCTGAGGTGGCCGGAGACGTAGGCCTCGAGCCCGGCAAACACGTGGTTGAAGGCCAGCAACACCAGCCAGTCCTCGTGCTCGCGCCGCTTGTCCTCCGCACGCGCCGAGTTGGTGCGCCGGAGGTAGGCGAGCTCGTGCCGGGTCTTGATGCTCATGCCAAGCGTGGTGCCTTCCCAGGCGACGAACAGGCCGCCGGTGAGCTTCCGCCCGAGCCGGGCCTGCCCCCAGCCGGGCAGCAGGAACGACCGCCAGAACGCGCCCATCGGGCTGGTCCGCACGGCGAGGGTGTCGAGTGCGCGTGCGGGCGCGGAATCCGCCCGCACGGCCACCGCCGCCGAGTCCTGCGCCGCCAGCCGGCCCACGGGTGGCGCACCGGCAAGCGTCCCGAGCAGCGCGAGACGGGCTGCCGACCGGCGGAGGCGACAAGTCACGTGAGGGCGGCCCCGGAGCAAGAAGGCGCGACGGTGGCGGGAGCGTGTGGGAATCGAACCCACCGGAGCCGCCGGAGGCGTCTCCATCGCGGTTTTGAAGACCGGCCAGACCACCAGGTCCGATCCGCTCCCCCGGTTCAGGAAGGTAACACCGCCACCGCGTCGATCTCGACGCGTGCGCCGCGAGGAAGCGCCGCCACCGCCACCGTGGTCCGCGCCGGCCGGTGCTCTCCGAAGGCGCGCGCGTACACGCCGTTCATCTCGGCGAAGTCGGCCATGTCCACGAGGAAGACGGACGTCTTGACGACGCTCGAGAGGTCGAGCCCCTCGGCCTGGAGAATGGCGAGAATATTCCGGAGCACCCGATCGGTCTGCTCGACGATGCCGCCGTCCACCAGTTCACCGGTGGCGGGCTCGAAGCCGGTCTGGCCGGCGGTGAACAGCAGTCCGTTGACGCGGGTAGCCTGGCTGTAGGGGCCGATCGCGCGCGGCGCGTGCGGCGTCGAGACGAACTCGATGGCCATCAGAACAGTCCCTCGATGGTGCCGTCGGGATGGACCCGCATGGCCTCGGCGGCGGGCGTCTTGCTGAGGCCGGGCATGGTCATGATCTCGCCCGCGAGGGCGACGACGAACCCCGCGCCGGCCGAGGCGTAGACGTCGCGGATGGTGATCCGGAAGCCCTTCGGCCGGCCGAGCTTGGTGGGATCGTCGCTGAAGCTGTACTGCGTCTTGGCCATGCAGACCGGGGTCTGGCCGAGGCCCATGGCCTCGCACTGCGCGATGTTCTTCTCCGCGGCGGCGGTGTAGTCGGCACCGTCGGCGCCGTAGATCTCCCGGGCGATGGTTTCGATCTTGGCCTTGATCGGCAGCTTGACGTCGTAGAGCGGCTTGAAGTCGGCTTTGCCCTCGTCCAGCGCGGCGAGCACCTCGTGTGCGACGGCTTCACCGCCCTCTCCGCCCTTGGCCCAGACGTCGCTCAGGGCCGCCCGGGAGCCCCAGCTCCGGGCCGCCCGCAGGACGGTCTCGATCTCCTCCGGCGAATCCGACGTGAACCGGTTGAGCGCGATCACGGTCGGCACCCCGAACTTCTGCACGTTCTTCACGTGGCCCTCGAGGTTCACCATCCCGCGCTCGAGCGCCGCCACGTCGGGCGTGCCGAGCGCATCCTTCTTCACCCCGCCGTGCATCTTGAGCGCCCGAATGGTGGCGACCACCACGGCCACCTCGGGCTTGAGCCCGCCGAAGCGGCACGCGATATCGAAGAACTTCTCGGCCCCGAGATCGGCACCGAAGCCGGCCTCGGTGAGGACGATGTCGCCGAGCGAGAGGGCGAGCTTGGTGGCGACCAGCGAGTTGCAGCCATGCGCGATGTTGCCGAAGGGGCCGGCGTGCACCAACGCGGGGCCGCCCTCGAGCGTCTGCACCAGGTTCGGCAGGATGGCGTCCTTGAGCAGCAGCGACATGGCGCCGGCGGCCTTGAGGTCGCCCGCGGTGACGGGCTTACGGTCGCGGGTGAGGCCCACGATGATGCGGCTGATGCGGGCCTCGAGATCCGCCAGGTCGCTGGCGAGCGCCAGGATAGCCATGATCTCGCTGCCGGCAACGATGACGAACCGGTCTTCCCGCACGGGGCCGGCGTTGATCCCGCCCAGGCTCACGACGATCGAGCGGAGCGCGCGGTCGTTCATGTCCATCGTGCGCGGCCAGACGATGCGCCGCGGATCGATGCCGAGCGCGTTGCCCTGGTGCAGATGGTTGTCCAGCATGGCCGAGAGGAGGTTGTGGGCGGTGCTGACCGCGTGGAAATCCCCGGTAAAATGCAGGTTGATCTCATCCATCGGTGCGAGCTGCGCGTAGCCACCGCCGGCGGCGCCACCCTTGACGCCGAATACTGGCCCGAGCGAGGGCTCCCGGATGGCCACCACCACTTTCTTGCCCAGCCGCCGGAACGCATCCGCGAGACCGACGGTCACGGTGCTCTTCCCCTCGCCGGCAGGCGTCGGATTGGTGCCGGTCACGAGGATCAGCCGCCCCCTGGGCCGGCCGCGGGCCACGACCTCGGCGCTGATCTTGGCCTTGTAGTGGCCGTAGGGGAGAATGTCGTCGGGACCGAGCCCCAGCTCGGCGGCCACCTCCTGAATGGGCCGAAGCGTGGCCGCCTGCGCGATCTCGATGTCGGTCGGAACCTTGGTCACGGGCAGGTGCTCCCGCTGGGGGTTGGAAAGCGAAAGACGCGGGCCGCGTTCGAGCCGGTGGCGGCGATCAGCTCCTCCACGGGCATGCCGCGGACGGCCGCGATCCGGTCGGCTACGTGGCGGACCCGCGCCGGCTCGTTCCGCCGGCCCCGGTGCGGGACGGGCGACAGATACGGCGCGTCCGTCTCCAGCAGCAGCCGGTCGAGCGGCACGTCCCGGATGGCCTGATCGAGGTGCCAGTTGCGGAAGGTCACCATTCCGCTGAACGACACATAGTGGCGGAGGTCGAGCCCTGCCCGCAAGAGGGCGGGCCCGCTGCTGAAGGAGTGGAGGATGGCTACGACGTCCGGATGGGCGCGGAGCAGTTCGGCCGCGTCACCGTCGGCCTCACGCGCGTGGATCACGGCCGGCTTCCCCGCCTCCCGAGCCAGCGCGAGCTGGGCCGCGAAGGCGGCCCGCTGCGCGTCGCGCGGCGAGTGGTCGTAATGGTAGTCGAGCCCCGTTTCGCCGGCCGCCACCACCTCGGGCCGGCGGAGCGCAGCGCGGAGCCAGTCGCGCGCCTCGTCCGACCAGCCGCTCGCGTCGTGCGGGTGGATGCCGGCCGTCACGCTCAACCTCGGCTCCGCTGCCGCGAGGGCCAGCGCTCGCTCGGCCGAGGCGCGCGACTCCCCGACGACGACGATCCGGCCGAGGCCGGCCGCCCACGCCCGCGCGAGGACCTCCGCCCGGTCGAGGTCGAACTCGGCGGCAGCGAGGTGGCAGTGGGTGTCGGTGAGCATTGAGGCGGGGTCGAAGCCGTGAGTCGTGAGTCGTCATGCTGATTCCCACGACCCACGACCCACGACTCCTTATCCCACGGGCGCCGTCTTCCGCTCGCCGCCGGCCGCTGCCTGGGTGGCCGGCTTGGGCGCCAGGTGCCCGCGGGCCAGCTCGCCCGGCCAGCGCTTTTCGATCTCCATGAGCACCGGCGAGGCGATGTAGATCGACGAGAAGGTGCCGGTGAAGACGCCGAAGAACATGACCCACGCGAACGGCCGGATGACCTCGCCCCCGAAGAGGATGAGCGCGATGAGCGACGAGAGCGTCGTCCCGTGGGTGAGCACGCTCCGCGGCAGGGTCTCGTTGACCGAGCGGTTGAGGATCTGCGCGAAGCTCTCCTTCTTGTGCTTCCGCAGGTTCTCCCGCACGCGATCGAAGATGATGATCGTGTCGTTGAGCGAGTAGCCGACCATCGAGAGCACCGCCGCCACCACCGTCAGGCTCACCTCGAGCCGGAGCATCCCGATGAAGGCGATCGTGGCCACGATGTCGTGGGCGGTGGCGATGACGGCGGCCAGGCCGAAGCGCCACTCGAAGCGGTACGCCAGGTACGCGAGCACCGCGAAGAACGAGAGAAAGATGGCCAGAAAGGCCTTGGTCCGGAGCTCGCCGCCCACCTTTGGTCCCACCGCCTCGGTCCGGAGGATGGTGAAGTTCCCGGCGCCGAGATCGGCGGTGAGGGCCTGCTGGACCGCGTCGGCCGTTGCCTGGGTGTCGTTGGCGTCGGTCCCCGCCTTGGCTACCCGGGCGCGCACGACGAACTCGTTCGGCGCCCCGAACCCCTGGATCTCGGCCCCGTGCAGCCCGTGCCGGTCGAGCCCCGCGCGCAGCGCGGCCACGTCGGCCGGGACCTTGCTCTGCACCTGCACCAGCGTCCCGCCGGTGAACTCGATGCTGTAGTTGAGGCCGTGCACCACCAGCCAGATCAGGCCCGGGATGATGAAGAGGGCCGTGATTCCGTAGGCCCACCGGCGGACCGAGATGAAGTCGTACTGGGCGTTCGCGAAGAGTCTCAGCATGTCAGATACTCAGCGTGGACATGGCCGGCCGGCGCTGCAGCCAGATCATGAAGAAGGTGCGGGTGACGAAGATCGCCGTGACCATGGAAGCGATGATGCCCATGATCAGGGTGACCGCGAACCCCTTGACCGGCCCGGTACCGAACTGGAAGAGGAACAACGCCGTCAGCACGGTACTGACGTTCGAGTCGACGATCGCGTTCATGGCGTGTTTGAACCCCTCGTCCACCGCGAGGCGTACGGTCTTGCCGTGGACGAGCTCTTCCCGGATGCGCTCGAAGATCAGCACGTTGGCGTCTACCGCGATGCCGACCGAGAGCACGATGCCGGCCAGGCCGGGCAGCGTGAGGGTCGCGTTGATCATGGACAGGCCGCCCAGCGTGAAGAGCAGATAGAGCGCGAGGGCCGCTACCGCGAGCGCGCCGCTCATCCGGTAATAGACCAGCATGATGAGCACCACCATGGCGGTGCCCACGATGCCGGCCGTGATCCCGTCCCGGATCGAGTCGCTCCCGAGACTGGCGCCCACCTGCCGCTCCTCGACGATCTTGAGCGGGATCGGGAGCGCGCCGGCCTTGAGCGTGAGCGCCAGATCCTGGGCCTCTTGCAAGCTCTTGTTGCCGAGCGTGATCTGGCCGTTCCGCCCGATCCGGCTCTGGATCACTGGCGGTCGCCCCTGCACCCGGCCGTCGAGCAGGATCGCCATGAAGTCGCCGACGTGGCGGCCGGTCTCTTCACCGAATTTGCGCCCGCCGGCGCGATCGAGCTGGAAGGTGACGATCGATCCGTTGGTGAGCGGGTCGAGCTGCGCGTTGGCGTCCTCGAGATTGCTGCCGGTCACGATCGGGCGGTCGTCCAGGACGTAGAGATAGCGGAACGATTGCACGCCGATGCTGGTCGGTGCCGCGGCCCAGCGAAGGACGAGGCCGCGGGGAAGCTGGCGGGCTACCTGCGGGATGTTGAGCAGGCTGTCCACCCGGGGGAACGCGGTCTCGGGCACCGCATATTCGCCTGGAATCCCACCGCCCTCGGCGCTGCCGGCGGCCTGGATCAGGCCGGAGAGCACGCCACCCGGCACGGGGGTCGTATCCGCGGCGGCGCTGTCGGCGGCGGGCTTGGCGGATTTGCCCGCGGGCGCGGCACCCGCCTTGGGCGCGCCGGGCTTGGCCGCGTTCGGCTTGGCGGAATCGCCGCCAAGGAGCTGCTCAACGGCCGACGGCTTCCCCGCGCCCGCCCCCGTGTCGCCCTTCACGCCGAGGCCACGGAGCGTGCGGTCCATGGCGGGCAGCGCCTTCTCGAGCGCGCCGGTCTTGTCGGTGATGCGGAACTCGAGAAACGCGCTCCGCTGCACGATCGACTTGGCCCGGGCGGGATCGGTGATGCCGGCGAGCTCGACCACGATCCGGTTGTCGCCCGCCTTCTGGACCACCGGCTCCTCCACGCCGAACTCGTCGATACGCTTCCGAAGGACGGTGAGCGCCAGGTCGAGATCCTTCTTGGGATCGGCGGACACCTGCTTCGACTGGTCGAGCTCGAGCGCGAGGTGCATCCCGCCCTGCAGATCGAGTCCCCGCTTGAGCGGCACCCGGGTCACGGTGTCGTCGTGCATGATCCCGTCGGCGCCGCGCACGCGGAGGGTGACGGTCCGGGGAAACAGGAAGTAGATCGAGCCGCCGATCAGCAGCCCGATCACGAGCAGGCGGTTGCGAATGGAGGAAGACATCGTCAGGTCACGGTCTCAGGCATGAGGTCCCCGGCTGGACGCCGGACCGGATGCGGCGAGCACCTCGCGCGCCCGGGTACGATCACGATCCAACTGCTGCCGCAACGCCTCCGCCGACGCGAAGCGGGTCACGTCGCGCAGGCGCTCCACCCACTCGATCCGCACCCATTCGCCGTACAGATCGCCCTCGAAGTCGAACAGGTGGGCCTCGAGCAGCCGACGCCCATCCTCGAACGTCGGCCGGGGGCCCTGGTTCATCATCCCGCCCGCGCGTCCGCCGCGCCATTCGACCCGCACGGCATACACGCCGTCGGGCGGAAGCAGCTTCTGCGGCGGCACGTTGGCGAGGTTGATGGTCGGCACGCCCAGTTGCCGTCCGCGCCGCTCGCCCGTTCCCACCCGGCCGCTCACCTGATACGGCCGTCCCAGCATGCGGGCAGCCGTGGCGAGGTCGCCACCGGCGATGGCGCGGCGAATCCGCGAGCTCGAGACGTGCTGCTCGCCCACATCCACGGCGGTGACCACGTCCACCGCGAAGCCGTCTTCGGCGCCGAGACGCCGGAGGGTGTCGACGTCGCCGCTCCGCCCACGGCCGAAGCCGTGATCGTGCCCAATCACCAGCTCTCGCATGGCGCAGCGCTCGAGCAGCACGCCCCGCACGAACTCCTCTGGCGTGAGCGAGGCGAGCTGCCGGTCGAACCGCAGGAACAGCACGTAGTCGAGCGGGAGCTGCGCCAGGATCTCCCGCCGCTCGGCCGCCGTCGTGAGCAGCGGAGGCGCGGCCTGCGGATTCACCACCTCGAGCGGATGGGGCTCGAAAGTGACCAGGACGCTCGCCCGGCCCGCCGCCTCCGCGCGCCGCGCGATCTCGCGGACCACGGCTTCGTGCCCCCGGTGCACTCCGTCGAACGAGCCCACGGTGACCGTGCTGCCGCGGGGGAGCGGCGGAAGACGCCCGCTCACGGCGTTCCCAGCACCACGGAAGGACGGAGCCACCCGTCGTCCGCCCGCGCCACCGCCACGAGCCGGCCCGCGTGAACCAGGGCGACGTCGCCGCTGGCGCCCGGCCCGGCCGGCAGCGCGCGGCCGTGGCTCACCGCCAACCGGCCCGGCTCGTCGAGCTCGCGCGTGGGGAGGTGACCCAGCGCCACTTCCGGCGGCCGGAGGGCGGACGCGTCCACCAGCCCGAGCGGGACCGCGTCGTCGACCCGGAGCGCGCCCACGGCCTCCCGCCGGAGCGCCGTCAGGTGCGCGCCGACGCCCAGCCGCGCGCCCAGGTCACGGGCGAGCGCCCGGACGTAGGTCCCCGCACTCACGGTGACGCGGAAGGCCAGCTCGGGCGGCGCGTAGCTGACGAGCTCGATCCGGTGCACCGTCACGGGCGTCTCGGGCAACTCCGCCGCGACGCCCCGGCGCGCCAGCCGGTAGCTGCGCTCGCCATCCACGTGCCGGGCCGAGTAGCGGGGCGGCCGCTGCTGCTGCTCGCCCTGGAGCGCGGCCAGCGCCGCCAGCACCCGGTCTTCGGCGATCCCGGCGACGTCCACCGCCGGCCCCAGGGGCGTTCCGGTGCGATCGTCGGTGTCGGTCGCGAGGCCCAGCCGCGCGGTGCCCAGATAGGTCTTGGGCTGGGCCTCGACGAACCGTGCGAGCCGGGTGGCCCGCCCCACCAGCACGACCAGCAGTCCGGTGGCGAACGGATCGAGCGTGCCGGTGTGGCCCACGGCCCGGGTTCCCAGTGCGCGCCGGACCCGCTGCACCACGTCGTGCGACGTAGGGCCGGCCGGCTTGTCGACGAGCACGGCCCCGATCAGTCGTGCTCCTCGCGCCGGATCTCGCCGAGCAGCTCGTTGATCCGCGCGGCGTGCTCGAGCCCCTTGTCGAGCTCGAAGTGCAGCTCCGGCACGATGCGGGTGGTGAGCGCCCGGGCGGCGCGCGAGCGGAGGAACCCGGCAGCGCTCTGCAGCCCCTCGAGCGCACGGCGCTTCTCGGCATCGTCGCCGCGCACGCTGACCATGACACGCGCATGCGACAGGTCAGGCGTGACCAGGACGCCGGTGACGGTCACGAAGCCGACGCGCGGGTCCCGGACCTCGCGCGCCAGTCCGTCGGTGATCACCTGCCGCAGCGTCTCCGCCACCTGCTCGGGCCGCCGCGAGGATGACTTCATCGCCATACCGTCACCGTATCCACGATCCGCACGCCGTCCGTCTCCTCCACGACCCGATCGGCGGCCCGGAGCGTCTCCTCGACCGGCGGGCGGGCGGAGCCGACCACCGCGCAGGCGATCTCCGCCCGCTGCCAGAGGTCCTGGTGTCCCGTTTCCGCCACCGAGACGTTAAACCGGTGCCGGAGCGCGGCCGAGAGAGGCTTGAGTGTTCCGCGCTTTTCCTTCAATGAATGGCACCCCGGGAGATGGAGCTCCCACACCTGGACCCCGACGATCACCCCACCGCGCCGCCGGCCGCCGGCTGGAGGGTCCGCTTGACCTCCTCCATGCGGAACGACTCGATCCGGTCGCCGACCTTCATGTCATTGAAGTTCTCGATTCCGATGCCGCACTCGAGCCCCTCGCGCACCTCGCGCACGTCGTCCTTGAAGCGCTTGAGGCTGGAGAGCGCACCCGCGTACACCACCACCCCGTCGCGCATGACGCGCGCCTTGGCGGTGCGCTGGATAGTGCCGCTCCGCACCATGCAGCCGGCGATCGTGCCGACCTTGCTGACCTTGAAGAGCTGCAGCACCTCGGCCTCGCCGAGGACCGTCTCGCGCTCCTCCGGCTTGAGCAGCCCCTCGAGGGCGTTCCGCACGTCCTCGACCGCCTCGTAGATGATGCGGTAGGTGCGCACGTCCACCTGTTCCCGCTCGGCCGCGGCACGCGCATTGGAGTCCGGCCGGACGTGGAAGCCGAGCACGATGGCGCCGGAGGCCTTGGCGAGGAGCACGTCGCTCTCGGTAATGGCGCCGACGCCGCGGTGCACCACGTCCACCCGGACCTCGCCGGTACCGAGCTGGGCCAGGGCATCGGCCAGCGCCTCGGCCGGCCCGCCCTGGTCGGCCTTGATGATGATGCGCAGGGTCGAGACCTCGCCCTCCTTCAGTGCCCGGCTGAAATCCTCGAGGCTGGTGCCCTTCTGACTGCGCCGGTTCTGCGCCTCGCGTTCGAGCCGCTGCCGCTTCTGGGCGATCTCGCGCGCCTCGTTCGCGTCGGTGACGACTGCGAAGGTATCGCCCGCGGCCGGCACGCCCTCGAAGCCGAGGATCTGCACCGGAATCGAGGGGCCGGCTTCCTTGACCGTCTTGCCGCGCTCATCGTAGAGCGCGCGCACGCGGCCGGAGAACTTGCCGCAGATGAAGTTGTCGCCCCCGTGGAGGGTGCCCCGCTGCACCAGCACGGTGGCGAGCGGCCCCTTCCCCGGATCGAGGGTGGCCTCGAGCACGGCGCCGTGGCCCTTCCCTTCCGGGTTGGCCTTGAGATCCAGGATCTCGGCCTGGAGCAGGATCTGATCGAGCAGGCCCTCGATCCCGATGCCCTTCTTGGCCGAGATCTCGGCCGAGAGCACGTTGCCGCCGAACTCCTCGAGCACGACGTTGTGCTGGAGCAGGTCCTGCTTGACCTTGGGCACGTTGGCCGACGGCAGGTCGATCTTGTTGATGGCCACGATGAGCGGCACGCCGGCGTTCCGGGCGTGGCTGATGGCCTCGACCGTCTGCGGCATGACCTGGTCGTCGGCCGCGACGACGAGGACGACGATATCCGTGACCTGCGCGCCGCGCGCGCGCATGGCGGTGAACGCCTGGTGGCCCGGGGTGTCGAGGAAGGTGATGGCGCGGCCGTTCGGCAACGTGACGAGGTACGCGCCGATGTGCTGCGTGATGCCGCCGGCTTCGCCGGCCACGACGTTGGCCTTCCGCACGTAGTCGAGCAGCGAGGTCTTGCCGTGGTCGACGTGCCCCATGATCGTGACCACCGGCGGCCGGCTCACCTGCAGCTCGGGCGCCTCCTCGGCCGCATCGACTTCCATTTCGGCGGCGTACTCGTCCTCGCGCACCGCCTCGAAGCCGAAGGCGGAGGCGATGAGCTCGATCTGGTCGAAGTCGAGCCGCTGATTCACGGTGACCATCAGGCCCAGCTCCTTGAAGGCGAACTGGACGATCTGGGTGGCCGGCACCTTCATGGCGCCCGCGAGCTCGGACACCGAGACGAACTCGTTGACCCGGATGCGCGTCTTCTCCCGTTCGCGCTCCTCGGCCAGGCGGCCGGCCTGCACGTCGCGGTAGGACGGCTCGTCGGAGCGGCGGACGCCCTTCCGCCCGGCCGGGCCTTTCATGCCCTGGAGCGTGCGGAGGATGTTCGCCTGCACCGCGTCCTGATCGACGGAGGTACGCTTCCCCTTCTTGCCCTTCTTCCGGCCTCCGCCCTTCTCGGCATCGGGCCCGAATTGCCGGGGCGCGGGCGCACCGCGGTCGGGTGCCGCGCCCGGACGCGAGGGCGCGGACGGCGCGCTGCTGCTGAAGACGGGCTTGGGACCCCGCGCGGCCGCCGCCGGCGGGCGCTGAATGCGCGGCGGAATGAACGGCGCCTTGGAGGACGCGCCGCCGACGGTGCCGGCGGTACTGTGGGTGCCGAGGCGCGGCGGCGGCGGCTCCGCGGGCGCCGCGGGCGGCTCTCCGGCGGCTGCCACGGGCTCCGGCTCCGGCTCGGTGGGCGCGGGCGGGAGGTCGCGGAACAGCGCGCGGGCGCGCTCTTCCAGGCTCTGCGCGGGCGCGGTGTCCTCGGGCTCGGCGACCATCGGCCGCTCGAGCTCGAGCGCGGCGAGCTCGGCCGCCTTCTCGGCCTGGACCTGCGCCTCGACCTGCGCCACTTCGGCGGCGGTGCGCCGGCGCTTGGTGGGCTTGGCCTCGACCGGGGCCGGGGCGGGCTCCGCCTTGACCGCCTTGCGGCGGCCCTTCTTGGCCGTGGGGGATTCCGCGCTCTTCCGCTTGTCCCGCTCCCAGCGGACGCGGACGGCCGAAACCTGATCGTTCTCCAGCGCGGACATGTGACTGCGCACGAAGATGTTCATGTCCTTGAGCATGCTCAGGAGCTGCTCGGGCGCGACGCCGAACTCCGCCGCCAGGTCGTGCACTCTCGTCTTGACCACTCAATCCTCCGTCAGGAGCGTACGGGCGCCAACGGCACCATGCCATCGGCCAACGCGCGGTCGCGTACGCCTGCCGCCATCACGGGCGGTCGTCCCAATTGCGCGCCGATCGCGACGGCGCGCGGGCCCGGGATGATCGGCACGCCCTTGGCCGATGCCAGCCGGACCACCTTGTCCACGGCGCGCGGGCTGGCGTCCTCCGCCACCACCACGCACCAGCACTTCCCTGCCTGCAGCTCTTTCCGGACGGCGTCCACGCCGACGACGACGCGGCCGCCGCGGTAGCCCAGTCCGAGGAGCCCGAGGAGGCCGCTATTTCTCGACGGCATCCTCGTCGGTCAGCTCCGCCAGGAAGGCGAGCAACTGCTCCTCCGTCTCCGGCGTGATCCCCGGGATCTTGGCGATGTCCTCGCGCTCGAAATCGAGGATATCGTTGAGCATCCGGTGGCCCGCGCCCTCCAGAATGGCGCTGAGCTCGGGGGAGAGCCCCTTGATCTCGCTGAGCGGAATCTGGGCGACCGTCTCCTCCTCGGGCGGGAGCGGGGCGAACAGCGGGCCCTCGCCCCCGCGCTCGAGCCACTCGCGGCTGGAATAGAGGTCGATCTTCCAGCCGGTGAGCTCGGAGGCGAGCCGAACGTTCTGCCCGTTCCGCCCGATGGCGAGCGAGAGCTGGTCCTCGTCCACCACGGCCTGGATGGTCTTGGCCTCGGGATCGCTGAACACCTTGGCCACCCGCGCCGGGGCGAGCGCCAGCCGGGCGAACCGCTCCGGATCCGGGGACCAGGGCACGATGTCGATGCGCTCGCCGCCGAGCTCGTTCACGACGGCCTGCACCCGCGAGCCCTTGAGGCCCACACAGGCGCCCACCGGATCGATGGCGTCGTCGCGGGAGATGACGGCCACCTTGGTCCGGCTGCCCACCTCGCGCGCGATGGCGCGAATCTCGACGATCTGCTGCTGGATCTCGGGCACCTCGAGCTTGAACAGCGCCTTGACGAACAGCGGATCGCCGCGGGACAGGATGAGCCGCGGCCCCTTGGGGGTTTCCTCCAGCCGCTTGAGCACCGCACGGATGGTGTCGCCCTGGTGGAAGTGCTCGCGGTGGTTCTGCTCGCGGTAGGGGATGATCGCCTCCGCCTCGCGGAACTTGTTCAGCATGATGACCAGCTTGCCGCGCTCGATCTGCTGAACCTCGCCGGAGAGGAGCTCGCCCACCTTGGAGGCGAACTCCTCGCGAATCCGCATTCGCTCGCCCTCGCGGACGCGCTGGATGATGCGCTGCTTGGCGGCCTGCACGGCGAGGCGGCCGAACTCGACGAAAGGCACCTCCTCCTCGAGCATGTCGCCGAGCTGGAAATCCGGATCCTCGAACCGCGCCTCCTCGAGCGGGATCTGCCAGCTGGGGTCCTCGACCGTCTCCACCACCTGGCGAAGGCGCACCACCTTGATGGTGCCCTGCAGCTCGTCCACGCTCAGCTCGAACTTGACGTTCGGGCCGAACTTGCGGACCAGCGCCGCCTGGATGCCGTCGCGCAGCAGATCCAGCAGATCGGAGCGCTCCAACTGCTTCGCGGTGGTCAGCTCGCGGAACGCGGCCAACATTTCGGTCGATCCTGCCATGCGTGTCACTCCTGTTGAGCGGGTCCTTCCCACACCAGCGTCGCCTCGCGCACATCAGCGAGCGGCACGGTCACCTCCGCGCCGTCCTGGCCCCGCACGGTCACGTGCTCGTCGTCGGGGACCGCGACGATCTCCACCTGGCGGCGCCCGCCGAGCGCGTCGGACCGGACCCGGGCGCGGCGGCCGACAAAGCGGCGCCAGTGCTCCGGCCAGCGGAGCGGCCGCTCGATCCCCGGTGAGGAGACCTCCAGCACGTACCGCGGCCCGACCATCGCCCTGGATTCCAGAAAGTGCTCGAGAGACCGGCTGATGGCCGCGCAGTCGCCGGCCGTGACTCCCTGGCCGGGCCGGCTGTCCGGGCGGTCCACCCGCACCTGCAGAATGGGGCGCTCCAGCGTTCCGACGCGGCGCAGATCGGCGAGCTCGAATCCGAGGCCGGCGAGGTGGTCGCGAATCGGTGCGATGAGCGCGTCGGCAGACGTCGGCATTGCAGGAAAAAAAATGTGGGGGAACTCCCCCACATCGACAGTACACCCCCAACAGGCGCCCCCGGGACAGCACCGAAATATTATCCCCAGAGGGTGGCGGAGTCAATCGGGTCGCGGCATCCCGAGGTAGGCCACCATCCGTCCGTCCGTCCCACCGGATGCCCGGTGACTATAAAAAGAAGGGCGGTCATGCGCGCTGCACCAGCCGGAGACGGTGACCGCCCCGACCCCGAGGGCCCCGGCTCGCGCGGCGAGGTGCGCCCGCAGATCCAGGTGCCAAGGGCCGGGCCCGTCGGATGGCAGCCCGCAGCCGGCCAGGACCTCGGCGCCGACTTCGTAGCAGGCCCCGCAGATGCCGACTCCGCAGTGCAGCAGCACGTCCCCGGCCGCCGCGCCGGTGACGGTGAGCAACTGCTCCAGCCCGACATCCAGAATCCCGCCGGCGGTGCCGCGCCAGCCGGCGTGCAGCAGCGCGACCCCGCGCCCTGGAACGACCAGGTAGACCGGGATGCAGTCGGCCACGGTGACGGTCAGCAGCACTCCGGGGCTGGTGGTGACCCACCCGTCCACACCCTCGTGCTGGATCCAACCGTGCCCCGGTCCGGCGGTCGCGACCACGGTGCCGTGCACCTGGTTCCCAAGGACGACGGAGTCGAAGCCGGGGAAGCCGTGACGGAAGTCGCGCCAGCGGCTCATCACCTCGCCGACGGGCGCCGCGCTCCAGAGGCCGAGATCGAAGCCGCGGCCGGAGCCGCCGCCCCGGCCGGTGATCCCGGCGGTGACGCCGTGGCGGACACGCCAGTCGGGGAGCTCGAACAGCGGGAGCGGGTCGGGCAAGGGGAGCTCGCGAAGCGTCGTGGCCAGCCGCACTCAGTCATCCGCCCGCTCGATATCGGCGCCCAGGGCCCGGAGCCGCTCGTCGATCCGCTCGTAGCCGCGCTCGATCTGGCCCACGTTGTGAATGATGCTCGAGCCTTCGGCGGCGAGCGCCGCCAGCAGCATCGCCATGCCGGCCCGGATGTCGGGCGACTCGACGGTGCCGCCCTTGAGGGGCGAGGGGCCCGAGATCACCGCGCGATGCGGGTCGCAGAGCACGATGCGCGCGCCCATGCCGATGAGCTTGTCCACGAAGAAGAGGCGCGATTCGAACATCTTCTCGAACACCAGGAGCATGCCCGAGCACTGCGTGGCCGTGACGATGGTGGTGGACATGACATCGGCGGGGAACGCGGGCCAGGGCCCGTCTTCCAGCTTGGGCACGTGGCCGCCCAGATCGGGGCGAATCCGTCGCTCCTGTCCCGCGTCCACGGTAAGCCGCTGGCCGTCGATCCGCGGCCGGATGCCCAGCCGCTCGAAGCCCAGCAGCGTGCTCCGTAGGTCCTCCGGACGCATCGGCTCGATGGTGATATCGCCGTTGGTGACGGCGGCCAGACCGATGAAGCTCCCGATCTCGATGTGATCCGGGCCGATTGCGTAGGCCGCGCCGGTGAGAGGCCGGCCGCCCTCGATGACGTAGACGTTCGACCCGATGCCGTCGATCTGCGCGCCCATCGCCACCAGCGCGCGGGCCAGGTCCTGCACGTGCGGTTCACAGGCCGCGTTCCGCAGCACGGTGCGTCCCCGGGCCGCGACGGCTGCCATCAGAGCATTCTCGGTGCCGGTGACGCTCGGCTCATCCAGAAAAATGTCGGCCCCATGCAGGCCCCGTTTGGCCTCGAGCTCGTAGCGATCGCCCACGGTGACGGAGGCGCCGAGCTGCTCGAGGGCGAGGAAATGGGTGTCGACCCGACGCCGTCCGATGACGTCGCCGCCGGGGGGCGGCAGGGTGACGAGGCCGAACCGCGCGAGCAGCGGCCCGGCGAGGAGGATGGAGGCGCGGATGCGGGTGCACAGCTTCGGATCGAGCGCCTTGGGGCGCACCGGGCGTGCATCGACGCGGACCAGATTGGGTCCGGTCCACTCGACCGCGGCGCCGAGATCGGCGAGCAGTGCCAGCATGGTCTCGACATCCCGGATGCGGGGGATGTTGTCCAACTCCATCGGGCCGTCGGCGAGCAACGTGGCGGCGAGGATGGGCAGCGCGGCGTTCTTGTTGCCCGCGGGCCGGATCGAACCACGCAGCGGACGCTGCCCGCGGACCAGATATCGTGGAGGCATGCGCAAAGCTGCCCGTGTCGGGGAAGCGCGTCAAGCGGATCGAGGGGGTTGCGATGCACGTGGGACCGCGTTGTTTTACCCTTCGTACTCGCCGCTGCGCGTCAGGGCCGCCGGCACGCCGGGCCTTTTCGGGGAGGTCACCGTGGGATCGCACACACTCGCACTGCTGCAGATCGTCGCCGACGCCGCCTGGGTCGGCCCGACGGTCGCCATTTCGCTGGCGGTCATCGCGCTGTCGATCCTGGCGGCCGCCATCGCCGTGGCCATCGCCGCGCTCCGCCTCTCATCGCAGGCCAGGAAGATCAGCGGGCTGGTGGACGGACTGCAGGACGACGCCGCGCAGGCGCTCAAGGCGGTACGCCGCCTGACGGAACAAGGGCAGGATCTGATGGTGCTGGTGCGGCACGAGGCCGGGGCATTTGCCCAGACCAGCCGGCGGGTCCGGCGCAAGCTGGTACGGGGGGTGGATCGCGTGGAGCACAAGCTGGAGGACCTGGAGACACTGTACGACGTCGTCCATGGCGAAGTGGAGGACACCGCGCTCGACGTGGCGGCCACGCTCCGCTCCGTGCGGCGGGGGAACGGGATGCTTGGCCGGGTGCGGCGCGTCCTGGCGGCCGGGCGCGCATGACGGCCGGACGCCTCGCGCTCGCCTTTGCGGGCGTGGGGCTGGTGCTGCTGGCCCTGCCTTCCGCCGCGCACGCGTGGACGCCCGGCACGCACATCTATCTCGGCGAGTCCGTGCTCTCGAGCCTGCCGCAGCTCCCCGCGACCGTGGCCGACCTGCTGCGGGCCTATCCGTTCGACTACCTCTACGGGAACATCGCGGCCGACTCGTCCATCGCGAAGCACTACGCGCCGCTCGGCCGCCACTGCCACTACTGGCACGTGGGCCAGGAGATCCACGACCTGGCCGGCTCGGATGCGCTCCGGGCCTTCGGACTGGGATATCTCAGCCACCTCGCGGCCGACACCGTGGCGCACAACTACTTCGTCCCGCGCCAGCTCATGATCACGAGCAGCACGGCGGCGGTGGGACACTCGTACTGGGAGACGCGGGTCGAGACCCACCTGGGCGACGCGTACGCGCGCTCGGCCCGCGACGTCATCCTGCTCAACCACGCCGATGCCGACGCGCACCTCGACCGGATCATCTCGCCCACGATCTTCAGCGTGCGCACGAACCGGCGCCTGTTCCGCGGGATGGTACGGCTCACCGAGAGCCCAAGCTGGCAGCGGGCCACACAGGTGGCCCGTGAATACAGCCGGTGGCCGCTCACCGACGCGGACGTCGAACGGCACCTCGGCCTGTCGTTCGACTACATGATGGCCTTCCTGGCGAGCACCGCGTCGCCTGCCCTGCAACTCGATCCCTCGGGCGAGCAACCGCTCAAGACCGCGAAGGAGCTGCGCCGGCGCGTGCTGCGCGATGTGGGCCGCCGCAACACGTCGCGGCTTGAGGGCGCGGCCGAGGAGCACTTCGGGCTGCCCGACCGGCCGCTCGATTTCTGGAGTCGCATCACGCAGCGGCTCCCCTGGGGCGCGCCGGAACGCGCGGCCCCCTCGCCGCAGGCGCTCGTGAGCAACGATCGCTGAACGCCGACGCCGTGGTGCGCCGACTCGGACTGCGGCCTCACCCCGAGGGCGGGTTCTACGGTGAGACGTTCCGCAGCCCACTCCGGCTCACTCTTCCCGACGGCCGGGTTCGTTCGGCATCCACCGCCATTCATTATGTCCTGCCGCCCGACGCCTGGAGCACGTGGCACCGGGTACACGCGGACGAGATCTGGCATCACTACGACGGCGCGCCGCTCAGGCTCCACCGATTGGGACTCGGTGAGGCACGGCTTGATCGAGAGACCCCGCAGGCCGTCGTGCCGGCGGGTATGTGGCAGGCAGCCGAGTCGCAGGGGGGCGCCGTGCTCTGCGGGTGTACGGTGGCGCCCGGCTTCGAGTTCGACGACTTCGAGCTGGGCGACGTCGAGGCGCTGGTGTCGCAGTTTCCCGGCGACCGCGAGCTCATTCGACGGCTGGCGCGCTGAGGTGAACGCGGGCGGCCCCCGTCAGCCCGCCTGCCTACCCGAGCTTTCCCTGCAGCACGGGCTGTACTCCTTTGGGATCCGCCTTGCCCTTGCTGCGCTTCATGACCTGTCCCACGAAGAATCCCATCAGCTTGAGCTCGCCCCCCCGGTAGCGGGCCACCTCGGCTGGATGGGCCGCAAGGACCTCGTCCACCCAGCCGGCCAGCGCTTCCTGATCACTCACCTGTATCAGTCCCAACCGCTCCGCGACGTCGCGGGGCGGCTCGTGCGGGCTCCGCGCCAGCTCGGCGTAGACTCGCTTGGCGGCCTGGCGGCTCACCATGCCGTCGCGCACGAGGGTGACCAGCGCCGCCAGGCGCGACGCCTCCACCGGGAAGGCACCGGTCTCGTTGTAGCTCGTCATTACGTCGCCCATGACCCAGTTGGCCGCGGTCTTGGGCTCGACGCCGGCCGTGACCAGAGACTCGTAGTACTCGGCCAGGGCAACTTCGCTGGTGAGCACCCGGGCGTCGTAGGCCGGGAGGCCGAAGGCCAATTCGAACCGGGCGCGGCGCGCGTCCGGCAGCTCGGGCAGCGCCAGTCGCTCGTCGGCGATCCACTCCGGCGCCAGCACCAGGGGCGGCAGGTCCGGATCCGGGAAGTATCGGTAATCATGGCTCTCCTCCTTGGACCGGAGCGGGCGAACCTCTCCGCTCCCGGCATTGAAAAGGAGGGTGACCTGAGCCACGCGCTCGCCCCGCTCCACCAGACCGATCTGACGCTCGCGCTCGGCTTCGAGAGCGCGCTCGACATTGGCGAACGAGTTGAGGTTCTTCACCTCCGCCTTGGTCCCGAGCCCGGGTGCCCCAGGCCGCCGGATCGAAATGTTGGCGTCGACCCTGAGGCTCCCCTGCTCCATGCTGCAGTCGCTCACGCCCGCGTACACCAGGATCTGGCGCAGGGTGACGAGGTACGCGCGCGCGTCGGCCGGCGTGCGCATATCCGGCTCGCTCACGATCTCGGCGAGGGGCGTTCCGGCGCGGTTCAGATCCACGGCCGTCTTGCCCGGGACTCGGTCGTGGATCAGCTTGCCGGCGTCCTCCTCCAGATGCAGCCGGGTGACACCGACCTCCAGTCGGCCGCGCCCGGGCGACTCGAACGCCACGCGTCCACCGGTGGCGAGCGGCCGGTCGAATTGCGAGATCTGATATCCCTTGGGGAGATCGGGATAGAAATAGTTCTTCCGGGCGAACACGCTCACCGGGTGGACCGTGCAGCCGAGCGCGAGAGCCGCGCGGGTGCCGAGCCGGACGGCCTCGGCGTTCGGCACGGGGAGCGCGCCGGGAAGGCCCAGGCAGGTGGGGCACACGTTGGTGTTGGGCGGGTCGCCGAAGGTGGTGCGACAGGCGCAGAACATCTTGGTCCGCGTGGCGAGCTGGACGTGGACCTCGAGCCCGATCACGGTCTCCCACCCCATCAGCGCACCTCCGCGTCGGGCGCCGGGGAGCGGTAGAGCGGCATCGCGGCGGCGAGCCGCCGCACGGCGGCGCAGAACAGCGCGATGAGCTGGGCCCCGCCCCG
>JAICLE010000026.1 GCA_025927545.1 Gemmatimonadales bacterium
ACACCGCACTGGTGCCGGTGGGCTCGACCGTGGACCTGCTGATCGACGCGTCGAATCCCGGAGCGTGGATGCTGCACTGTCACATCGCGGAACACCTCGGCGCGGGGATGATGGCCGTGCTGCACGTAGACCGCTAGCCCCCGCGCTCACCTCGTCCGGGCGTGATCACCGGATCCTTCGCCCGTCCGACCCGCTCGCCCTCCCCGGCGTGGCTGCCTCGGGCGAGTCGAGCGAGGAAGGCGATTCGCCCTACTGTCCGCTTGAGATCCGCTTGAAAGCCGCCCGTTAAGCTGATCCCGCGTCGCCGCGCCCGGCTCGGCAGCGCGCAGCGTTCCCACCGCGCGAGGAGGCACCCCATGCACGCAGCCCGTCGGTTCTCGAAGCTTTTCCTGCTCGCGGGAGGGGTACTCGCCGCCGCCCCGGCCTGCCGGGACGACACCCAATCGCCCACCTCGCCATCATCCGAACCGGCGCTCGCCGCCGCGGCCACCGGAGCGCTCGCGTTCCGCCAGGTGAGCGCGGGCAGCTGGCACGCCTGCGGCGTGACCACGGACGACCGCGCGTACTGCTGGGGGCAGAACTTCTCCGGCGAGCTGGGCGACGGCAACCCGGGTGCCGCCGCGGTCACAAGGCCGGTGGCTGCCGCCGCCAGCCTGCGCTTTCTGGACGTGCGCGCGGGCGCCGAGCACACCTGCGGCTTGACGACCGCCAATCAGATCTTCTGCTGGGGGTCCAACACCGACGGCCAACTCGGCGATGGCAGCAACAGCCAGTACAGCCTCGAGCCGGTCCGCCTGGCAGGCGCTCGTCGGTACCGCCAGTTGCGGGTGGGGGAGGATCATGCCTGCGCCATCACGCTCGGTGGCGTCACCTTTTGCTGGGGTGCCAATGAGGACGGCCAGCTCGGTGACGGCACCACGACGGGGCGCCGCGCGCCCGTCAGGGTGGCCGGCGGGATCGGCTTCAACCACGTGAGCACGGGTGCCTTCCACACGTGCGGCTTGACCAGTACCAGGAAGGCCTATTGCTGGGGACTGAACCGGACGGGGCAGATCGGTGACCGCACCAGCACGACGCGCCTCACGCCGGCCGCGGTATCGGGCGGTATCGCCTTCGCCACGATCAGCGCCGGCGGCGCGCACACCTGCGGCGTCGGCACCGATCACCAGGCGTACTGCTGGGGGTGGAACCGCTACGGGAGCCTGGGCGACGGTACCACCGATCGCCACTCGAGACCGCTGCCGGTGGCGGGCGGGTTGGCGTTCAGCGGCGTCAGCGCCGGCGCGGCGCACACCTGCGGGGTCACGACCGACAAGCGCGCCTACTGCTGGGGCTACAATTGGTACGGTCAGGTGGGCGACGGGACCGACGCCACCGGAGGCGAGCCCTTCGTCGTCGACCGTCTGCGCCCAGTGGCCGTGGCCGGGTCCCTCCACTTTGATGCCGTGCTGGCCGCCGACGGCCGATTCGGCAATTACACCTGTGGCGTGACCACCGACGCCCGGGGCTACTGCTGGGGCGAGAACACCGAAGGCTACCTCGGTGACGGCACGACGATGAGCCGCTCGACCCCCGGCCCGATCGCGAGTCCGATGTGAGCCGGTGCCCGATGTCACCAGAGTCTCGCCAGGCCGCTGCAAAGCCGCGCACCCGGAACCGTCCTCACTGCAATAGCTGACAGCACGGGGCCGGCCGACCACTGGCACGAGAGTCGCACTTCCGGCCCCCCGCAACCATCTCCCGAACGACAGCGAGCAGCACACACCATCCGACATGCACGAAGTGTGTCGGCGAACCCCGCGGGCGGGCACGTTCCGAGCGAGGCAATCCGCATGTTGCGTAAGAATCTGACGGTCACGCTCGGTATCTGCGCCACGCTGTGGCTCGGCGGCTGCAGCGACGAGACAACGGCCCCGGCCCCACCACCGGAGATCCAGACCGCAACCGCCGAAACCGCGGCGCTGGCGGCGCAGGTCCGGCAGTCTGCCGCCGCCGCCGGCCTTACCCCGCTGCAGCGCCCAGCCCCGGTCCGGCGCGAGCTCAACGTGCTCGGCCGGGCGCTGGCGTTCGACAAGGAGCTGAGCGGCAACCGCGACATCTCCTGCATGACGTGCCATCTCGCCAAGCTCGCGACCACCGACGGCCACAGCGTGGCCATCGGCCAGGGAGCGACTGGACTGGGCCCCACGCGGGTGCATCCCGACGGCAAGTTCATTCACCGGAACGCGCCGCCGCTGTTCAACCTCCACGCGATGTCCACGCTGACGTGGGATGGCCGCGTGTTCAAGAACCCGCAGGGAGTCATCCGCTCGCCGGGCGCGAACCTGCTGCCCTCGCAGCGGGCGGTACTCGAGTGCGGCACCGTGTCCGCCTTGCCGATGTTCCCGGTGCTCTCCCGGAACGAGATGCGCGCCGACGCCGGCAACGAGCTGGCCGCGATCGGCGACGACCAGCCGCAGAAGATCTGGCGCTTTCTGATGCGGCGGCTGGGCGCGATCCCCGAGTACCGAACACTGTTCGAGGCGGCGTACCCGGGACAGAGCTTCGACAACATGAGCTTCGCCCACGCGGGCAACGCGATGGGCTGCTGGATCACGTCGGTGTTCGGCTTCACCAACTCTCCGTGGGACCGCTTCCTGGCCGGCAGCGACGACGCCCTGACCGACGCGCAGCTCCGCGGCGCGCAGGCGTTCCTCGGCGTGGGCAAGTGCGCCCAGTGCCACAACGGCCCGCTGTTCAGCGACGGAAAGTTCCACAACGTGGCGGTCCCGCAGGTGGGGCCCGGGTTCGGCGACGGCCCGGACGGCCACGACGACTTCGGACGGATGCGGCAGACCGGGAACCTTGGCCAGAAGTACGCCTTCCGGACGCCGCCGCTACGGAACGTGGAGCTCACGCCGCCCTACGGGCACGACGGCGCCATCGTGAGCCTGCGGAGCTGGGTGGATCACTACAGCCAGTCCACCACCAAGCTGCAGGCCTATGACCCCGGCCAGCTCGAGCCGCTGCTGCGCGGCACCCTCCAGCCGACCACGGCCGGCATCCTGGCCACGCGGGACTCGCGGCTCAGGACGCTCACGCTCACGCCCGAAGTGGTGGACGACATCACCGAGTTCCTGAAGGCCCTCACCGACCCTGCCGCGCGCGACCTCAGCGCGGTCGTGCCCGCCGTGGTCCCGAGCGGGCTGCCGGTGGACAACATCCCGTAACGGCCCGACCCCAACCCTGGAGCCCGGCGCCCATGCCCGTACCGCTCATCGCCACGACCAAACCGATCGCGACGATCAGCACCCTGCTCGCCTCGATGCGGCGGCTGGACAAGGAGCAGTGGCTCGGTCCCGACGAGCTGGCCGAGCGCCGGCGAGGCCGCCTCCGCCGGGTAATCGCGCGCGCGGCGGGAACGCCCTATTACGGCGCGGTGCTCCGGGACGCCGGAATCGCGGACCCGCAGACGTTCGAGCCCGGCGACCTCGAGCGGATGCCGCTGCTCGACCGGCAGGTGATCGCGCGGCACGGCCTCGAGGCGTTCCTCACGGAGGATCGCGCGGGCCTCGTCGGCGTGTCCACGTCCGGCTCGACCGGGACGCCCGGCCGCTTCTTCCGTTCGACGGTGGAGGAGGCCGACTACTCGGCCCGGTGGTGGCGCGTCTACCAGGCGTATGGTTGCGGGTCGCGGGACGGGCAGATCAACGTGGGCATCCTCGACAAGCCGGACCGGCCCGGTCCGATCTCGCTCCTCCGCCGCCTGGGGATGCTCCCGCGGGTCGAGCGCGTCGCCTCGGACGTGCCGCCGGCGAAGGCGCTGGAGCGGGTGCAGGCCCTGAACCCGCCGATCCTGACCGGCTACGCGGGGGCCATCGAGGCGCTGGCCGACCACGTACTTGCCACGGGCGCGCAGGTGCGGCCGCCGCGGGCGGTCTTCTGTACGGCCATGGAGGTGACCGACCGCTGCCTCGAGCTCGCCGAGCGGGCGTTCCACGCGCCCGCCGTGGACGTGTTCGTCACCAACGAGTTCGGCGTGGTCGCCTGGTCCTGCCCGGTGCGGCGGGGCGTGCTGCACACCAACGACGACAGCTTCGTGATCGAGGTGCTCGCGGCGGACGGCAGCCCGGCACCGGCAGGGGAGATGGGCGAGCTGGTGATCACCAGCCTCGGCCTCACCTCGATGCCCCTGATCCGCTATCGAACGGGCGACATGGCCGCGCGAATCCCGGGTGCCTGCGAGTGCGGCCGCGGACTGGGGCTGCTGACGCGGGTGCAGGGCAGGACGGCGCACACCTTCCGGCGGCGGGACGGTGCGCTCATCACGACCCCGTACATCACCAGTCTTCTCGGCCGGGTGGACGCGCACGAGTGGGTCCGCAAATTCCAGGTGCGGGAGGCGCCCGGCCGCCAGCTTCGATTCCTGCTCGACGTGCGCCGGCCGCCGTCCCCGGCCCAGCACCACCGGCTCAGGCATTCGGTCGAGACCGCCCTGGGCGCGGACTTCCAGGTCGAGTTCGAGTTCGTGGACCGGATCCCCAACGCCCCGAGCGGGAAGCTGCAGTACCTGGTGCCGCTGGCGAGCTGACGAGGCGGCATCCGCCCGTTCGCGAATCGACCGGTTGGCCCGGCACAGCGTGGCCTTCTTATACTCATTCCTCCTGGCAGCGACTCGCCTCCTTCCATGAGGCGCCGATTGGCCATCCTGGTTGACGCCCTGCTCGTGCTGCACGGCGCGTTCGTGCTCTTCGTCGTGGCCGGCGGCCTTCTGGTGCTCCGGTGGCCCCGCCTGGCGTGGCTCCATGTGCCCGCCGTTCTCTGGGGCGCCGTGATCGAGTTCGCCGGCTTCATCTGTCCACTCACCCCCCTCGAGAAGGCATGGCGGCGCGCGGCCGGCGGTCAGGCGTACGCGGGCGGTTTCATCGAGCACTACGTCACGGCCGCGTTGTATCCCTCCGGCCTCACACGCCGGATCCAGATCCTGCTGGGCCTGCTCGTGCTCGGGGTGAACGGCCTGGTGTACTGGAAGCTGTGGCGGCAGGCGAGAGATACGAGCCATCCATAAATTGCCCGGAGATCGGTCCTCCCCCATTTCCGAGGCGCTCATGTCTGGAATCCGTCGTGCCCTGCCCGCCCTGCTGTTCGGACTCCTGCCGGCCACAGCACTCGTCGCGCAGGCTCCGCCGCCCGCCACGCGGCCCGGCGCGACAGCCGTGGCCGCCTCGGACACCACCGCGACGGCAAAAATCATCCGCGAAATCGCCGCGCACCAGCACGCGGTGAGCGATGTCGAGCATCTGGCGGACGTGATCGGCCCCCGACTGACCGGCTCCGAGCGGCTGCTCCGGGCCCACGCCTGGGCGGAAAGCACGCTCACGGCCCGCGGCGCAGCCAACGTCCACCGCGAGGGATACGCCTTCGGTCCCTCATGGACGCGAGGGCAGGCTCGCGCGAGGCTGCTCACGCAGAATGGCGGGACGCTCACCCTCGCCGCGCTGGGATGGTCCAGGCCGACGCCTGGTCCGGTGCGCGGCGACGTGCTGGTCGTGACCGGCCGCACCCCGGCGGAGCTCGAGCGCTTCATCGGCCGGTTCAAGGGACGGATCGTGACCTTCGGTGAGACGCCGCCGATCGGCGCGGACAGCGTGGCCTACCGCGCGCTGCGCGACCGGTTGGCGCTGGCCATGCGGGAAGAGGGAGCGCTGGCGTACCTCGCGCCGGCCGGGAAGCAGGAAGGGCTGGGCATGACGGGGGGACCGGTCTGGCGGCTGGGCTCCTGGGCTCCACAGATCCCATTTGCCATCGTAGCGATGAAGGACTACCTGCTGCTACGCCGCGCGGCCGACCGCGGCGAACGGGTGACCCTCGAGCTCGACCTGCCCGGCACCACCTCGCGCGCGCCCGTCCGAGCCTTCAACACCGTCGCCGAGCTCCGCGGCACGGACTTATCGGACGAAGTGGTGATCCTCGGTGCGCACCTCGACTCGTGGGACCTGGGCACCGGTGCGACCGACAACGGCACCGGCGTCGCCGGTGTGATGGAGGCGCTCCGGGGTATCACGGCCGCGGGGCTCAAGCCGCGCCGGACCATCCGCGTCGTGCTCTTCTCCGGAGAGGAACAGGGTCACTTCGGTTCCAAGGCCTACGTGGAGGCGCATCGAGCCGAGCTGGCCCGGGTCCAGGCGGTGCTGGTCCTCGATCTCGGCACGGGGAAGGTGCGCGGCTTTGCCCTGCAGGGACGCGAAGACTGCCGCCGGCTAATGGGCGCGGCGATCGCCCCGCTCAACGACCTGGGCGTGGTCGAACTGCCGCTCGAGCGCTCCGACGATTCCGACCACGCGGCCTTCAACGACGTCGGCGTCCCGGCGTTCTTCGCCGTGCAGGACACGCTCGACTACTTCAGGGTCACCCACCACAGCCAGTACGACACCTTCGAGCGGGTCGATTCGGCGCAACTGGTGCAGGGGGCGACGGCCATCGCCGTGACGGCCTGGGAGCTCGCGACGATGCCCGCTCGCCTGCCGCACGGCCCGTGACCCCGGACCGGGTGGTCGTTCGCGCCCCTCGGCCCGAACGGCTCCCCGACCCCCTGTCGCTGTTGCTGCTGCGCATGCCCGCGTCGACGGTCACGGCGCCCTTGAGCTACATTACGGGTGATAGTTGCTCCCGCGCCTCCGCGCGGCATTCCTCGCCGCAAGAAAGAAGGTCCCGCATGGCCGCCTACATGGCACTGATCCAGCGTACCAACCGGAAGAGCCTCGATCACGTTGAGGTGCAGGTCACCATCACCGATTCGAGCCCGGGCCGCCAGACGTGGAGCGGCGAGTTCCTGTCACGCAGCGCCGACGGGATCCTGCCGAACGAGCGGCTCGCGCTCACGTTCGATTCGGGGCAGAAGGGGATGGCGCGGGTAAGCGAGACCCACTTCGACAGCCGCAAGCCCGAGGCGACGCTGGTCCATATCACCGGGACCGGCCCGCTCGCCTAGGCGCGCGGGCGGCCCCGGCGCGCGGAAACACGCCCCTTGAATTGTATGGGTCCCCATGCTTTTGTTCGGACAGGGCATCTGCCCTGAAAGGTCGTTTGTAGCAGTGTCGTTGCCGCGCCCGTCGTCGAAGTATCCGCTTGTCGTCGCTGCTTGCGCTCAGCGCCCCGGGTTCCCGGGCCGCACCCCTCCCCGGCAGTCTCAAGCTCCTGGCTCGTCCCCCGGTCTCGGCCGGCGGGCACCGGGTGCGTTGCCCCGCGGGTCGCAACGGCGGCGGCCGGCCCTGCGCCCCCCGGCGGGCGCGGCCGCCGGCGACCCACCGGGTCGCCGCCACCATGGAGGTTCGTATGGTAGAGATCGATCGAGGTATCCCGTACGCCCGTGAGATGCAGACTCCGCGGGCACAGGACAACACCGTCGTGGAGGCGGAGGCCGGCTCCGTCGCCGAAGCCGTCGGGGGCGCGGCCGCCGTCGTGCTGGCGATTCTGGGACTGCTCGGGTTGCTCCCGCTCACCTTCAACGCGATCGCGGCCATAGCCCTTGGCGTCGCTCTGCTCCTCGGCGGCGCGGCGCTGGCCCGCCGCTACTCCCGTCTGGTGCCGGCCGCGGCCGCGTCGCGCGGGCGGCAGGAGATCGCCGGCGCCCTCGGCCTGCAGGCCATCGCCGGCGTCGCCGCCATCGTCCTCGGCATCCTGGCGCTGCTGCGGATCGACCCGCTCATGCTGCTCGGCGTCACCGCCATCGTGCTCGGCGCCGCGCTGGTGGCCGCGGGCGGCGGCATGGCACGCCTGGCCCGCTCGGCGCGGTGGCTCCGGGGCGAGGGCGACAGCGTCTACGCCGCGAGCGGCTGGGAGGCCCTCGTCGGGATCGGCGCCGTGGTGCTCGGCATCCTGGCGCTGACCGGCCACGCGCCGCTCACCCTGACCCTCGTCGCAATGCTGTGCGTGGGCGCGGCCATCCTGGTCGGAGGGACGGTGCTCGCCTCGCGGCTGTTCGGCGTGTTCGGCTGAGCGGCGCCCTTTACCGCCACGGGGACGCGGTGCACACTTCCGCGCATCCGCGGCCAGGGGGAGATCATGCGGACGGACGAGCTCGACGGCATCCTGACGTTTCTCCGCGCGGCGGAGCGGCTGAAGACGGTCACCCGGAATGGGTGGACCTCCACCGGGGAGCGGGAGAGCGTGGCGGAGCACACGTGGCGGCTTTGCCTGATGGCGATGCTTCTCTACGGGAACGATCCCGGCATCGGGCTCGCGCGGCTGCTCAGGATGTGCCTCATTCATGACCTGGGGGAAGCGATTCATGGCGACGTCCCGGCGCCGGTGCAGCAGGCCGGCGCTGGCAAGGCCCGGCAGGAGCGGGCCGACCTGGTCGAGCTGATGGCGCCTCTGCCGCCGGCACTGCGCCAGGAGATTCTCGAGCTGTGGGACGAGTACGAAGCGGCGATGTCACCCGAGGCGAAGCTCGCCAAGGGGCTGGACAAGCTGGAGACGATCCTCCAGCACACCCAGGGCAGGAATCCGGCCGACTTCGACTACGCATTCAACCTCGACTACGGCCAGCGCTTCACCGGCGCCGACCCCGTCCTGGCCGCGCTGAGAACGCGCCTGGACGAGGAAACGGCGCGGCGCGCGCAGTCGCGTGGGCCGGGCCGGTAGGACGGACGAATGCGATATCGACTCCTCGCCGACTCGATGGGGCAGCGGACGTTCGTTGCCATCTTCGACACCGGCGATGAAGTAATGGCCGGCCTCCAGACGTTTGCGCGCGAGCAGCGGCTCGCCGGCAGCCGCCTCACCGCCATCGGAGCCTGCAGCGAGGTGCTGCTCGGCTACTTCGACTGGGACACCAGGGAGTACCGTCCGATACCCATCGCCGAACAGGTCGAGGTGCTCTCGCTCGTGGGCGACATCACGCTCGCGCCGGACGGTGGGCCGCAGGTGCACGCGCACATGGTCGTGGGGAAGTCGGATGGGACGGCGCACGGTGGCCACCTGCTCCGGGCCATGGTGCGACCCACCCTGGAGGTGATGGTGACGGAGGAGCCGGCGCACCTGCGGCGGCAGTTCGATCCGGCGTCGGGCATCGCGCTCGTCCGCATCTGACCGACTCCCTGTACGGCTGCGGAGGCTGGGTGTTGCTGCGTTCCGGCGGGAGCGCAGAGGCCGCACCCACCGTCGCGCCGGAGTAGCGGTCCGGCTGCCCGCCCCGCATCTTCCAGCTATCCCTGAGTCGACAACCACCCGCTCATCCCGAGCGAGGCACCGTGGAACTCTTTCCGAGGGGCCCCATCACCGAGGCCACCGCCCGCGTCCACCTGGAGCGCGCCTGGTATGTCGCGATCGGCAGTGCCGCAGTCATGATGCTGGGCGGCGTGTTCTCCGTCTCGCTCACGCTCCTCATGGGCGGCGTGATCGTGGTCGGGCTGGGGCACGGGATGGTGCAGCGGAGCTGGGTGGCGGCGGGCGCGCTGCTGCTCTATCTCGTCGTCGTGCTGGGGCAGGCCGGCTGGAAGCAGGGGCAGCCGGTGCTGGTCCTGCTCGCCATCGCCGTGGGCTACTTCCTCGCGCAGGGGTTCCGCGCCACTTGGTGGCTGCGCCGGCAGGGCGAAGCTCTGCCGGGTCCGGTGGTCTGACCTGGCGTATCGTGGGCCCGCGGGAGAGGATCGGATGAAGCCGCGGATCACCTTTCTCACGCTGGGCGTGGACGACCTGGAACGGTCGCTCGCGTTCTATCGCGACGGTCTCGGTCTGGCGACCAGGGGGATCGTCGGCCGGGAGTTCGAGCACGGCGCGGTCGCCTTCTTCGAGCTGCAGGCGGGGCTCACGCTCGCGATCTGGCCGCGCGACAGCATCGCCCGTGACGCCGGGGTGCCGGGGGATGCCCGCAGTGCGACGGAGTTCACCATCGGCTACAACGTGGCGAACAAGGCTGAGGTGGACGCGGTCATGGAACAGGCGAGGCGCGCGGGCGGGAGGATCACCAGGCCGGCGGGCGATACGTTCTGGGGCGGGTACGCCGGCTACTTTCAGGACCCGGACGACCACCTGTGGGAAGTCGCCTGGAATCCAAAGATCATTCTCGAGGAGTGAACGGCTCGGGCTCGCCGTCAGCCGGGGCTCACCTGGCTGCTGCCTGCCGCGGCTGCCTCAGAAACCGCACCACCGCCCCCGCCACCATCGCCGGAGTCCGCCAGCCGCTGGTATAGCGAGTCCCAGATGTAGGCGGGGACCGAGAAGCCGGCGGCCAGGACCACGACCCGTCCGGTGTTCGGTCCCGCCGTCTCATAATGGGTGACGTCGTAGGCCAGCTCGAGCAGCGAGACCACGCCGGACTCGCCAGGCGCGGGACGGGGCGAACGCGGCGGCGCAGACGAGCAGCACGGCCGCGAGAACTGGGCAAAGGATGCGCACGGTTCCGGAGGCGAGGGTACCGGTATATACCTGATGAGGTGCGGGATCGAGTAGTTCCCGCTGGTACATCGAGGTACAGTGCGACGCCGAACGCCCCGCTCACCCAGCGAACAGAGGCTCAGATGCTCCCGCGCACCAAGCTCCTCGCTCTCGTCGCCCTCGTGCTTACTCCGGCCGTGGCCGGCGCCCAGGCACCGCGCTCCCCCCGCGCCGCCGCTCCGTCCGACTTCACCGACCCCCAGCGGCTCGCCAGGCTCGCCGGCGCCTACCCGGCGATCGACAGCCTCATGCGCGAATTCGCCGATCGATCGCACGTGCCGGGGATGGCCTACGGCATCATCGTGGACGGACGCCTCGCGCACGTCGGCACCGTGGGGACCCGCGAGCTCGCGTCCCACGCCCCGGTCGACACCGCCACGGTCTTCCGCATCGCCTCGATGACCAAGAGCTTCACCGCCGTCGCCATCCTCCAGCTTCGCGACGCGGGCCGCCTCTCGCTCGACGATCCGGCGGAGCGCTACGTGCCGGAGCTCGCGGGCCTGCACTACCCTACCACCGACTCGCCGAAAATCACCATTCGCCATCTCCTCTCGCACTCCGCCGGCTTTCCCGAGGACAACCCGTGGGGCGACCAGCAGCTCGCCGTGACCGACGAGCAGATGACGCGCATGCTGCGCGGGGGGATCCCGTTCTCCACCGCGCCCGGCACCAATTACGAGTATTCGAACTACGGCTTCGCCATCCTTGGCCGCATCGTGGCCAACGTGTCGGGTCAACCGTATTCGCGCTACGTCGCCCAGCACGTGCTCGGGCCGCTCGGCATGAAGGCGACCACGCTCGAATCTTCGGCGGTGCCACCCGCGCATCTGGCGCACGGGTATCGCTGGCAGGACGACGCCTGGCTGGAAGAGAAGCAGCTCCCCGATGGTGCGTTCGGCCCGATGGGCGGGATGCTCACCTCGGTCAACGACCTCGCGCGCTGGGTGGGCTTCATGCTCGACGCCTGGCCGGCGCGCGACGGCAGCGACCGCGGCCCACTTCGCCGCGCCTCCCGGCGCGAGATGCAGCAGGTGGCCCGCTATGTCGGCGCGACTGTCCGGAAGGACTCCACCGGGGAGGTGGTGCTCAACGTCGGCGGATACGGCTATGGCCTCGGGCTTCGGCGGACATGTCTCTTCCCCAATATGGTGTCGCACAGCGGCGGCCTTCCCGGCTTCGGCTCGATCATGCGCTGGTTGCCGGACTACGGCGTGGGGATCATCGCACTGGGGAATCTCACCTACACGGGCTGGAGCGGTGTCACCGGAAGAGCGCTCGAGCTCCTCTCCGGCACCGGCGGCCTGGTACCCCGCGCGGCGCAGCCCGCACCCGTGCTGGTGCAGCGCCGGGAGCAGGTGACGCGGCTGGTGACCCGATGGGACGATGCCCTGGCCGACAGCATCGCGGCGATGAACCTGTACCTGGATCAATCGAAGGATCGGCGGCGCGCCGCCATCGAGCAGCTCCGCCGTGAGGCGGGGGACAACTGCCGCAACGAAGGGCCGTTCGAGGTCGAGAACGCGCTGCGGGGGAGCTGGCGCATGCGCTGTCGGAACGCCGACCTGCGCGTCTCCATCACGCTGGCTCCCACCGAGCCGGCGCGGGTGCAGTATCTCGATGTGGCAGCGCTCGGCCGGGACGAGAGCCTCGCGCCGGAGCCGACGTGCCGCTGAGATGCGCTCTTGACGACCTGAGATTCGGGGGATACGCTCCTGCCGTCCCCCGCAACCCCATAGCCGACCCGATCCAAAGCGCGAGGTTCCCGTGCGGCCGCTCGCCCGGTGTGCCGTACCGCTCGCCGCCCTGATCCTGACGGCCATCTCTGCGTGCGACCCCAACCGGCCATTCGCGGCCGACGAGCCGCCCTTCCCACCGGCCCTGGCAACGGTCGCGCTCTCCAGCTACTTCCCGCCTCCGGAAGCCGCCGGCGGATGGCGCACCACCCGTGATTCCGCTCAGATCCTGAGCCTCGGGATGGACGCCGGCAAGCTGGCCGGACTGGGCTCGTACCTGATGGCCCTGCCGTACGAGACGTACAAGACCGGCGTGAGCGGCTACGACTTCACCAACAAGGCCGCCCTCGTCATCAAGGATGGATGGGTCGTGGGCGAGTACTACAACCAGCCGAGCGCGGCAACGGCTGTCTACTACCTGGCCTCGAACGGCAAGACGATCACCATCATGCTTCTCGGCCGCATGGTGCAGGACTATCCCGGCGTCGCCTTCGGGTTGGGCAGCAGGCTCTACGACCAGCGCTGGCTCCCCGAGGGCTTCCCGCTCACCGACCCGCGCAAGGCAGACATCACGATCGACCAGGTGTTCCGTCACGTGTCGGGGATCATTCCGGAGGCCGAGGATCAGATCGCCTCCGGCTCTGTGCAGACGGAAAGCGCCTGGAACTTCGCGCCGTTCACCGTGGGGAAGGACCCCGACTACCCGGTATCGGCACCCCTTTACTTCACCCCGGGCGACAGTTCCACATACACCAAGGGACGGCCCTACTCGAGCGTCGCCTTCAACCACTTCAGCCTCGTGTTCCGCAACGTGAGCGGGCTCGAGCCGAGCGCGTATCTCCGCCAGGGGCTGCTCGATCCTATCGGAGTCGGGAGGATGGCGTACAAGCGGCCGGCCGGGATGGGCGACTACGTCTGGGCGACGGCGGGGAACGGGCTGGCGAGCGCCCGGGACTTCGCGCGGCTGGGATACCTGATGCTCCACGAGGGAGACTGGGCGGGCACCCGACTCTTCGCGGCGTCATGGCTGCGGAACTTCACGACCTCCGCCGCCTATCCCAACATCCGCTCCAACGTGGACTGCCACTGGGGCGCGAAGTATCCGAGCGACATGTACCGCACCACGGGTTCGGGACAGAACTGGGCGCTGGTGGTACCGTCGCTCGATCTCGTGGTCACGTTCAACGGCCGGACGCCGGCAACGCTGGCGGCGCAGGTCGATACTGCATCGCTGAGCCGACTCTTCGCGGCCGTCACGGAACGCTACGTGGCGTGTGACGGGACGATCGTCCACGATACGACCGGCATTTCCCTGAGCGCGGCGGGCCGGAAGCGTGCAGGCTTCGAGTTCGTGGATCTCCGCTGGAGCGGTGCGGCCGGAACGAATGTGGACGTCTATCGCAACGGGGCCACGCTCGTCACGGTGGCCAATTCCGGCGCATGGACCGACGCCACTGGAAAGAAGGCTGCCAGGAGCCTCACGTACCGGCTCTGCCTGGGCGGCACCGGCACCTGCTCGAATAGCGTGACCGTCACGTTCTGACGTTGTCGCCGGGGGCCCGGCCCGCCGACCGTCAGCCTTCCCGGATCAGCGTCCCGCGTCGGATGTCGTACACCCTCAGGCGCACCACCACGCCCGGGCGCCGCGCATCGACCACCCGCACGTGGACCACGCTCCTGTCCTCATCCGGACGATAGACGATCCAGCTTCCCGCCGGGGCGATGCGCTCGATCCGGGCGCAGCTCCGGGGCCGCGGCTGATGCCCGGGGGGCTCGCCCGGCAGCCAGACCCGGCACAGGCCCGGCGGCGGAAGCTGTCCCGGCGGAATCCCGAGGGCGGCGGCAGTGCTGGGTCCGCGGCGCATTGCCGGCGCCGGCTCTTCCCGCCTCGCGGACGTATACGAGCTGCAAGCTGCTGCAGTGAGAACCGCCAGAGCAATCGAGGGGATGCGGGCCGAACGCATGGCTCCTCCGGGGAAATGGTGTGATTCCCCGGATTCGGGCAGGGAGCATGCCGGTTGGCGCTGGGCGGGGGTAAAGGTTAGGAGGCGTCCCGCTCGGGTTGGGCGGGGGCGCGCGGCCGGCCGCCGCGGAACTCGAAATGCCGGCTGTTCAGGACCTCGGCGATCGAGGCCGCCACGCCGTCGCAGTGCGTGCGGGCAAGCTGGCGCGCGGAGAGCCAGGCGGCGGAATACCACACGTCCGGACGGAGTCCGGGGTACAGCTCGGCGAAATCCGGCCTGAGGCGGGCCTCTCGACGAGACGTCATGGGAGCAACCTGGCAGTGGGGGACGCCTGAAGCTTAGCAACCGGGCGCCGGGCTGTCCAACGCCGCGCCCGGGGCTTTCACTTCTGCCGCCGCCGGATCACTGTGGTGCTCTCGCCGCCCACGCCCCAGTTATCGGTCTCCACCTCGTCAATGATCACGAACGTCGTCGCCGGATTCTTGCCGAGCACGTCGACAAGCAACCGGGTCGCGCCGCGGATCAGCTCGGCCTTCTGCTCGGCCGTGGCGCCGTCGCGCGTAATCCGGATGTTCACGTAGGGCATGGGCCCTCCATCCATCGGTGGGTGCGGTTGATCGCCGGCTTGCATGCGTCCGGCCGGTGTGCAATATCATGGGTCCATGGGCAGCGGAGCGAGGAGCCATGGCGAGCCGGGGATGCGGTGGAGCACGAAGTTCGCGCTCCTGTGCTCGATCTGGTTGCTATTCGCCTGTGCTGCCGGGGCCCCATCCCCGAGGGCCGCGCAGCCGGTGCAGCGTGCATGCTCCTTCCGCTCGCCGACCACGTGCTGGGTCGTGACCAGCCGGCCCACGCGTCCGGTGCCCGCCACCCCTCATCGCGACGAGCTGGGGACTACGCCACCGCCGGTGCTGGCGACCGTCGCTGACACCACATCGCCCGCGCCTCGGGTGTCCGCCACCGCGGGGCCGCCCCCGCGCAGCCCGTAGACCGTGATCCCCCGCTTCGAGGTGACCGCGATCCGCTGATGGCCCTGCACGAGGAACGAGATCGGCGGTCCGGCGGGGCCTTCCACCGCGCGTTCGCGCCAGAGCGTCTCCCCAGTGGCGCCATCCAGCGCGTCCAGCCAGCCCCCGCTTTCGCTGAAGAAGACGAGACCCCCCGCGGTAGCGAGCGCGCCGCCGTACATGAGGTGCCCGTGCACTCTCCGCTGCCAGCGGATCTTCCCCGTGCTCACATCCACCGCGGAGAGGGCCCCGAACTGCTCCTTCTCGGGCAGCTTCGTGAAGTGGGCGTGCGCGAAACGATCGCCGGTCCGCCGCCAGGCCGCCGAGTCGGTCACGAAGAGCATGGGGATGTGGCTCGCCGGTACATAGAGCAGGCCGGTGCCCGGAGAGTAGGCGGGTGGCGGCCAACTGCTCCCGCCGCGGACCGCCGGTGACGCGCGAACCCCCTGCGGGCTCGGGACCGGAAAGATGTTTTCCAGCGGGATCAGCGGGTCGCTGCGCCGGATCCGGCGGCCGGTGCGGCGGTCGAGAATGTAGACCCAGCCGGTCTTGCCCGCGTGGCCGACCGCGGGAATCGTGCTGTCGCCGACGGTGACGTCGAACAGCACGGGCGGGCTCGAGGCATCCAGGTTCCACAGGTTGTGCGGGACCATCTGGTAATACCAGCGCAGGGCTCCCGTGGCGACGTCGATCGCGATCAACGAGGTGCTGAACAGGTTGTCGCCCGGCGGCATGACGCCATCCACCGCCGATGGCTCGCCGGTGCCCACGATGAGGATCCCGAGCGAGGGATCGTAGGCCGGCGTGGACCAGACCGGGGCGCCGCCCTTCCGCCAGGCCTCGGCGTAGCGGGCGCTGTCCCGTTTTTCTTTCGCGATATTCCGGGGAAGTCGGTCTCCCTCGGGTGTCGTGTCGCTCCACCCCCCATACCAGCCGCCCTGCTCGGGCGAGGGCGTCGTCCAGAATCGCCACAGCCGCCGGCCCGTCTCCGGATCGAAGGCGTCCACGAACCCGCGGATCTGGAACTCGCCGCCGCTCGCGCCCACGATGATCTTTCCGTCGGCGGCCAGCGGCGCCATGGTGAACGAATACCCTTCGTTCGGCTTCGCAGCGCTGACATTCCACACGACCGACCCGTTGCTCCGACGAAGCGCGATAACCCGGGCGTCCAGGGTGGCGAGGTACACCTTGTCACCGTAGACGGCGACCCCACGGTTGACCATGCCGCAGCAGAGCGCCACCGGACCGAGCGCCGGCTGGTAGCGCCAACGCTCCCGGCCATCGCGCGTGTCAACGGCGAGCACGAGGTCGTTCAGGTCGGTGTAGATCAGCAGATCGTCCACGACGATCGGCGTGCTCTCGTTCCGGGTGTTGCGGCGGAAGAGCACTTCGGGGTCGTGCCGCCAGACAGGCTCGAGCCGTGCCACGGTCCGGCGGTTGATCTCGTCAAACGGAACGTATCGCTGGTTGTTCCAGTCGCCGCCGTGGGTAGTCCAGCCGGCCCGGCCGGCCGGGCCGGCCCCAAGAAGCTGTTCCGTCACCGGACGGGCGGAGACGCGGCGCCAGGAGGAGGTATCCGCCGCGCAGCCGAGCGCACCGGGGACGAGCGGGAGCAGGCACAGCAACAGCTTCGCGCGGCTGCCCATGGGTCCCGAATGGTCCGGAGGTTGTGGGGGTAGTTCCGGACCAGCCTACGGCACGAGCCGTGAAGGGACGGTGAAACCTGCAGGAAGAGCTCTGTAAGAGGCCGCGAGGGGCGTTGCTGGTCCCCGGGAAAGACCCGGAGTACATTCGACTAGTCCGTCCGGTCACGGGGATCCCGATCAGGAGCCGCTCCTTATGTCCACTGGAACTCACGGAGTCCGCCGGCTGGCGCCGTTCACGTCGGTCGCCGCCCTGCTCGTGCTCGCCGGCTGCGCGTCGGTCACGCCGATCGGCCAGTTGCTCGACAACCCCTCGAAGTACGATGGCAAGACGGTGCGCGTCGATGGAGAGGTGAAGAGCTCGGCCGGAGGGCTGGGAGTCGGTGCCTATCAGTTGAAGGACGACACGGGAACGCTCACGGTCGTGAGCGAGCGGGCCGATCCGCCCCGCACCGGGTCGAAGCTCGGCGTGAAGGGGAAGTTCGATGCCCTGATCACTCTGGGATCCAGAAGCCTGGCGGTACTGCGGGAGGAGAGCCGGTCGGTGCACTGAGCGGGCCGGCCGAGCCGGGCGGGCAGGGCCCCTGGTGAGCCAGGCCCGCCCGGCTCGGACCCGACGCTCAGAAGCCGCGCGGCGCGCTGGGGTTCACTTCCGGCTGCTGCTCCGCACGCTGCGTGGGCCGGTTGGTCGACTGGCGGTTGCGCCACCACTTCGCGGCAAGCAGCCCAGCGCCGGCGAGGGCCGCCTTGGTCAGGTTGCTGGTGCTGAACGTGCCGCTACGTCCCCGGCGGGGGGAGTTCCCGAATCCGAACATGGTCCGACCTCCTATCGGTTGGCGCCCGAGCCGCAAGGCAACGGGCGATCTCGTGTCGTCGTACTTCCGGCCGTTTCCAGGGCCTATCGTGTGATAATCGCCCCGGGGCCAAGGGGCAAGCGAGCTGAACCGCGTCACCCATGAACATCGCCATCGGATCGGACCACGCCGGCTTCCGTTACAAGGAGCTGATCAAGGCCGCGCTCGGCGCCCTCGGGCACGAGATCACGGACTTCGGGACCCACTCCTCCGAGCCGGTCGATTATCCCTTGATGATCCGGCCGGTGGCGGAGGCGGTGGCCGCGGGGCAGTTCGAGCGCGGCATCGTGCTGGGCGGCTCCGGCAACGGCGAGGCCATCGTGGCCAACCGGGTGCGCGGCGTCCGCTGCACACTCTGCTGGAACGTGGAGTCGGCCCGGCTCGCCCGCCGGCACAACGACGCCAACGTCCTGTCACTGGGCGAGCGCCTCATCCCCGAGGCGGAGTTGATGCCGATCGTGACCACCTGGCTCACGACGGCGTTCGACGGCGGCCGGCACGCGCGCCGGATCGCGCTCATCGACCAGCAGTGAGGGACCGACATGCCAGACCGCTACGTTCCGGCGCTCACGCCGGAGCAATGGGAAGCCCGTGACTACCGGCAGGCGGCGCGGGAGCTGGACCGCTGGGCACAGGACGACGCCGCCCACGCCGGCGATGACGACTCCACGGAGTACGTGGCCAAGCTCGGCCTGAACGCCGCCGGGAGCGTCATCGCGATGAGCCGTGCGCACGACCGCGTGCTGGTGCCGCCGCCGGCGCGGCCGGTGCTGGCGGCCTTCGCGCTCGACGGCCAGCCATTCGGGTTCACCCACGCCGACGTGGCCGCCCTGCGCCGGGCGGCCGAGTCCATCTCCGATGAGCCGACTTCGCGGGCGCTTCGCGACCTGGGGGAGCGCCTCCGGGTGCTCCTGCCGCCTGCCCCGGCTTGACCGTTCCCCCTGCCGTGCAGCCCCCCCGGACCGTCTTCGCGATCCTCGGCGCGATCAGCTTCTGTCACCTGCTCAATGACATGATGCAGGCGCTCATCCCGGCGATGTATCCGATGCTCAAGGCCGGCTTCGGGCTCGATTTCGGCCAGGTGGGCCTCATCACCCTCACGTTTCAGCTCACCGCGTCGCTGCTGCAGCCGGGAATCGGCCTGTACACCGATCATCATCCCAAGCCGTACTCGCTCATGACGGGAATGGGGTTCACCCTGACGGGCCTGCTGTTCCTGTCGGCCACCCGCAGCTACCCCGGCCTGCTGGTCTCCGCCGCCCTCGTGGGGCTGGGCTCGGCGGTGTTCCACCCGGAGTCGTCCCGCGTGGCGCGCATGGCCTCCGGGGGGCAGCACGGGCTGGCGCAGTCAGTGTTCCAGGTCGGCGGGAACACCGGCTCCGCGGTCGGGCCGCTGCTGGCCGCGTTCATCGTGCTCCCGCGCGGGCAGTCGAGCGTCGCGTGGTTCTCGCTCGCGGCGTTGCTCGCCATCCTCGTGCTCTGGAGCGTGGGCCGCTGGTACGCGCGCCACCGGCCGGCCGGACGGGCCGCAAAGGCGGAGGCCGCCAGCGTCCATCCCACGCTTCCGCCGCGGAAGGTCAGGCTGGCGCTGGCCGTGCTCATCGTGCTCATCTTCTCCAAGTACATTTATCTCACGAGCCTCACCAGCTACTACACGTTCTACCTGATCCACCGGTTCGGGGTCTCGGTCCGGAGCTCCCAGGTCCACCTTTTCGTCTTCCTTGCCGCCGTGGCGGCGGGCACCATCGTGGGCGGGCCGGTGGGCGACCGCTTCGGGCGGAAGCTGGTGATCTGGTGCTCCATCCTCGGCGTGCTGCCGTTTACGCTGATCCTCCCGCACGTCAATCTGTTCTGGACCGGCGTGCTGAGCGTCGTCATCGGCCTGATCCTGGCCTCCGCGTTCTCGGCGATCCTGGTCTACGCCCAGGAGCTGGTGCCGGGGAAGATCGGAATGATCTCGGGGCTGTTCTTCGGATTTGCCTTCGGCATCGCGGGGATCGGTGCCGCCGTGTTGGGTCGGCTGGCGGACGGCACCAGCATCGAATTCGTCTATCGGCTGTGCGCGTACCTGCCGGCCCTGGGGCTGCTCACCGCGTGGTTGCCGGATCTGGAGACGGGGAGTCGGCTGCGGCGGGCGGGACAGACGTCGGAATCGCGGTCGGTCACCGGTCCGGTCGCCGGCGACTCGCCCTGGTAACTGGAGGAGCGGAGCGACCCCAACCGGCCCTACTGCTTTACCCACGTCGGCCGGAGATCCCGCGTCACCCCCCGCACCAGCTCGCTCACCACCTGACCATACGCGTCGTCCGGATTTCGCACGGCCACCGACGGCAGGCCTCCGCTCAGCGCGAGCTTCCCCACCGTCCGATCCGCGGCCGCGCTCGAGCGCCAGACCGTTCCGCCCGTACTCGTGGACAACAGCCGCACCGTGAGCTCGGCCGACACCGACGCGCTTACCCTGGCGCCCCCGGCAACGCTCAACAACCCGTGCGGCTTGACTCCCGATACCGTGAGCTGTCCGAGGAACACCGCGGGCACGTTCTTCTCGCGGCCGAGCGCCTGGGCCAGCGTCGACACATCACCGGACGCGGCAAGCGCCCGCAGCGACGTGTCCGCGCTCGTGAGCTCGAGCAGCTCCACGCCGGACTGGGTGGCCAGCAGCGCCTCGGCGAACCGCTGGGTGGCGGCCACGCTGAGCTCGCTGTTCGCCTGGTCCGTGGTGAAGGTGACCAGGGCGACCCGGCCATAGGGCTGGAGATCGAGGCGTGCCGGCACCTGCGCGTAATGGGCGGCGCACGCCGACAGCGCCAGCGTGCCGCAAACCGCGACCACGCCTCGCACGGGCACGGGCCGTCCTGCACGGTTCCTGGGCATCGGGCATACCTGATGAGGGGGAACCGCGCGAGGGGCAAGAGGCGGGCCAACCCCGGCAGACCGTTGTAGTATTGGGACGCTCTCGAACGATCGTCTCACCCCCGGAGATTCGTCATGCCAGAGAAAAAGCTCATCGCGGTGGTCGGCGCCACCGGTGCCCAGGGCGGCGCCCTCGTGCGCGCCATCCTCTCCGACAAGGGCGGCCCCTTCGCGGCGCGCGCGCTCACCCGGAAGCCCGACGCCGACAAGGGCCGCGCGCTCGCCGCCCAGGGTGTCGAGGTCGTCGCCGCTGACCTGGACGATCCGGCGACGCTCGGCCCCGCGTTCGCCGGCGCCTACGGCGCGTTCTGCGTCACCAACTTCTGGGAGCACTTCTCCGCCGAGCGGGAGCTGACCCAGGCCACCAACATGGCCCGCGCGGCCAAGTCCGCCCGGCTGCAGCACGTGATCTGGTCCACGCTCGAGGATACGCGGAAGTGGATTCCGCTCTCCGATGACCGGATGCCCACGCTCGGCGGCAAGTACAAGGTTCCCCACTTCGACGCCAAGGGCGAGGCCGACCAGGTCTTTCGCGACCTCGGCGTCCCGACCACGTTCCTGCTCACCAGCTTCTACTGGGAGAATCTCATCTACTTCGGCAGCGGGCCGCAGCGCATGCCGGACGGCACGCTCGCCATCACCATGCCCATGGGCCAGAAGAAGCTGCCCGGCATCGCCGTGGAGGATATCGGCAAGTGCGCCTACGCCATCTTCAAGCGCGGGCGCGAGTTCATCGGGAAGACCGTGGCCATCGCGGGCGAGCACCTCTCGGGCGCCGAGATGGCCGCGGCCCTGACCCGCGCGCTCGGCCGCGAGGTGCGCTACAACGAGATTTCGGCCGACGCGTACCGCGGCCTCGGCTTTCCCGGGGCCGACGACATGGGCAACATGTTCCAGTTCAACCGCGACTTCAGCGACTATTTCGCCGGTGTGCGCGACCTCGCGTTCACCCGCTCGCTCGATCCCGAGCTGCAGACGTTCGAGCAGTGGCTCGCGCGTCACAAGGACGAGATTCCGCTTCCAGCGTAGGAGGAGCCATGTCGGACCATATCTACAAGACCATCGAGCTCGTCGGGTCGTCCCCGACGAGCGTCGAGGATGCCATCCGCAAGGCCGTCGCCAAGGCCGCCGAAACCGTCCGGAACCTGCGCTGGTTCGAGGTGGTCGAGACCCGCGGACACATCAATGGCGCCGAGGTGGGCCACTGGCAGGTGTGTCTCAAGATCGGGTTCACCCTGGAGGACGGCGAGTAGCGTCGCGACCACCGTCCCGTGTCCAGCGATGCCGCCGCCGCCGTCGAGGCCGTCTACCGCGCGGATTCGCGGCGCGTCCTGGCCACGCTCATCCGCCTCCTCGGCGACTTCGATCTGGCCGAAGAGGCGCTGCATGATGCGTTCACGGCCGCGGTGGAGCGCTGGCCGCGGGACGGTGTGCCGGCCAACCCGCGCGCCTGGCTCGTCTCCACCGGCCGCTTCAAGGCGATCGACGCCATCCGCCGGCGGACTCGGTTCGACCGGTCGGTCTCCGAGCTGGCCATCCGCCTGGAAGCGGACACCGAGGACGCGCGCGACGGCGCCGAGGGCGTCGAGGACGACCGCCTCCGCCTGATCTTCACCTGCTGCCATCCCGCTCTTCCGGCGGACGCCCGGATCGCGCTCACGCTGCGCGAGGTCTGCGGCCTCACCACCGAGGAGATCGCCCGGGCATTCCTCAAGTCGCCGGCCACGCTGGCGCAGCGGATCGTACGGGCCAAGGCCAAGATTCGCGTTGCCGGCATTCCCTACATGGTGCCCGAGCGGGCCGACCTCCCCGACCGGCTCGACTCGGTGCTTCACGTGGTCTATCTCGTGTTCAACGAGGGCTACTCCGCGTCCTCCGGCGCCTCGGTTACGCGGCACGACCTCTCCGCCGAGGCGATCCGCCTGGGCCGGCTGCTGCTCGAGCTGCTGCCGGAGCCCGAGGTGATGGGGCTGCTCGCGCTCATGCTGCTCCACGAGTCGCGTCGCGCGACGCGGACGTCGCCCGAGGGCGAGCTGGTGCTGCTGGCCGATCAGGACCGCTCACGCTGGGACCGCGAGCTGATCGCGGAGGGCACCGCGCTGGTGCACCGGGCCCTGGCCTCGCGGCGGTTCGGCCCCTACACCCTGCAGGCGGCCATCGCGGCGGTGCACGCGCTGGCGCCGAGCGCCGAGGCCACCGACTGGACGCAGATCGTCGGGCTCTACGACGTGCTGCTGCTCGCCGACCCGTCGCCTGTCATCGAACTGAACCGCGCAGCCGCCCTGGCCATGCGCGACGGCCCCGCCGCGGGGCTGGCGCTGGTGGACGCCATCCTGGGGCGCGGTGAGCTCGGCGATTATCACCTCGCGCACGCGACCCGCGCCGACCTGTGCCGCCGGCTGGGCCGGGCCGAAGACGCCCGGGCCTCCTACGAGCGGGCGCTTGCGCTCGCGACGCAGGAGCCGGAGCGGCGCTTTCTCCAGCGGCGGATCGCCGCGATGCGGTGACCTCGCTCACTGTCGGGCCCGGGCCGCGGGGCCATCATGTGGCCTCGTATCCCAATGGCTCGCCACCCGCGTCGAGACGAGTGCCGGGCCGAGTTCAACATAGAGGAGAGACTTTCATGGGTTTGCTCACGAAGCCGATCAAGACGCTGGACGACCTGTTCGTCCATACCCTGCAGGACATCTACTACGCCGAGCAGCAGATCACCAAGGCGCTGCCCAAGATGTCCAAGAAGGTGACCGATCCGCAGCTCAAGCAGGCATTCGACACCCACCTCGAGGAGACCCGGAACCAGATCAAGCGGCTGGAGCAGGTGTTCCAGATGCATGGTGAGCCGGTCAAGGCGGTCGACTGCCCCGCGATCGACGGCATCATCGAAGAGGCCAACGCCATCATGGGTGACGCGAGCGACAACGAGGTGCTCGATGCGGCCGCGCTGGCGGCGGCGCAGGCAGTGGAGCACTACGAGATCGCGCGCTACGGCACCCTGGCCGCATGGGCCCGGCAGCTCGGCCGGACCGACTGCGCCACCCTGCTCGAGCAGACGCTCGACGAGGAGAAGGCGACCGACCAGAAGCTGACGGGCATCGCCGAAGCGCACGTGAATCGCGTGGCGGTCTGACCGAAGGCTGACCCGGCGCGCTGCGGGGCGCCGGTGCACGACGGGCCCCGTCCGGGTGGGCGGGGCTTCGTCGTGGCCGTATCTTCCGGGCACCGTGACCCGTGTCTCCACCCCGCTGTCCCTGCTCACGCTGGCGTCCGCGGCGTGCGCCTCTCCGCCCTCCGGCACCACGCCGCCCGGCGCGCCCCTTGCCGCGGCCGAATCGAGCTACTCCGCACTGCGGGATCTCCGTGACCACATCGACGTCGCCGGCGAGGCCGGCCGCGCGGCCACGGCAGACGGCGCCCCGCTCGCGACCCTGAGCGCGCGCTACGACTCGCTCCGGCTGCGATTCGCGTCCCGCCTGGCGGCAGTGGATTCGGCCGGCCTCCACGGCGACGACGCACGCGCCCTCGGTGTCATGCGCCGCACGCTGGCGCGAGACCTCGGACGCCTGCCCGACACCCGCAGCGCCACCGGCGACTCGGCCGCCGGGGCGCGGCCGCGCTGCGAGTACGACGCCGCCGCCGTCGCCGCCGACGGCCTGGACTCGCTCCGCCGACGGGTCTACGCCTGCTACGGTTGGGCTCAGTCTCACGTGGTAATAGGGCCCGACACCCTCGACCGGCTCTCGGTCCTCGGCGCGCTCGGCGGTACCGCGGAGGCGGGGCGGCGCCGCGCGCTCTTTCTCGCGCTCGGCCCCGTGTGGCGCAGCGTCAACGGCGATGGGACTTCGGGCAGCCCGTACCGCCGGCTCATCGCCCTGGAGGCGGCGCGCCGGGAAGGTAGCGCGCCCCCCGGTGCGGCCCAGGCGCGGGACGCGGGCCTGCCGCCCGACTCGCTCGAGCCGTGGCTGCTCTCGGTCCTCACGACCTGGCGTGACGTGACGCCCGACTCGCTGGTCGAGCCATGGGACTGGTACTATCAGGCGGGGCGGGCCGCTCGAGCGCTGAGCGGGCGCATCCCGCGCGAGCGGCTCGCCCCGCTCAACGCGGCGGTCTGGCGCTCGCTCGGGGCCGACGTGCGGGCGCTCCGGGTGCACTACGACATCGAGCCGCGCGAGGGCAAGGACCCGGTGGCCTTCACAACCTTCGGCGGGCGCGCCCCGATCGAGCCGTGGGTCTTCGCGACGTACCGCGCCGGCGGCCTCGATAACCTCAACGAACTGCTCCACGAGACCGGGCACGCGGTGCACATCGCGGCCATCCGCACGCGCCCGGCGTTCCGCGACTGGCCCGACAGCGACCCCTTCACCGAGGCGGTGGCCGATCTGGCGGCGCTCGACGTCTACGAGCCCGTCTGGCAGCAGCGCTGGCTGGGCGACTCGGTGCCCCTGGCCGACGGCCTCCGCGGACGGTACGGCGGCATCGTGATGGACGTGGCCTGGGCGCTGTTCGAGGCCCGCATGCTCCGCGATCCCGGCGCCGATCCCGACCTGGTGTGGACTGCGCTCACGCGCGACTACCTGCGCATCCGCCCGCATCCCGAGCTCTCCTGGTGGGCCATGCGCGGGCAGCTGGTAGACGAGCCGGGATACATGATGAACTACGCGGTGGGCGCCATCCTGGTCGCGGCCATCCGCGCCCGCGCCCGGGCGCTGCACGGATCCTTCCGCGCGGGCGACCCGACGCTGTATGCCTGGCTCGCGCCGCGGCTCTACCGCTTCGGGCTGGAGCGGCCGGCGCGGGACGTGGTCGAAGAGTTCCTGGGGGGGCCGGTCTCGCCCGCGGCGCTGCTGGCGGACATGCGGAGGATCTCGCACTGATGCGCTACATCCTCGATCTGCTCGGCGTCGGTGTGTTCGCCGTCAGCGGCGCCCTGGCCGCGGGCCGGAAGCACCTCGACTGGCTGGGCGTAGCCGTCATCGCGTTGGTAACGGCCATCGGCGGCGGCACCGTGCGGGACGTCCTGCTGAACCGCCATCCGATCTTCTGGATCGCGAATCCCGCGTACCTGCTGGTCTGCCTCGCCGCGACTGCGTTCACGCTGCTGTACGTGCACCTGCGCATCCCGGCGCCGCGAGCCCTGCTCGTGGCCGACGCGCTTGGCCTCGCGTTCTTCACGATCAGCGGCGCGCAGATCGCCGAGCAGTCGGGACTCAGCTGGCTGCTCGCGATCCTGATGGGCGCGATCACGGGCGTGGCCGGCGGGATGGCCCGCGACGTCCTCTGCAACGAGATCCCGCTCATCCTCCGGCGCGGACAGCTCTACGCCAGCTCGGCCATCGTGGGCGCGGCACTCTATCTGGTCCTGGAGCGGGCCGGCACGCCGCGCGAGGCGGCATCCCTCCTCGGGATGGCCACCATCGCCCTGGTCCGCTTCGCGGGGATTCTGTGGCGGATCGAGCTGCCCGTGCTCAGCCTGGAGGAAGAGGCGGCGGAGCGACGGCGGGAGTCAGTCTGACTTTCAGTCGCTCTCCCGTGCATCGAGGATCTGGCGTACCCGCTTGGCCAGCGTGTCGGGATCGAGCGGCTTCGGGATGAACTCCCGCCCTTCCTCCAGCAGGCCCCGGCTCACGGCGTCCAGGCCGGTGTAGCCCGACGTGTAGAGCACCGGCACCGCCGGCCAGCGCTCCGCCAGCCGGGCCGCGAGCTGGCCGCCGCTCATGCCGGGCATCACGACGTCGGCGATCACCAGCGACGGCGGCCGCTGCTGCCGGCCGGCGAGCTCCAGGGCTTCGGGACCGCTCGCCGCCTGCAACACCTCGTACCCCTGCTCCCGGAGCGACCGGGCAATGATGTCCCGCACCATCGGCTCGTCCTCGACCACGAGGATGCGTTCCCGATTCGCGGCTGTCCGGACCAGTGGCGGCGCCGGCGCCTGGTCCGGCTCGGCATCCGCCAGCGGCAGGAAGATCTCGAACGTGGTGCCACGCCCGAGCTCGCTGTGGACGTTCACGAGGCCGCCGCTCTGCTTCACGATGCCGTAGACCGTCGACAGGCCCAGGCCGGTCCCCTGGCCGACGGCCTTCGTGGTGAAGAACGGCTCGAAGAGGTGGCGCAGCGTCGCCTGGTCCATGCCCTGCCCCGTGTCGCTCACGGTGAGACGGGCGTAGGGACCCGGCGGGATCGCGTCCTCCGGCCGGGGGCCCGCGCTCGCGTCGTCGAGCACCACGTTCGCGGTCTCGATGGTGAGGACACCGCCCTCCGGCATCGCATCGCGGGCGTTGAACGTGAGGTTGAGCAGCACCTGATCCAGTTGCCCGGGATCGGCGGTGACCGGACCGAGGTCGGGCGCGAGCTGCGCCGCTACGCGGCAGCTCTCGCCAAGGGCGCGGCGGAGGATCGGCTCGATCGTGGTGACGATGGCGTTCAGATTGACGAGCTGCGGCTGCAGCACCTGCCGCCGGCTGAAGGCGAGCAGTTGCTGGGTGATGGCGGCCGTCCGCTCCGCCGCACGCCGGATGTGCTCGAGATCTTCCCGGTCTTCGTCGTCCCGGGCCCGGCGGAGGAGAAATCCCGCCGCGCCGAGGACGACGGTCATCTGGTTGTTCGCCTCGTGCGCGATGCCGCCGGCGAGGCGTCCCACCGACTCCATCCGCTCGGCGTGCCTCAGGCGCTCCTCCACGGTCCAGCGGTCCTCCACGTCCGTGAGCGTGCCGATCCATTCGCGTACCGCCCCATCCGCGCCCGCAACCGGCGCCCCGCGCGCCACGAAGTGCCGGTAGTCGCCCCGGGCCTGGCACCAGACGCGCCCGTCGGCGCGGAACACCGAACCGCGGACGCGCGCCCGCGCCCAAGCCGACTGGACCGCGGCGCGGTCGTCCGGATGCAGCGCCTCCACCCAGCCGAGGCCGCGATGGGCGTCCCACGACTGCCCGGTGTACTCCTCCCAGGAAGGCTGGGGCTCGACGAATCGCCCGTCGGAATCGGACGTCCACACCACCGACGTCGTGGCCGTAACCAGCGCCCGGTACCGCTCCTCGCGCCGGGCCAGCTCCTCCTGCGCCCGCTTGCGCTCGGTGATCTCCCGCTTGATGGAGGACGCGCCCACCACCACACCCGAGGGGTCCCGGATGGGCGAGACGGAGAGAGCGACATCGATCGTGGCGCCGTCCTTGCGCCTGCGCTGGGCGTCGGTCTCCACCCGCTCGCCCCGGCGGACTTGCTCCAGCAGCGCACGTTCGGATTCCTGAAGCGCCTCCGGGACCAGCACCATGATCGACCGGCCGATCATCTCCGACTCGGAGTAGCCGAACATCCGCTCGGCGGCCGCATTCCAGCTGGTCACGGTGCCGTCCAGCGTCTTTCCGATGATCGCGTCCGCCGACGACGTGACGATGGCCGCCAGCAGGGTCGTCGCCTCCTCGCTCTGCCTCCGCCGGGTGACGTCCTGCATGGACCCCACCGCGCGGACCGCACGACCCTCCGTGTCCCGCTCGATCGTGGCGCGTTCGAGCATGCGCGCCCAGCCGCCGTCCACGCGGCGGAAGCGGTACTCGTGCTCCCACGACTGGACGCCGCTCGCGAGTGCCGCGCGGGCCGCCGCTTCGGCCATCGCGAGGTCGTCGGGATGCACCCGTGATGCCCACGGCTCGTAGCTGTCGGCGGCCAGCAGCGGAATCTCATCGGCGGCGCAGCCGAAGAATGCCGGCGTGCCGCCCGCCCACACCACCCGGCTGCCCCTCAGGTCCCAATCCCAGATGATGTCCTCGGTGGCGCGCGAGGCGAGCTGGAAGCGCCGCTGCGCCGAGGCGTCGCGGACGAAGCAGCGCATGTAGTGCGAGCGGCCGGATCGGCGGTATGCGCTGCCGTCCAGCCGCACGTCCTTCAACGATCCGTCCCGGCCGCGGAGTCTGAGGGGCAGGTCGCGGAACGACTCTCCGCCCGCGAGATGAGCGAGGAGATCGTCAACGGCGCCCTCATGAAACTCCCCGATGTGGTGGCCCACGTACTCGTCACGCGCGTAGCCGAGCAGATCGAGCTCCGCCTGGTTCGCGCGCACGATGGTGCCGTCGGGCGCCACCCACTTGATGGGGACGGGTGCCTGGTCGAAGAGATCTTCGAGCTCGTCTGGCTGTGCGCCGTCAGCAGTCATCCGTTCCGTGTGTGGCTCCGGGACTGTGATGTGGATCACATTGCCGCGTCCCGCCGTTGCAGCGCGCGCGTGCAGTCCGTAGCTTGCGAAAGTTGATCCGGTTGCACAAGCTGCCGGAGGGTGTCAGGATCGAGAGGTTGTACGATGTCGTCGTGGACCGAGCTCCTGGAACGGCCGGAGCCAAAGCAGCATGTGGTGCAGCTCTACGGCAGGGACGATCAGCTACTCACGCGGCACGTGGGTCAGTACCTGGCGGAAGGGCTCAGGCGGGGCGACGGGCTGCTGCTCATCGCCACGGGAGCGCACACCGAAGCTATCGTCCGCGGACTCGAAGAGGAAGGCGGCGCGTTCGCCGCGGCGGCTCTCGCCGGCCGGGTCCTCGTGCTCGACGCCGAGGCCACGCTCACGCGCTTTCTGGTGGATGGCAGTCCGAGCTGGGAGTTGTTCGAGGACGTGGTAGGCACCGCGGTTCGCGGGCTGCACGCGCACGTTCCCGGGAGGAGCCTGCGCGCGTTCGGCGAGATGGTCGGCGTGCTGTGGAGCACCGGGCAGACGGCCGCCGCCGTCCGCCTCGAGGAGTACTGGAACCGGCTGCTCGAGGATCACGCCGCCAGCCTGTTCTGCGCCTATCCCATCGACGTCTTTCATGGCGAGTGCGAGACGGACGAGTTCACGATGCTCGCCGCGGCCCACACCCACGTGTACGCCGCCCCCCGCACGCTCTTCGCCAGCCCCGCCCGGAGCGCACCGGGCTAACCCGCTTCGCCCCCCCCTCGCGCGCCGGCGCGCACAGCTTGCCGCCGGGCGTCCTCCGCCGCAGTATTGAAGTGCAATCCATACCCTCCCAGACCAGGGCCTTGGGCGTCGCCATGTCCACGGTACTCGAACGCCTTCGCGAGGCGCTCGCTCCCGACATCGTCGTGCAGCGCGAGCTGGCGTCCGGCGGGATGGGCATCGTCTTCCTCGCGCAGGACGTTGTGCTCGACCGGGCCATCGCCGTCAAGGTGCTCAGGCCGGAGCTGGCCACGGCGGCCTCGGCCGAGCGCTTCCTGCGGGAGGGTCGCGCCGCCGCACGGTTGAGTCACCCCAACCTCGTGCGCGTCCACCGCGCCGGCACCGGCGACGGTCTCCTCTATTACACGATGGACTTCGTCCCCGGCGAGACGCTTGCCGCCCGGCTGCTTCGTGGGCCGGTATCGGCAGCGGAGACCGTGACGATCGGGCGGGACATTCTCCAGGCGCTGGCCGCCGCGCACGCATCCCGGTTCATCCACCGCGACGTCAAGCCGTCGAACATCTTCCTGGACGGACCGCGCGCCCTGCTCGGCGATTTCGGGGTGGCGCGCGCCGTCGAGTCGGACGCCACCACGCTCACCGGCGCGGGGCAGCGGGTCGGGACGCTCGCCTATATGGCGCCGGAGCAGGTGCTGGACGCCCCGATCACGCTGCGCACCGATCTGTACGCCGTCGGGCTGGTGCTGTACGAGGCGTGCACCGGGCGGCGCTGGGAAGCGCTGGCGGATCCGGACAAGGCCGACTGGTCCGGCGTTCCCCGGCGGCTCCGTGCGCCGCTTCGGAAGGCGCTGCAGCTCGCGCCGGACGCCCGGTGGGCCGACGCCCCGAGCTTCGCCGCCGCGCTGGAGCCTCGACGCGCGTCCTGGCGGCTTCCGGCGGTCGCCGCGTCGCTCCCGCTGATCGCGTGGCTGGTCGTTCGGCACGGAGACGGCGACGCGGCGGCGCGCAGCGACATCGTCGTCTTCCCGTTCGAGACCGCTCGCCCAGCGGACTCGTCGCTGGGTCGCGAGATCGCCGGCACGACCCGGTGGTACTTCGAGCGCCTGCCCGACCTGCGGCTGCACCCATCGAAGGCCGCCGCCCTGGCATGGGCCGGTTCGGCGCTACCTCCAGCGCGCCGGCTTTCCGCGCTCACCGCCGACACGCGCAGCCGCTACGGCGTCTCGGGCACGGTGCGCCCTCGCGGCGCGCTGCTCGAGGTCGATCTGAGCGTGGTGAACGCGCGGGGCGAGCCGGTGCTCCAGACCACGGTGCAGGGCGATTCGGGCGACCGGGTCCGGCTCGGGGATCTGATCGGCGCCCGCGTCATGGGCATCGTGTCGCCGGGACTGGGCGCGACCTTCCGGCGTGGCGGCGAGATCGCCCGGGTGAACCCGGACGCGGCGCTCGAGTTTCTCCAGGGGGAAGACGCGTTCGCCCGTGACGCGTGGCTCACGGCCGAGCACCACTACGCCCGCGCGCTGGAGCTCGATTCGACGTTCCTGCTGGCCGCCTGGCGCCTGGCCAACGCGCGCCGATGGATGCCGCTGCGCCGGACACCGCCGTTCCCGCCGGATTTTCTCACGCTGTTCCACGCGCGGGCCCAGACCCTCTCCGAGGTGGACCGCCGGCTCATCGAGGCCCAGTTCGCGCCTTCGGGGCCGCCCCGCTTCGCGCGCTACGAGCAGGCAAAGCGGGCGAGCCGGAGCGATGCCTACGCGATGCTCCTCTATGGCGACGAGCTCTTCCACCGCGGCCCGCTCGCCGGACGCCCGCTGACCGACGCGGCCGACATGCTGGCCGCCGCCGCCACGGCGGATCCGACGCTCGCCCCGGCCTGGGAGCACCTGGCTTGGGCGCTGATCCGGCTGGGCCGGCGCGACGAGGCCGCCCGCGCGCTCGACAACCTCGGCCGAGTGGCCGGGCGCCCCGAGGAATCGGAGATCTACCTGCCCGAGTTCCTCCGCGTGGCGTTCACCGCGCGGTTCGACCCCGCGGCGCTCGGCGCCGGCGGCGGGGCGCTGCTCCAGTCGCCCGGTGCGCTGGCCCTCGCGGCGCGGGGCGCGCTCGCGTTCGACCTGCCCGGGCACGAGCTTCTGTTCGGCCGCGCGCTCACGGCGCTCGAGGGTGCGGCGCCCGCGCAACGCGCGAGCGGCCACATCGCTCAGGGGGTGGCCCTCGTGGCGCTCGGCCGGCCCTCGGCGGCGCTGGCGCAGCTCGACTCCGCCGCGGACCTGTTTCCCGATCCGGCGGAGGCGCGTCTGCAGGCCGCGGAATGGCGGGTCCTTCCCGGGGCGCTCGGCGCGCCCGGATTTCCCGCCGTTGAGGCCGACCGGGGCCGGGCGTCGCTCGCGAGCGCGGCGGAGGCGCCATCCACCATCGGCACCCGGGCGGCCTGGGCGCTCGCGCTCGACGCGCTCGCCCGGGGCGACAGCGCCGCCACGGATCGGTGGGGGCGCCTGGTCGCCGCGCGGGAGACCGCCGGCGGCCCGCTGGGCCTCCTCCTCGCCTCGATGGCCGCTGCCGTCCGTGGCGATCCGGCCGCCGCGCTTCGCATCTCCGAGCCGGCGCTCGCGCTCGACTCCGCCGGCTACGCGCCGGATCCGTTCTTCCGCTCCGCGCTCCACCTGCTCCGCGGGGACTGGTTCGCGGCGGCGGGCCACGGCCCCGACGCGGACCGCTCCCGGCTCTGGTACGAGAACACCGATGCGATCGGGTGGCCGGAGGCCGAGGCCCAGCCGGCGGAGGTGGACTGGGCCCTCGGGTCCACGGCTCGGTTGCGCCGGGCCGCGCAGGCGTTCGCAGACGGCCGCCGGGGCGACGGGTGTACCATCGCAGTGCGACTGCTCGAGGTCTGGGCCCGGCCTGATCCGGCGGTGGCGGCTTCGGCGGCGGGGCTGCGGCAGCAGGCGGCCGGATGTCCGTGATCGGCGGTGGCGGCCGCTACCGCATCGAACGCGCGCTCGCACCGCTCGACGGCGTCGCCCGCTTCCTCGCCCGCGACCTGAGCCTCGATCGCCTGGTCGAGCTCCTGGTGCTCGAACCGGCGCTCCACCCGCACCGGCAGCTCGACGCCTTCCTCGCCGATGCACGCCGGCTCGCGCGGATCAACAACCCGAACGTCGTCGCCGTCCACGACGCCGTGGTGGCCGATGGCACCGCCCAACTCGCCCGGGAGTACCTGCCCGGCGAGACTCTGGCGAGTCGCCTGCGGAACGGTCCGCTGCCGCAGGCCGAGGCGATCCGGCTCGGCCGGGATCTGCTGCGGGGCCTCGAAGCGTCCCACTCGGGAGGCGTGGCCCATCCCGATCTCGCGGCCGGGACGATCGTCTGTCTTCCCCACCGTGTCGTCCTCGCCGGCCTTGGCGGCGAGGGCGCCGATGCCGCCGCCCGTGCGCGTGATCTCCAGGCTGCGGGTCGCGTCCTCTACGAGGCGGCGGCAGGCCGCCGATGGGACCCGGCATCGAGCCCCGAAGCCAGCGTCTGGCACCCGGTGCCGCGGCGGCTCCGGCGCGTGCTGGCGCGAGCGCTGGCCGACCGCCCCGAGGAGCGATGGCCCGATGCGGCGGCGTTCCGCCGGGCGCTCGACGGGCTCGCCGGCTCCCGGTTCCGCTGGTCGCTGGTCGCCGCGGGCGCAGCCGGCGCCGGAATGGTCGCCCTCGGACTCGCCGCGTGGCTGTTCGGCGGCCGATTCGTCCGCTGGTGGAACCCGGGGCCGCCGGGGGGCCGCCCCAAGGAGCTGGCCGTGCTGCCGCTGGAGGTGACCGGCGGCCGGCCGGCGGACACGCTCGGCACCGAGCTCGCCCAGCTCATGCAGCTCACGCTCGACAACGTCCCAGGCCTCGAACTTACCTCGCAGGGTCAGGTGCTCCGCTGGTGGGAGCGGCAGGGGCGCGACGTCGGCGGCGCGCAGGCCCAGGCGGCGCACGACCTCAACGCCCACTGGGTGGCGCACGGGCTCGCCCACCGGCGGGGTGACAGCGTCCGCGTCCGGCTCACGCTCTACGACGCCGCGGGCGCGAAGACGCCGCTGCCCGAGCTGCGTGGCAGCGTGCAGGACTTCGCCGCCCTGGGCGACACGCTCGCCGTCAACGTCCTCCGAGCCGCCGCGCCGGATCTCGAGCCGCTCTACCGCGGGGTGCAGGACATCTCGGGCGTTCCACTCATCGCACTCAAGGCATTTCTGCAGGGGGAGGCGGCCTTCGAGCGCGATGCGTGGGCGCTTGCCGAGCGCAACTACGAGACCGCCATCGGGGCGGACTCCGGCTTCGCGCTGGCCTGGTGGCGGCTCGCGAACGTGAAACGCTGGCGGCGGCTCCCCTACGAATTCGACCTGCGCTCGTTCTACGGCCGGCTCGGCGATCGCCTGCGCCCCGCCGACCGCGTACTGGTCGAGGCGCTGCTGGAGCCCGACGTCGAGCGGCGGCTCGCCCGGATGGAGTCGGCGGTGGCGGGCGCGCCCACCGACGCGTACACCCGGTTCCTCTACGCCGAAGAGCTGTTTCACCGCGGTCCGCTGGTCGGCCGCGGGATCGAGCACGCGGGGCGGGTCATGGGTGAAGCCATCGCGCTCGATTCCTCGCTGGCGGAGGCGTACAACCACCTCGTCGCCCTGCAGCTGCGGGCCGGCCGGCCGGCGGAGGCGCGCCGGCTGCTCGACCTGCGCCGCCGCGTCTCGCCCCGTCCCGCGCCTGGCGAGTCCGACGTGGTCTCGCTGCTCGAGCTGGCCTACGACGAGCGGTTCCATCCCTGGCTCGGCGGACTCAAGCGGGCGTGGCTCGAGTGGCGCGCCGATTCGGCGCAGCTCGCGGACCTCGCGCGGGTAGTGCGGCTGGGCGGCCCGTGGTTCGACATTCCACGGGCGCAGGTCGCGCTTGCCGGCATTCTGGTCCGGCGCGGCCCGTCCGGCGATTCCGCGCAGGCCAGCGCGCGGACCGGAATCGCGCTCGGCCTGCTCACGCTCGGCCGGCCGGAGGCGGCGATGGTCCAGCTCGATTCGGCGGTTGACCTGTCGCCCACCACCGAGGGGCGGCTCCAGCAGGCGGAGTGGAGGGCGATTCCCCAGGCGGTCGGCCTGCCGGCGCTCCGCTCGGCGGCGGACGCGCGGTGGGACCGGCGGCTCGAGGAGCTCGCCGCCGACTCGGCGACCAGCGTCCGCGCGCTCTGGGCGCTCGCGCTCCGCCGCCTCGCTGCCGGCGACACCGCGGCGTTCGAGCACACGCGCGCCCGCCTCGACACCCTGGCGCCCGCCGCGCCGCTCGGCGCGCTGCTCCGCGCCATCGGCGAGGCCGCACGGGACCGACGCGCCGCCGCGATGCTCATCTCGGATTCCGTGCGCCCGCTGTTCGCGGTCGATCACCCGCCCGATCCGTTCGCCGGCGCCGTGTTCCATCTCCTCCGGGCCGAGTGGCTCGCCGCCGGGGGCCAGACCCGCGCGGCGGACCGCGAGTGGGGCTGGTACGAGGGATCCGACTTCGAAGGCTGGCCGGCCGGCGTCCCCCAGGCAGGTGAGATCGAAGCCCCATTCGGGGTCTACGCCCGCTGGAAACGGGGATTGGCCCGGCTTGCCGGCGCGGCGACGGCGGCGGACACCCTCGCCGCGTGCGCCCTGCTCGCGCGGGTCGCCGAGCTCGGGCGCGACGCCGAGCCCGCGCTGGCGCCGCTCGCCGCCGCCGCCGGTTTCCGCACCCGAGGCTGCCCCCGATGATCACCTGCCGCACGCTCGGTCCGGTCGAAGTCACCGTGGACGGCGCGATGGCCGCCGGTGAGCTGCTCTGGCGCAAGAACCTCGCGCTGCTGATGTATCTCGCCCGCTCGGGACACCGGGGGCGCACCCGCGAGCACCTCACCGGCATGCTCTGGGCAGATCGGCCCGACGCGGCCGCGAGGCATTCGCTGAACGAGGCGCTGAGGGCCCTCCGCCGCCACGCGGGCGAGGCCGCGTTCGAGACGTCGGCGGGACAGGTGAAGCTCCTGCCCGGAGCGGTCCGGCTCGACGTGGATCAGCTCCGCGAGCTGAGCGATCGGGGCGAATGGTCCGCCGCGTCCGCGCTGGTCACCGGGGAA
>JAICLE010000171.1 GCA_025927545.1 Gemmatimonadales bacterium
CGGGTTCTCTCCGTTCCGGGGAATGGCCTGGCGGCGGTTCGCGCGGGACATCGGCCTGGTCGCGCTCACCTTCGTGGTGGGATACCTGGTCTCCTCGTACTGGATCACCCCGGGGCCGCTCACCAGCCAGGATCATGCGATTCCCCGGGTGCTCCAGCTATCGCTGGACGATGCGCGAGCCGCGCTCACGAGCGCGGGCTTCCGCTTCCGGATCGCGGGCGACCGCCCCAGCCCGGACGTTCCCCGCGGCGCCATTCTCTGGCAGGACCCGCCCCCGGGCACCGTGCTGCCGACCAACGCCCTCGTCGAGCTGGTGCAGAGCGCCGGCCCGGCGCCCGTCACCGTGCCGGACGTCATCGGCTTCGCCCTGCCGCTGGCCCTCAGGGTGGTCGAGGCCGCGGGAGCCAAGGTCGGCCGGGTGGACACGGTGCGCGGCGGTGATCCCGAGCCGGGCGTCGTCATCGCGACCCGCCCGGCGCCCGGCAACGGCCGGCCGCGCGGCTCGGCGGTGGACCTCGTCGTGAGCGGGCCCGAGGGAGGCACTCCATGAGCTGCCGCATCGCGCCCAGCGTGCTGAGCGCCGATCTGGACCGGCTTCGCGAACAGGTCGAGCAGGCGGTGGCCGGCGGCGCCGAGTGGATCCACGTGGATGTGATGGACGGTCATTTCGTGCCCAATCTCACCTTCGGTGCGCCGCTCATCCGGGCGCTGCGGCGAATCACCGATCGGCCGCTCGACGTACATCTGATGGTGCAGCACCCCGAGCGCTACATCACCGAGTACGCCGATGCGGGCGCCGCCGTCTTCACCTTCCACCCCGAGGCCACGGTGCACGTGCAGCGGCACCTCTCCGCGGTGCGCGAGCACGGGATGCTGGCGGGGCTCGCGCTCAACCCGGCATCGCCCCTGGCGCTGATCGAGGAGGTCGTGGGCGATCTCGACCTCGTGCTCGTCATGTCGGTCAATCCCGGCTATGGCGGCCAGTCCTACCTGCCGGCGAGCACGGACAAGATCCGGCGCACCCGAGCGCTGCTCGACCGGCACCGCTCGCGCGCGGCGCTCGAGGTGGACGGGGGGATCACCGCCGACACCATCGCGGAGCCCTGGGGCGCGGGCGCGGACACCTTCGTCGCCGGCACCGCCGTGTTCGGCGCGAACGATCCCGCACAGGCCGTGCGCGCGCTGTCGCGCCGTTGCGCCGTGCGAGTCTGAGGTGCGCATGTCGAGGCAATGGGTCTTCGCGGGGCTGATCGTCGCCGGGGTCGCGGTGGGCGCCACGATCATGACCCGGCTTGGACGCGAGGTGGCGCGGGTGGAGGTCGGCGCCACCGCGCCCGACTTCCGCGCGGTGGACCTGGCCACGGGAGACTCGGTGTCGCTCCGGCAGCGCTACCACGGCAAGGTGACGCTGGTCAACATCTGGGCCACCTGGTGCGTCCCCTGCCGGGTGGAGATGCCGGCGATGGAGCACCTCTACACCGCGCTCGCCCCCCAGGGATTCGCCATCGCCGCCGTGAGCATCGACGAGGGGCCGCCCGAGGACGTGCGCAAATTCGGCCGCGATCTCGAGCTGAGCTTCGACCTGCTGCAGGACCGCTCGCAGCGCGTGCCGCAGCTCTACCAGACGACCGGCGTGCCGGAGAGCTTCCTGCTCGACCGCCGCGGCATCATCGTCAAGCGCATCATCGGGGCGCACGACTGGAACTCGCCAGCCAACCGCGCGCTGGTGACGCGGCTGCTCGACGACCCCGGCCTGTAACGTGAGCCTCCGCCGTGCTCTCACGGCCGACCTGCCGCTCAAGCTCACCTCGCTCAGCCTGGCCGTCTTCCTCTGGCTGCTGGCGGCGGGAGAGGAGCCGGCCAGCGCCCTCCTTCCGGTGGACCTCCTCGTGCGGGCGCCCGCGGGCCGGCGCGTGGTGAATGCCGGCGGACCGGTGCGCGCCCTGGTCTCGGGGCCCCGGCGCGAGCTGCTCAAGCTTTCGACCTCGCCCATGCGGCTTACCCGGGCTCTCCCCGACACCACTGTCGCCGACGACGTCGAGCTGGTCCTCGGGCCGGGCGACATCGAGATGCCGCGCGGCGTGGACGCCCACGTGCAGGACGTGCAGCCGCGGCTGCTCGCCGTGGCGCTCGACTCCACCTACCAGCGCGTGGTGCCGGTGCGCGCGGTGGTCCACCTCGCACCGGGGCTGGGCCACGTGCTGAGCGCGATCGCCGTGGTGCCCGGGACCGTCCGCCTGGCCGGCCCGCGCGACGCGATCCAGCGGATCGACTCGGTGCGCACCGAACCGCTCGAGATCGCGCACGCGGATGGTCCCGTGGAAGAGACGCTCGCCCTCGACACCTCCGGGCTCGGCAGCGCCCGGGCGCTGCCGTCCGAGGTGTCCGTGCGGGTGGATCTGGAGGCGGTCGGCGAGCGCACGCTGAGCGCCGTGTCGGTCCGCCTGGCGAGCGAGCTGGCCGCGGTGGCCCGACCGGCCCGGGCCACGGTGGCCGTGCGGGTGCGGGGGGCGGCGGCCCGGCTGGGTACGCTCGCAGCCGATAGCGTGCCCGTAGTCGTAGACTGGGCCGGGCCGCCGGGCGCCGGTACCGGCCGGCTTCGCGTCCTCGCGCCGGCCGGCC
>JAICLE010000092.1 GCA_025927545.1 Gemmatimonadales bacterium
GAGGAGACTGTCCATCGCCCGCGCGCTCGCCAGCGCCGCGCTCGCTCGCCCGAGGTTGCCCCCCGCGGCGTAAAACCCGGCGAGCGCGTCGTACGGTCGGTCGCCCGGCAACATGCTGTCGAGCGGCTGCCGCGGCAGCGCGGAGTCCACCAGCGCGAGCGCAGCCGCGGTGTCGGCCCGAAACCGCAGTCGCAGATAGCCGCGCTGACGCGCGCCGAACAGGCCGCGCCCCCAGGACTCCGATGCGGCCGCCAGCGCGGCCTGTGTGCGCCAGTGCCGTTCAGCCTCGTCCAGCCGGCCCTGTGTCATCACGATGCCCGCCATCTGCTCGAAGGCATCCACCAGGTCGAGCGTATCCGCCTGCTTCGCCGCGATATTCGCCTCGGCCCGCCGCTCGGCGCCCTCCCAGTCCTGCTGCGCGGACGCATCCTGCACCTCGACCGTGAGCAGCAACGGGTTCTCGGGGGAGCGGCGGCCGATCAGGTCGAGCGTTCGGCGAGACTCGTCGAACCGCCCCGCGAGCAGCTCCACGCTGTGCAGGCCGAAGTAGAGCTGCACCATGCTCGAGTCGAGCGCGATCGCACGCCGCCAGAGGCTGTCCGCCTCGCCGAGCCGGCGGGCGTCGCGATAGGCGAGCGCGAGATTGTTCATGGCGGGCACGTAACCGGGATAGCGCTGCAGGTACTGGCGATAGACCTCGATCGCCTGATCGTACTCCTCCCGATCGTAGGCGCGGCCGGCGATGAGGAACAGGCGGTCCTGATACGGCAGGCGGTCCCGCAGCTCGAGCGCCCGGCGGAACGCCTGGGTCGCGCGGCCCGGCTCGCCCGCGGCGTCGTAGAGGTGGGCGAGCGAGAGATGCGCGCTGGCGAAGTCGCTGTCCAGCGCGATCGCCTGGCGCAGGAGCGGTATGGCGTCCTTGCGCTCGCTGCGGTAGCTGAGCCGCATCGCCTCGGTGTACTTCCGCAGCGCGGGAAGCGAGGCAGTCATCTCTTCGGCCAGCGGGCGGACACTCCGCAGATCCTTCAGCGACTCGCCGAGCCGGTGGCGCAAGCGGCCGCTCGCGCGGTCCACCGCATCGATCAGTCCGGTCGAATCGGACGCGTTCTCCCGGACGGCTGCGAGCGCTTCGCCCGACTCCGCACCCACGAGCTCCACTGTGAGCGCATAAGCGCCCGCGATGTTGGAAACCCGCCCCACCACGAACGCCTTCACGCCTTCGCGCACCGCCAGCTCGCGCGCGAGCGAGTCGTTCACGGCGAGCTCGGCCGAGCGCTCCATGCGCTCGAGCGCCGCCCGCACCTGCCGCGGAGTGAGGACCCGGACGTTGGGCGACTGTGCCAGATCCACCCGGAAGGCCTCGGTGATGGCTACCGCGAGCGCCGTGTCCCCGTTGGTGTCGCTGAAGTCGGCGATGAGGAGCCGGTCCCGGGGCGCGACGGCGCCGGAGGCGATGAGCGACGGTTCGTCGCGGCGCGCCGCGGCCCGCACCACCGCGAGGGCGACGGCCCCGACCGCCAGCAGCGCGAGCACGGCCGCGGCCCACGCGCGACGCGAAGGCCGCCCGGCGCCCGGGTTGGCCCGGAATACCGCCGGTGCGACAACAGCCGGCTGATCAGCGGCCGAAGCCGGGGCCTGAGCGGGCGGCCGCGCTGCCCGGAGCTTCGCCGCGAGCGCGGCCGTCTCCGCGGAAGGAGCGGCGTCGAACTCGCGCGTCAGCCGGCTCGCCAGCTCGTCGTAGGTGCGGAGCGCGCCCACGCGGTCGCCCAGCCGATCCTGGAGCAGCATCAGGCGGCGCCACCCGCCCTCCTGGTCCGGCTCGAGCTCGCATGCGCGGCGGCCGAGCTCGAGCGCGTTGACTTCGTCCCCGGCCCGTTCGGCGGTCTCGGACGCGGCCCACGCCACTGCCGCGGCCTGCCGCCGGAGCCGGCCCCGGCTCCGCTCGATCCACTCCTCCAGCTCGGGCGCCACCTCCGGGACATAGAACCCGGCCAGGAAATCGCCCTCGTATAAAGAGAGGGCGAGCCCCGGCTCCCCGGCCCCCGCCAGGCGCTCGAACTCGACGGCGTCGCACCGGAGCCGGGCCGCGCTGATGGAGAGCTCCTCCCCCGACCCGACCAGAACGTCCTCTCCCAGAACCCGCCGCAGGTGGTGCAGCGCCTGCCGCAGGGCGCGGCGCGCCTCCTCGTCACCCAGCTCCGGCCAGAAGAGCGCGAGCAGCACGTCCCGGCGCACCGGTCCCCGCGCCGACATGAGGGCGAGATAGGCCAGAAGGGCCAGCCGCTTCGGCTGGGCGGAGGGTGACGCATCGTCGGCAGGACGGTCGCCGAGGAGGCGGAGGCGGCCGAGTGTGCGGAGTTCCATTGGCGGCGAGAGGAAGGGCTAAGTGTCGCTCCCTCCTAGGGTACCGCCGAGCTACTCGCCCCGCAACTCGGCTTGCGGGTCGCCCGTTACTCCGCGGTAACGGCCGCTGCCGCGGCGCGGCGACGCGCTCCGCACACCTTCTCGCTGTCAACGGACAGTCGAGAGCGCCCTGCTCAAGCTCACCGCCCAAACGACTCGCATGCAAGCTGTGCTGGGACTCACCCTGCTGCTCGGCGCGATCTCCTGTGATCGCGCCGGCACCGTGCCACCGCCTCGGGGAATGGTGGCTGCGCCGGCGCCGACCGCCCCGGATACGGCGTGCGGCGAGACCGATGTCCGCCCTGCCACCGCGGCGCCCGCGGAAGGGGTCTGGCTCTACGACGGGGAGGGCCAGCATCGCGTCGCCGCGATCGTGGGTCCCGCGCAGGCGGTCGCCGGGCACGCGCAGGTCACGCGTCGGGTCGAGACGCTCGAGGCCAGGCCCGGCGCGGACACCATCCGTTACGCGAGCGACACCGCCACCGTCCGACTCCAGTTCCTCACACCCGCCGGCCGTCCCGCCGCGGTCTACCCCGTGGGTCCGGGCGTGCTCCTGGCGGCCTACGAGCCCTGCACGCCGGGGAGCCGCAATCCACTCATCCGCTACGTGCGGGAGGACGAGTCCGGCGGGGTGGCCACCGATGTGATGCTCCAGCGCGACCACGACCCGATGACCTCGACCCGCACCGCGGGACCGAGCTTCCGATGACCCTGAGCCTCTGCTCACCCCCAGGAGGGAAGTCATGACGAGCACCATGTTCCGCGCGCTCGGCGCGCTTCTGCTGGCGCCGATGCCGGCCGCGGCCCAGGGCGGGAGCGCCACGGCCGCGCCGGCGACCAGGATCTGCCTCGCTCCCGCGACGGTGGAGGCAGCCCCCGCCGGCGTCGATCCGGTGTCCGCTGTGCGGGAGACCTTCACCTCGTTCCTCAGCGGCCCCTCGCTCACGGTCCAGCCGCTCAGCGCCCGGCTCCAGTCGCAGGTGCGCGAGGAGGCGAAGGCCGGCAGCTGCGCCTATCTCCTGCTCCCCACGATCAAGCACCAGCGGAAGACGGGCGGGGTGGGCCTGTTCGGGAAGGTGGCGAGTGGTGCCGTGCAGCAGGGCGCGTATGCGGCCTCGGGCGCAACGAGCTCGACGGTGGGCCGCGTCGTGGCGGGGGCGGCGGCCGGTGCGGCCACGAGCACTGCCTACGACTACGCGTCGAGCTCGCGGGCCAAGGACGAGCTCACGCTGGCGTATCGGCTGGAGTCGGCCTCGGGCGCCGTGCTGCTGGAGAAGTCGGAGAAGCGGAAGGCACAGTCGGACGGCGAGGACCTGCTCACGCCACTGGTACAGCGAGCCGCAGAGGCGGTGGCGAACGCTGCCGTCACGGCCTCGACCCGCGGAGGCTCGGAATGATCAGCGCGATGCCGAGGACATTCACCCGTTTCGGGCTGATCGTGGGGGCATTCCTGGTGCAGGTGTCCGGACTTCACGCTCAGGTGCCCAGCCCGATCCCTTCCGATCCCGCGGCGCAGATTTTCAATCTGATTCAGCGCGTCACGGCCCTGGAGCAGAAGGTCGCGGCGCTCAGCCAGGCGTTGAACAACAAGGGTACCGGTGCCCCTGCCACACGCGTCAAGGCGCCGTTCGAGGTGGTTGACGATGCCGGACGGCCGATCTTCTCCGTCGTGCAATTCGGCAAGAACACACAGATGGCCACCTCGGGCATGGTGATCACGCACGAGCCCACCACCGGCGCGGCGGTTCTGCTCGCATTCAACAAGAAGAAATCGACGGTCGTCGCCCTGGGAGCCGACCCCGATGGGCAGGGCCAGCTCACGTTGCGGGACGCCCAGGGCCGTACCCGGGCGGAGCTTGCCGGCGCGGGCAAGCTGCTGATCTCCGATGCGAAGGGGAAAGGCCTGCTGAGCGTGTCGGATGACATCACGCAGAGTACGGCTCACATCAACATCGGCAAGGACGAGGAGGGCTATACGGTCGAGGTCATGTCGGGCAAGGGTGGGGGCGGCGCATCGATCAGCGCCACCCGCAAAGGCCTGGGCGAGGTGGGGGTCACCGATGAGAAGGGCGAAACCCGAGCCTATCTCGGCGGCGCGGGGGAGCTGACGATCCTCGACGCCGCGGGCAACAACACGCTCAACGTCACCGAGCATCCGGATGACGACAGCGTTGGTGTCACGATCGGCAAGTCGGAGAAGGGATACATGATCTCGGTAGGCGCCGGCGGCAACTCCGTCTCGATGGGATCGAGCGGATCGGTCGCCGGTGTCGCCACGTACCTGAACGGCGTGCCCGCCGGCTCGCTCATGCTGGTGGACGGAACCCCGCGGCTCGAGCTCGCCAACGACAGAGGCACCTCGGTCACTTCGCTCGGGGTCTCGCCACACGGGAATGGCTTCATCCAGGTCGGGAACGCCGACGGGGCCACCGTCGTGGACATCGGCACCGTCGGCAAAGGCGTAGGCCTGGTCCGCGCCTACCCGGTCGGAAGCCCCGGCGCGGGGCTCATCGGCATGCCGGGGACCTTCCTGGTCGGGCGGGAGTGAGGCAGCCTCGCCCGTGCGGCAGTGGTGACTACAACCCCGAGGAGGTCCATCGTGCTCAAGGGTTTCGCGCTCGTGCTCCTCGGATCGATGATCGGCGCGGGGTCCGCTCCCAGCCAGTCCATCTCGGTGTCCATCCGCCCTCCCGCATTCGACGCCGAGGACGTACTGGCGAGGTCGCGCGCCGCCTACGCGGCGCTTCAATCCTATGCCGACAGCGGCACCGTGGCGAACGAGGCCGGTGGGTTCACCGACCGCTCGAGTTTCCGGGTGCTCTTCACCCGGAAACCGCGTTATCTGCTCATCGATTACCGCGCCATCGCGTCCGAGTACACGGCGGGCAACCGCATACCGCTCGACGCGCGGATCGTGCTCTGGATGGAGAACGGCGAGCTCCAGACCTGGTACAGCAAGACCGACGATCACGAGACGTATGCCGCCGATGGCGGGCAGCAGGTGAACGCGCTCAAGTCGGCCGACTACGGCACCACCGGGATCTCGATCCTGGTTCCTTCCCATCTGTACAGCCAGTCGGGCCTCGCGAGCGCGGTACACGCGACCGAGGAGGCCGAGGCGGACGGCTTCGAGATGATCGGGGGCCATCGCTGCTACCGGGTGCTGGGTGTGGAGCGGTGGCGCTACCCGAGCGGGCGCGAGACCGGTGTCCGCCCGATCACGCTGTGGGTCGACGCCGAGTCGTTCCTCCTGCGGAAGGTGCTGGAGGACACTCCGAAAGGGATGCCGAGAGGTTCGATCAGCCGGCGGATCACGACGATCCAGCCGCACGGGAACCCGAAGCTCGAGCCGGCGCAGTTCCACTTCGCCGTGCCCGAGAACTGAGCTTCACTGTCCCGGAGAGATGAGATGCGACGACGCTACCGCCGCGCCAGCGCGCTCGACCTCGTGTATCTCGTCCTCGGCTTCGGGCTGCTGGTGGGCGGCTCGCTCTGGCTCGACCGCAAGGGGGCGGTGGTGACCGCGCGCATCGAAGGGAAGCACGAGCGAGTCAGAGTCGGCGTGGACCCGACGGGCGCCTGGGACCGCTACTACGACGTGGCGACCGCCTTCCGCCTGCCGGAGGGGGCGACCGCCCAGGCCCGCGTCTCGGTGCCGCGCGAGCGCTATGACGCGCTCCACCCCGGCGACTCGATCGCGGTCCGCTACCTCCCCGAGCTCCCCTTCCTGGCGCGGACGGCCGATCGAACGACCGCGAGCATCGCGTGGGAGTTCGCGAGGTGGGTCGCGGAGGTGCCGATCCTGGTGTGGGTGATCGGCGGGATCGTGGGACTCTGGATCGCGGCCCGCATCGGCGCGCCTGTCGTGCTGGCGACGGGCGTTGCATGGACGGCGGCCGCGTTCCCGCTGCTCTTTGCCCCAAAGGCGCAGGCCGAGCCGAGCGGCGAGCCCGCGATGGCTCGCGTCACCAACGTCACCGCCATCACCAAGTCGCCCTCCTATGACAGCGGCCACCGTCACTCCAGTTGGAGCCGGACCAGCACGTATCGTCGGCTCGCCATTCCGTACCAGGTGATCGAGCTGGCGCTGCCGCGGCCCGGCGGGCGCGACACCGTGCTCGCGGTGGATGCGGTGGACTCCGGGAGCGTGGCGGGTCTCGCGTTCGGCGCGGTGCTCCCCGTGCGGGTCGATCCGTTGGTCCCGCGGGAGGCGAAGCTCGTCGGGGGCACCCGGTACTTCGTGCAACGGAATCGCTACCACTTCCTCATTCCCGCAGTCGGCTGCGGCGTCCTCGGGACGTTGGCGGGGCTGGGATATCGCCACCGCCGCCGACGTGTGGCCGCCAACCCGTCCTGGACGGACATCACGAACCACCTGACCTGACCTGGAGGATTGCCATGCACGCCATCGTCCGTGCCACCGCGCTTCTGCTGGCTCTACCGTTCGCTCCACCCCTCGTCGCCGTGGGTGCGGCGCAGGGCAGCCCACCCGCACGCCAGGAGTCGACCAATCCCGCCTGCACGCTGCTGACCGGGGAGGAGCTCAGCACCGCGGCGGGCCGGCACTACGACAAGGGAACCCCAGGCGACGAGCTGGGCGAGGGGCTCGGCGGAGGCGCCTCCTGCCAGTGGGGCGGGGCCGACTTCTTCCCCGGGGAGGACCCACCGATGGTCTCCGTGGTGTTCATCCCCGCGGCCACGGGCGGGAGCTATACCGAGCGGCAGCTCGGGCGGAAACCCATCGGGAAGTGCACTCGGGAGACGCTCCGAGGGATCGGCGAACTCGCCTTCATGGAATTCTGCGAGCGGGACCGCGGGCCGGCGATCTACGCGAAGACGGGACGGAACGACATCCTCGTGCAGGTGGACTCGGAGAAGGACAAGCCGTTGGGGCCGGCCAGGGCCGCGGCAATCGCGATCGCGAAAGCCGTGGCGCCGAAGGCGCGTGACCGGTGACGGCCTGCCGGACCCACGAACTCACGGCGCTTCTTCTGCTGCTGCCCGGTGCCGCTGGCTCGTTGGGCGCCCAGCAGCACGCGATCCCGCTCCCGCTGGGTCCGGGCGCGGCGATCGTGCAGACCCTCGGCTTCGCCGGCGGCGACCGAGAGTCGGTGCACCGCGTGCTGGACGCCGACGCGGAGGGCCTGGTGTACGAGTGGGACCTGGTCGAGGTGCAGGCGAACGGCGACACCGCGCGGCAGCAATTCCGCTATCGCGAGGGCAGCGCCGATGTCGTCGACGCCAGGCGGCTCTGGGCGTTCCACGGCACGGAGCAGCATGAGGGCGCAGCACAGCCCGAGACACATCCGGGCTACACCATGCACGCGCTCTCGCGCGCACTCTATCGGCGGCTGGCGGCCGGCCAGGCCGACAGCTTCCAGGTCATGACCGTGGAGGCGTCCGGCGCGCAACTCGCCCTCGGCGGCTTCGGCGGCGCGCGGGAGACACCGGTGCGCTGGCGCGGCACGATCGCGCCAGCCACCCCGGGCACGGTCCCCTTCCCGCTGCTGGTGAACGGCCGGCGCGTCCAGGTGCCCGCGCTCCGTCTCCGCGGCGACCTCACCACCCGGCACGGCCGCTGGACGCCCGAGGTCTGGATCCTCGCCGACAGCGTTTATCCGCTGCTGCTCAAATGGGTGGGCGCGTTCAGCCAGCCGGAGAACGTGCTTCAGACCACGCGCGTGGACCTGCCCGCCGCCGGCCTGGCGGGGCACGGGTCCGTGCTCGACGCGGCGCTCGAGCGCGAGCTTGATTCGGCCTGCCGAGCCGAGCTTCCGGGCATCTACTTCGCCTTCAACAGCGCGGCGCTCGATCCCGCCTCCGACCGGGCCATCGCCTCGATCGCCGCCATCCTTGCGCGCCATCCCGACTGGAACGCCACGCTGGAGGGCCACACCGACAGCATCGGCACCGGGGCCGCGAACCAGGCGCTGTCGGAGCGGCGGGTGGAGGCGGTGCGGGCGCGACTGATCGAGCAGCACAAGGCGAGTGCGGCTCGCCTTAGGGTCGTGGGCCATGGCGCTACGCGGCCCAGGGAATCGAACGGCACGATCGAAGGCCGCGCGCGCAACCGGCGGGTCGAGCTGGTGCGCGACTGCGCCGCGGGCAAGGGCAGCTGAATCCCGGCCGGCCGATGCGCCTGACTCCACACGAAAGGAGTGCGTCATGCGACATACCACCCTGCTCAGCCTGCTGGCCGCGGCAGCCCTCCCTACCGCCTGGTCCTGCGGCTCCGGTGCCGGGCGTGACGCGGCCCGCACGGCGAGCGCTGGGAGCGGGGCCGCGGCGAGGCAAGTGATCGCGGCCACGAGTCCCGAGGGCTGCGACCTGATCCCCCGGGACGAAGCCGAGCGCATCCTGGGGCCGCTCGATGGGCCGCCCAGGCGAGAGGGGACCGGCTGCTGGTACTACGTTCCACTGGATACCCTCTCGCCCGCGTGGACTCAGCTTCGCGAGTCCAAACGCAGGCTGCGTGAGACCGGGGCCGATTCCCAGGCCATCGAGCTCTACGCCCCGAGCCGCGCCGGACTCTTCGTCGACGTGGACGTGACCGGGGCCGCGCTGGTCCGGGCGCGGGGCGTGGCGGCCGCGACACAGGCGATGGTTCCCGGGGAAACCGAATCCCGAACGACGGGGCGCCCCGCCGGCTGGGACGCGGTGAGCACACCGCTCGGACGCCCGGGTTTTACCGGCCGCGTGGGTCATGTAACCGTGACGATCACGCTGCAACAGCTCCGCATGCCCGTGGAGACCCTCACGGCCATCGCCGGCCGCGTGCGCGACCGGATCCCCGACCGGCCGCTGGCGCACCCCGCCGCCGGCCCCACTCCGTCGCCCGGCCGCGACCCCTGCGGCGTGCTCACGCGCGAGCAGGCGGAAGCCGTGCTCGGCAAGCTCGTCGTGGCTCCGTTCCGCACCCACGATCGATCGCCGCTCGCGGACCCTGCGGGCCCGAGCTGCGGGTACTTCACGCCGGGCCATCACGTGCTCGTGCTCACGCCCGAGTGGACCTACGGGCGGTCCACCGTAGACGTCGAGCGCATGGGCAGCAACGTGGTGAGCCAGGTGGCGGACGTCTCCGGCGGCGTCGCGGCCGATACGCTCGAAGGTCCGTGGGACGACATCCAGGTCGGCCTCTCGGGCGACCTCGTCCTCCTCAAGGGCGCCCGGGCACTGAGCATCGGCTACCTCATGTCGTCCGCCGACCTCGCCGGCGCCATCAAGCTGGCTGGCCCCGCCCTCGAGCGCCTCGCGGCGGCGAAGGCCGAGGCGGGCGGGCCGACGGTCGCGGCGGGCGGATGCCCGCTGTCGGTCGAGGAAGTGGGCAAGGTCATCGAGGAACCGGTACGGCTCATGTTCAACGGGATGCGGGCGAGCGGGCTCTGTTCGTACGCGCTGGAGTCGGACCCGACGGTGACGCTCGAGCTGTCGGTGAAACCGGCGCGGGGCGCGGAGGCGCTGTTCGACTCGGTCCAGTCGCGCGCGAAGATCACGCTCGGCTCGTCGGCCGGCGCGGACCGGATCGACGTGGGAGACGGCGGCTGGGCATTCGGCTCACGCTCCGGAAGCGAGGCTGCCACGCGCGCGGGCGAGACGCTGTACCACGCACGGATGAACTATCCGCTCAGCACCACGATCCCCAACCGGAAAGAGGCGATGGTGAAGCTCGTCAGGCGGATGCTCCACTGACCGACGACGGCGACGGCCACCGACGGGGGAACGGATGGAACCGAGGGCAAACACGAGGGGATACCCCCGCGGAGACCTGTCGGCTTGTCCGGAGCGGGGGTATCCCCTCGTGCGCGGCCCGGCTGGGGACGGGCTGATCTCAAATGCTCAGCCGTTCACGCTGCGCATCCCCGATTCGACATACCGCTCCCCCGCCGCCACCCCCTTGGGCGCCGCCTCGTCGATCTCCTCCAGGTCTCCCGCCGTGAGCTCCACCTCGAGCGCGCGCAGGTTCTCCTCCAGATATTTGCGCTGCTTGGTGCCTGGAATCGGCACGATGTCCTCACCCTGCGCCAGCACCCAGGCCAGCGCGAGCTGCGACGCCGTGCACTTCTTCCGCCGCGCGATCTCCTCCACCCGCGCCACCAGGTCCAGATTCTTCTGGAAGTTCTCCCCCTGGAACCGGGGCGAGTTCCGCCGGTAGTCGTCGGCCGGGAGGTCGTCGATCGTCTTGAACCGTCCCGTGAGGAACCCCCGTCCGAGCGGGCTGTAGGCGACGAAGCCGATCCCCAGCTCCCGGCAGGTGGGCAGCACCTCGTCCTCGGGGTCCCGGGTCCAGAGCGAGTATTCCGTCTGGAGGGCCGTGATCGGGTGCTCGGTCACGGCGCGCCGGATCGTGGCGGGTGCCGCCTCTGAGAGCCCCAGGTGGCGCACCTTGCCGGCCCGGACCAGGTCGCCCATGGCACCTACCGTCTCCTCGATGGGGACCGTCCGGTCCACCCGGTGCTGATAGTAGAGGTCGATGTAGTCGGTGCCGAGCCGCTTGAGCGACCCGTCGCACGCCTTCCGCACGTAGTCGGGCCGCCCGTTCACCCCGAGCCAGCTCCCGTCCTCGCCCCGCTCGTTGCCGAACTTCGTGGCCAGCTTCACCTCCTCCCGCCGCCCCTTGATGGCGCGGCCCACGAGGCGCTCGTTGGTGAACGGCCCGTACATGTCGGCCGTGTCGAGGAAGTCCACGCCGAGGTCGAGGGCGCGGTGGATGGTGGCGACGGATTCCTCGTCGTTCCGGCCGGCGTAGAACTCCGACATGCCCATGCAGCCGAGGCCGAGGGCGGAGACGGGGAAGTCATCGGGACCGATGGTGCGATGCGGGAGGTGGGGCATGAAGGGAACTCCGATTCCAGATTGTAAATGCCGTGCGCATGCGGCCGCCGCCAGCCTCGAGGGGCGGACAGGACCGTCGCTGGTACCGGAACCTCGACCGCTGGTCCTGTCATTGCAACCGCGCCGGCCGCCCTGAGGATTGCCGCCACACGACGCCCGGATCCGCCCTCAAAATCACGATCACGTGTTCGAGATGGCGTATTACGACCCCGGGAATCGGCGCTTCCGGGAGACGTCTTGCCGTTGCGTCCCGATCCTTTGTCGTCGCCCGGCCGCTCCTGAAACCGGTGCCGCTTCATGGCACCCGCGAGCCGGTCCATTATGGTCGCAGGTTGCTTCATCATGACTGCGCTCCCGACATCATGACGGCGCTCCAGCCCCCCACGATCGCAGGTTGCTCTCCTACGCACGCGGCCCGGCAATAATGAACGCATCCCGGCTCCTGCCGACCGCGGCCCGCCGATTCCGGACGCGTGCCGGCCGTTAAGCAGGCCTCCCCTCCCATTCATGCCGCGGTCCGACCTGTTCGGACCGCGGCCGCCGAGCCGCCCGCTCACCGCTCACCGATCACGCGGTTACCTTCCAGCATGCCGACCAACATCTCCCGCCTCTGCGTCTTCTGCGGCACCAACGCCGGCTCCCGCCCCGAGTACGGCGACGCCGCCCGGGAGCTCGGCGCCCTGCTCGCGGCCGAAGGGATCGAGCTGGTCTACGGCGGCGCCAGCGTGGGCATCATGGGCGAGCTGGCCGACGCGGTCCAGGAGGGCGGCGGCCACGTCACCGGCATCATTCCCCAGCAGTTGATCCAGAAGGAAGCCGCGCATCAGGGCATTCCCGACCTGATCGTCGTGGCCTCCATGCACCAGCGCAAATCCCAGATGGCCGATTTGAGCGACGGCTTCATCGCGCTCCCCGGCGGGATCGGCACCCTCGAGGGCTTCTTCGAGATCCTCACCTGGGGCCAGCTCGGTATCCATGCCAAGCCGTCTGGCATCCTCAACACGGCCGGGTACTTCGACGCGCTGATCGCGTTTCTGGACCACGCGGTCGAGGAGGGCTTCCTGCTGGACGCCCACCGGAACGCCATCATGGTCGAATCCGAGCCGAAGGCGCTCCTCGAGCGGATCCGCGCCTGGGCGCCGGGGGGCGAGGCGCCATTGATGGGGAGAACGAATCGATAGGAGGGACGGCGCCGGGGCCGGCATCGCGCCTGGGTCTTCGGACTCGTGGGGATTGTTGTCGGGTTCACCACAGAGGCACAGAGGGCACAGAGGTATTCCAAACCGGAAAGGCGCCTAGGACCTGGACAACACCCACAACTTGGTGGTGGCTCCGCTCCCTGATGCGCTCCGTGTCCGAGCCCCCTCTGTGCCCTCCGTGCCTCTGTGGTGAACCCGACAACAATCCCACGAGTCCGAAGAGCAAGGCGCGATGCCGGCCCCCGACGCGATCCCTCCTATCGATTCGTTCTCCCCATCAATGGCGCCTCTCCCCCCGGCGCCCAGGCGCGGATCCGCTCGAGGAGCGCCTTCGGCTCGGATTCGACCATGATGGAGTTCCGGTGGGCGTCCAGCAGGAAGCCCTCCTCGACCGCGTGGTCC